>JBILAR010000168.1:0-4237 GCA_044354115.1 Pseudomonas sp. | reverse complement strand
CTAGCAGCCTGTCGGACTTAGGTCTGTCCTGCTGCGGAAAAGCCGGATTTGGTCATTTTTCGCGCTCTTTCTCGTTAAAGAGAGTGACTATTCGCCTCAAAAGAGCGCAAAAACTGCCTCAAACCGGTCTTTCCCTCGCTACGGACGCCTAAGCCCGACAGGCTGCTAGCGCTGGCGCTTAGTTAACCTTGGCGGTTTTGAACTTGGTCCAAGTACGCATACGTGCGCGCATGGTTTTTTGCGGAATGTCGACACCCTGAATCAGGCGCTCATAGGTCGCGTCGGCCACGTAGATGTCAGGGTTGCCGGTCATCAGCGGATCGACGTTGGCGCGAGCCTTGGCGTTGGAGGTCGGGTAGCCGGTGAAGTTGCTGATGGCCGCCATGTTTTCCGGACGCATCACGAAGTTAATAAAGGCGTAGGCGTACTCAGGGTTCTTGGCATCGGCCGGAATCGCCATGGTGTCCATCCACACGGTGCTGCCTTCTTTCGGGATGCGATAACCGAAGTTAATTTTCTTCCCGGCAGATTCGGCGGCGCGTTGCGACTGGGTCATGTCACCGCTGTAACCGAGCGACAGGCACAACTCGCCATTGACCAACTGGGTGGTCGGTTGCGACTGAAACTTGCCGACAAAAGGGCGCAACTTCATCAGCGTTTCTTCGGCGGCCTTGAGGTCATCTGGCTCGCCGCTGCGCGGTGGCCGGCCGAGGTAGTTGAGCACCACAGCCAAGACTTCGTCGGGCGAGTCGATAATCGAAATACCGCAATCTTTAAACTTGGCCGCCAGCTCGGGCTTGAACAACATGTCCAGGCTATTCACCGGCGCATCGGCCATGCGTTTGTTGATCATGTCGACGTTGTAGGTCAGGCCGATGGTGCCCCAGGTGTAAGGCACTGTGGCCTTGCTGGCGTGCACATAGTTGGCGTGCAACTTCTGCAAGCCCGGCTCGATATCGGCCAGATGAGTCAACTTGGTTTTATCCAATTCTTTCAAGGCACCGGCACGCATCAAGCGCTCACTGACGGTATCGCCGGGGAAGATCAGGTCGTAGCCGCTATGACCCGACATCATCTTGGCCTCCAGCGTCTCGCTGCTGTCCATCACGTCGTAGGTCACCTTGATGCCAGTCTCGGCGGTGAACTTGGCAATGGTGTCCTCGGCAAAATAGTCAGCCCAGTTGAACAGGTGCAGGGTCTTGTCGGCTGCCGCCTGCGCCGCCGGCATGGCCGCGCTAATGGCTAGGGTCAACGAGCAGAGCAACAATTTATGGCTAGCGTGCATGATCAAATTCCTTGCGTTTGCAACGCGTGTTAATGGTTTGAGGCGCACCGCCGTCTTGAGTGTTAACTGCTCGTGCGAGGAAAGTTGCTGCATGACAAACACCGTTCAGTTAAGTCATTGTGTTCACAGAAAACCGCCAAGGCGGCCATGACAATCATGCTAAGCCTGTAAAAATGCCGTAACAAACGATAGATTTAGCCGATAAATGATTAGCGAGACTTATCAGACATGCTCAAACACTGGCCACCGTTGAACACCTTGCGCGGCTTCGAAGCGGCCGCCCGGCTGGGCAGTTTCCACAAGGCCGCCGATGAACTGCACCTCACCCAGTCGGCCATCAGCCAGCAGATTCGTAGCCTCGAGGCCTACCTTGAGCAGCCGCTGTTTGAGCGTAACGGGCGCAGCGTCAGCCTCACCGATGCCGGCCACGACCTGCTCAGCACCACCCAAACCTTGCTGCAACAACTGGCCTCGGGCATCCGCCGGCTCGATCAGTACCACAAGCCCAACCAGCTAATCCTCAACACCACCCCAGCGTTCGCCCGCCACTGGTTACTGCCGCGCCTGGCCGATTTTCGCCAACTGCACCCCGAGGTCGATCTGTGGCTATTTACCAGCGACGAAGCCCCCGACATGGCCAGCCAAACCATCGATTTGGCGGTGCGTGACGACCTTAGCGCGCAAGCCGAGTGCAACTTTAAAGTGCTGTATCGCGACCAACTGTTTGCCGCCTGCCACCCCAACGTACTGGCCCAAGCGCCCACACAACGCTGCACCCTGCATGGTGAGCGGCAAATGGATTGGAGCCACTGGACGGTGGCGGGTGGTGCGGATGTCGGCCAGCAAAGCAATGGCCTGAACTTCTCCGACCCAGGACTACTGCTGGATGCGGCCTGCGGTGGGCTGGGGATTGCCCTCGTCAGCCAGTTGCTTAGCCAAACAGCACAGAGCAGCGGCCTGCTACAGGCCTTGACCGAGCAGCGCATCGCCGGCCCGAACTGGGCCTGGCTGGTGCACCACGACAGCGCCAACAACCCACTAACCCGCAGCTTTTGCGCTTGGCTGGAGAGTCAGCTGACAAACCAAAGCCCAGCGCAAGATTGAGCGCAACAGGCCGCTGTTAAAATCCAAGCAAAAAAGGCTATCTACCAGTTATGTGTTGCGTCAATTTTTAGAGCGTCACCCGCCTACGTTGCGGCATGACCACTATCGGTTTCGCCCCTCGGCGAGTTACTTTCTCTTGACTCGCTGCACTCGCCCTTCGGGCCAGCCTGCGGCTGTTACTCCGCTGCGCTACGTTGGCGCGCGCAAAAGAGAAAGTAACCAAAGAGAAAGCGCGCCCGACATCCGGGTTTCGCTGCGCTCAACTCCCCTCGTTCCGGCATTGCTCCGAGGGTCGGCAAGACGGGCCATCCTTGGCCCAACATGCCTCGTTTGGCATCCTGCCAAACGCCCCTCTACACAACACCTGCACTCGGCCTTCTGACGGGGGTATTTGGACCGAGCCGATCGGTAGATTTTCGCTTGGCTTGGGTCTTTTTAAATTAAAAAGCCGACGCTTTGCTGCGGCTGACAATTTAATCCGTGCCAGGACAAACGCCCCTTTTCAGCAGGCCGAACGCAATCGTTGCGTAGTGGATTGAGCGGCAGGATGCCGCGAGAGCTGTGTTGGGCCATGGATGGCCCGTCACAGCGGGCCCACAGAGCAATGATTGGGTGAGGGAAGTCGAGCGCAGCGAGACCCGGATGGCAGGGGCAAGCCTTCTTGGTTACTTCTGGGGCGACTGCCAGAAGTGACTCGACGTAAAGGCGAAACCAATCGCTCAAACAAAACCGCAGCGGCGTTCGAGCATCAATTTTGAGTGCGCATTTAGCGCGAACTTTGTCAGCAAGAGGTTGTTGATCCCTTTGCAACACATAACTGGGACAGAGCCATAAAAAAACCGCAGCCAAGGCTGCGGTTTTTTTGTTGCGCGAGTGGCTTAGTGCGCGAGTAACGAACCACCGGCTTTACCGGCGAGTTTCTCCGGTTTAATCAAGAAACGCGCCAAGGCTGGCAACAGCCAGATGGCTCCGAACATGTTCACTAGGAACATAAAGGTCAGCATCAAGCCCATGTCAGCTTGAAATTTAATTGCCGAGAACATCCAAGTTGCCACGCCGGCAGCCAAGCAAAGACCGGTAAACAACACCGCCTTACCTGTCGACTTAAGCGTTTGGTAGTAGGCCTCTTGCAACGGTAAACCGGCGCGCAGGAAGCTTTCTAGGCGGCTGTAGATATAAATGCCGTAGTCGACACCGATACCCACACCCAAGGCGATTACCGGCAAGGTTGCCACCTTGACGCCAATCCCGAGGAAAGTCATCAGCGCATTCCCCAGCACCGAGGTCAGCACCAACGGCAGCACGATGCACAGGGTGGCGGCAAACGAGCGGAAGGTAATCATGCACATGACCGCCACGCACAGATACACCAACAGCAAGACCGTCAACTCAGACTGTTTGATCACCTCATTGGTGGCCGCTTCAATCCCGGCATTACCGGCCGCCAAGACAAACTTGCGGTTCTCGGTGTCGTGCTCTTTAGCGAATAGCTTCACCGCGTTCACGGCACGATCAAGGGTTTCCGCCTTGTGGTCGTTAAGGAACACCAACACCGGTGCCAATGAGCAGTCGGTGTTGTACAAGCCATCGGCGCGTGAGATCGAGTTATTCAGCACGTCTTGGTTGCGCGACAAGGTTTCCCATTTCAGGCTGCCCTCGTTCATGCCCTTGATCACTTGCTTGGAAACAGTCACCAAGGAGATCGCCGACTGCACCCCAGGCGTGTTCTCCAACGACCACATAAGTTCGTCGATAGGCGTCAGCGTCTCATGGGTCGAACAACCCTCAGGCGAGGTCTCAACCATCACCACCAACACGTCAGAGCTGGTTGAGTAGTTGCTAATGATG
>JBILAR010000129.1:0-8189 GCA_044354115.1 Pseudomonas sp. | reverse complement strand
CTAGCCTTCGCCAATAGCGAAGCCTTCTTCGCGCATTTTTTTCAGTAGATCTTGCCAGCGTGAGAGCTTCTTGCTGTCACTGGCGCGTTTGCCGGTTGCTGTGCCGGGCAGATACAGGCCTTCGGCATTGAAGGCATAGACCGGCAGCAGGTCTTTACGCTGGGTGGCCGGGCGGATTTCGCCAATCAAATTGTCGAGCACCAAGGGCACGGCGCTGGGGCTGCTGTAGTAGGTCAACACCATGTGCGCTTGGTTGTATTTGAGGGCTTTAACATAGGTGATGCGCAGTTTCTCGCTGGGTACACCGAGGCGGCGCAGGGTGAAGTATTTAGCGATGGCGTAGTCTTCACAGTCGCCGGCACCTTTAACCAAGGCTTCGACGGGTGTGGCCCAGTAATCGGTCTGGCGCCAGTTGATGCTGTCGTCGACAAAGCGCAATTGCCGATTAAAAAAGCGATTAACCGCTGCCAGTTGGTCGCTTTCCGAGAGTGTTTGGCTGCTGTTGATTAGCTGATCCCAGTTTTCAATGCGTGCCTTAGCACTGCCGAGGTTGCCGTAGCGCTTTTCGGCGTTGCGGATAATTAACTCAAAACTCCAGTCGGCATAGCTGATGGCAACACAAGCAAGCAGGCATGCCAGCAGCGCAGGCCTAAGCCAGGCGGGTATGCAGCGATATCGCGCCAGGCTACTTACTCGCGTATGCATGTCTGCATTCATGGCTCAGGTGCCAGCAGGTTAGGGCGTAGAGGTACGCGCGGGCAGGGTTTTTTGCCGCAGTATGTACAGTGTTACCAGTATTGCACTCATTAGCATAAACGCCCTGGCCCAGATAAACGGCAGCAAATAGCAGGAGAGGGCGATGCTCGACCACATCAAGCTAATTGCGTAGACCTTGGCGCGTAGCGGTATCCCGTGACCATCCAAATAGGCGTGAATCCACGGGCCGAGCCGCGAGTGTTGCACCAGCCAGGTGTAGAAACGTGGGGAGCTGCGCATAAAACAGGCGGCCGCCAAGAGTAGGAAGGGTGTGGTCGGGAGTAATGGCAGAAATATGCCGATTACCCCCAAGACTACGCACAACCAGCCCAGCAGCAATAGTGCGTAGCGAACACCCGCATGGGGATGGATGCGCAGGCTGGGCATGGCGGTACCGTGCTTAGTGGTGACGCGGCTTCAGCAGTGCTGGTTTTTCGTCAGGGGCGTTGCACAGTAAGAACAGTGCGGTGAGCAACTCGGGGATTTGCTCAACCATGTCGTCAACCATGTTGCGGTCTTGGGCAATGTCGCTGAATTCCGGTTGGTCGTCGAACAAGCCCGACACCGCCATGATCGGCAGCAACAGCTCGCTGACTTCGTCTTCGGCGTCTTCAAACCAGGCGGCTTCGCGCAGGAACACCCCTTCCATAAAGCCGATGCACCAGCCGCGTAGGTCGGAGTCGTCCGGCTCATCGCCAAGGTCGAGTTCGCACGGGATTTCCGGCTCGTCATCGCTGGCCAGCTGGCGGGCGATATGGGATTTGAGCTGGATTAGGGTCGCTTCGATGTCGGCACGTTCTTCGTCGCTGCGATAGTGCGGCGGCTCGGAGAACAGGGCGTCAATCCACTCGCGCTCATCCGGTTGCTCGGTGCAGATCGACAGGGCGGTCAGAAAGCCGTGGGCAGCCACATAGTCGAGCGCCTCGTCGTGCAATTCGTCGGCGTCGAGAAAGGCTTGCAGGCGGTTCAATTGCTCAGCGAATGACATCTGGGGCTACCTTGAAAGAATAAGCGAAGGACAAGTCTAGTCTAGTGCGACGCTGGCGGCAAAAGCACGTAATAGGTGCGGGCCTTTGCGCCGTCAGCTTGCGTATAATGGCCGATTTATGGCAGTTCTAGCGGTTTTGGCTAGAGGCTGTCTGCTCAGCGTGGGGCTTTGCAATGGGGCGCTGCGTTAAGACTTGGAGTTTCTATGCTGGTGCAGGCTAAGCGCATTCTTAAAGACGTCTTTGGCTACGACCAATTCCGTGGTCGTCAGCAGGCGATTATTGAACGCGTGGCGGCGGGCGGCGATGCCTTGGTGCTGATGCCCACCGGCGGTGGCAAGTCGTTGTGTTTTCAAGTGCCGGCGCTGCTGCGCGACGGTTTGGCGGTAGTGGTTTCGCCGCTGATTGCCTTGATGGACGATCAAGTCTCAACGCTGGATGAACTTGGCGTGGCAGCGGCCGCATTGAACTCGACACTAAGCGCCGCCGAGCAACGCGAGATCGCCGACAAAATCCGTCGTGGCGAGATCAAGATGCTCTATCTGGCCCCCGAGCGCTTGGTGCAGCCACGCATGTTGGCGTTTTTGCAGAGCCTGGAGATTGCCCTGTTTGCCATCGACGAGGCGCATTGCGTGTCGCAGTGGGGGCACGATTTTCGTCCGGAATACCTGCAATTAGGCCAGTTGGCCGAGCTGTTCCCGAATGTGCCACGCATTGCCCTGACCGCCACGGCAGACATGCGCACCCGCGAGGAAATCGTGCAACGCCTGCACCTAGAGAACGCTGAGCGTTTTTTAGCCAGCTTCGACCGGCCGAATATTTTCTACCGCATCGTGCCCAAAGAGCAGCCGCGTAAGCAGCTACTGGCGTTTCTCAGCGACCGCCGTGGCGATGCCGGGATTGTTTATTGCCTGTCGCGCAAAAAAGTCGATGAGGTGGCGGCCTTTCTCTCGGCTCAGGGTTTTCCCGCGCTGCCGTATCACGCCGGTTTGCCCAGCGATTTGCGCGCCTATCACCAGAAGCGCTTCCTCAATGAGGAAGGCCTGATCATGGTCGCCACCATCGCCTTTGGCATGGGCATCGACAAACCCAACGTGCGCTTTGTCGCCCATTTGGATTTACCTAAGTCGTTGGAAGCCTACTACCAAGAAACCGGCCGGGCCGGGCGCGATGGCCTGCCGGCGGATGCCTGGATGGCCTACGGCCTGCAAGATGTGCTGATGCTCAAACAGATGCTGAATAACTCCGACGGTGACGAGCGGCATAAGCGTTTGGAGCAGCACAAGCTCGACGCCATGCTGGCGCTGTGCGAGCAAATTGGTTGTCGTCGGCAAGCCTTGTTGGCGTACTTCGATGAGGAAATGGCTGAGCCTTGCGGGCATTGTGACAACTGTGTTGACGGGGTGCAGACCTGGGATGCCACCGAGCCGGCCCGCCAAGCCTTGTCGGCGATATTCCGCAGCGGTCAGCGTTATGGCACTGGGCATTTGATCGATTTGCTGCTCGGTCGCGACAACGACAAGGTGCGCAGTCATGGTCATCAGCACCTCTCGGTGTTCGGTTTGGGCAAGGCCCTGAGCGAGGGCGAGTGGCGCTCACTGTTCCGTCAGTTGGTGGCGCGTGGTTTGGCCGATGTCGATCTGGAAGGCTACGGCAGTTTGCGCTTGAGCGAGAGTTGCCGGCCGCTGCTGCGCGGTGAGGCGCAACTGCAACTACGCCGCGACCTGAAACCTGCGCAGAGCAGTAAAACCAGTGGCAGCAGCAATGCCAGCCAGTTGGTGCGCGGCGACGAGCGTGAGCAGTGGGAAGCGCTGCGCACCTTGCGCCGCAACTTGGCGCAAGAGCATGGCGTGCCGCCCTATGTGATCTTTCCCGACTCCACCTTGTTGGAAATGCTGCGTAGCAAGCCCGGCTCCATGAGTGAAATGGCCGAGGTGGGCGGGGTGGGTGCGCGCAAGCTTGAGCGTTATGGCCAGGCCTTTCTTGAAGTGTTGCAGGGCAAGGCCGATGCGCCACGGGTGGTGGCCGATTTACGCCACGAGCTGGTCAGCCTGGCGTGCGCCGGCATGACTCCGGTGCAGATCGCCCGCCAGCTCAATTGCTCGGAGAAAAACGTTTACAGCCTGCTGGCCGAAGCCATTAGCCGTCAGCAATTGAGCCTGGAGCAGGCGCTGGATGTGCCCGAGGCCTTGCTCGGTGAAATTCAGGAGGCCTTTCTCGATGGCGAGGGCGAGTTGCCCAGCGTGGCGGCGCTGGCGGCGCAGTTCGCTGGGCGTGCCAGTGAGGGCATGTTGTATTGCGTGCGTGCGGCGCTGCAGGCGGAGTTCGAGGCTTAGCTGGCGGATGTGCCTGCAAATAAATATCAGCCGGCCACCTTGCTAGCTGTCGCTAATAGCCGCAGCCCTAAGTTACAGTCAGTAAGGCTTGCTGGCTGAGGATGTAAAGTGGCGTTAGATCACGAATGGCTAAATGACGTAGGTTCCAATACCTACGCCGACCAACTAGCGGTTGGCTTTCGACGCTTGCGTTTTAGTGCGCCGCTGGAAGGTGAGTATCTCGAGTTTGTCCGCAATGATCGCTTTGAGCTGCAACGTACCGCACTGATCGGAGCGATTGTGCTGTGGTGCGCCTTTGCGTTGGTCGACCAGTTGCTGATTAGTAGCCAAGAGCGCTGGTGGATGCTGGCGGTGCGCGCGCTGGTGTTGGTGTTTTTGCTGTTGTGTGGCGCTCTGTTGATCCGGCGCAAACACACCCATCTGCTTAATCCGTTATCGATTGCCTGTATCTCTGCGCTGGGTGTCGGCGCGGCGGCGGTGATTGCGATTGCGCATAGAGTCGAGCCACATTTTCCCTATGAGGGATTACTGCTGGTGTGCATGGCCGGCTATTTTTTGGTTGGTTTGCGCTTGTCGGAGGCGCTGATCAGCCCGCTGCTGATGCTGATAAGTTATCTGCTGTTTGAATTGTGGGTCGGTATTTCGACGCCGATTCTGCTGAATAACCTGCTGTTTTTAGTGTTTGGTAACTTGATCGGCATCGTCGGTTGCTACTTACTGGAATACAAATCCCGCGAGCACTTTTTGATCAGCCGTTTGATGCGGGTGTTGGCCGAGCATGACAGCCTCACCGGCTTGCATAACCGGCGTAGCTTTAGTCGACAACTCGAACGCTTGTGGCGCTTGGCCCAGCGGGAAGAGGTGGGCGTGGCGATGCTGATTTGCGATGTCGATCACTTCAAGCTCTATAACGACAGGTACGGCCATCAAGCCGGCGACGCCGTGTTGCAGAAAATTGGTCAGCTGCTGGCGGGGGCGGGGCGTCGCCCCTTGGATATGTCGGTACGTTTGGGTGGCGAAGAGTTTGCCGTGTTGCTGTACGACATCAGCGCCGCCGAGGCGTGTCAGCGCGCCGAACAACTGCGCGGCGCAATGGAACAGTTGCAAATTGCCCACGCGGCCTCGACAACCGCGCCAGTGGTCACCTTGTCGATCGGCGTCGCCTGTTTGTTTCCGGTGCAAGGTGGGGCGCTGGCGCAGCTTTATGAACAGGCCGATAAGGCGCTGTATCTGGCCAAGACGCAGGGTCGTAATCGGCTGGCGAGTCTCTAATGGCGGTTACCAACGGCTAACTAGTCGGCACTGCTGGCGATGGCTCTGTTGGGTACTAGATTATGCGCCGAGCGTAATAAAGTCCCGTCGGCGTTAATCAACTGCCCCAGTGTCACCGCATCGAGCACCGCCAAATACGCCTCGGTGGCCGCCCCTAATACGCCTTTCAAAGCGCAGGCTTGCGAGTACACGCAGGTATTGCTGGCTGAGTTAAAACACTCGGCCATAAAAAAGTCAGTTTCAGTGTGGCGCACCACCGCGCCGACATTGATCTCACTCGCCGACTTTTTCAGTCGTAGTCCGCCGTTGCGCCCACGCACAGTTTCTACCATGCCCGACATACCCAGTTGATGAACCACCTTCATCAGGTGGTTTTTGGATATTCCGTGCGCTTGGGCGATGTCTTGAATGGTCACCAGACGATCCTGATTCAAGGCCAAAAACATCAGGGTGCGCAAGGTGTAGTCGGTGTAGGCGGTTAGGCGCATGGCGTACTCGCAATTTGATAAGTGACGTTGTGTCACAGCCTCGGGTTCAATCACCCAGCTAATCCAGTATTCAGCATATAGCTTTATAGCCCGCTTGGCCTGCTCCGACACATTAAGATGTATTTTGCTTGCATGTTATAAAAGCTGTATCTAGAATCCATCTTTAACGGCGCTAAGCAATTGCTCTGGCCGTCTGCCACTTAATTAATTGCACAAGGAATCCTTGCCATGCATGCAACGCGCAAGCTCTGGACCTGGCTCGGGGTCATCTGCGTACTGTCCTTCGCCGTTTTAGGCTGGGTCGGTACAGAGATTTATCTGACCGCGCCACCCATCCCTAAACAGGTCGTCAGTACAGACGGCAGCGTTCTATTCTCCGAGGGCCAAGTACAACGTGGCCAAGAAGCCTGGCTGGCCGCGGGTGGTCAGCAACTGGGTTCGGTGTGGGGCCACGGCAGTTATGTCGCCCCCGACTGGTCGGCCGACTGGCTGCACCGCGAAGCCACGGCGCTGCGCGAAATTTGGGCGCAAGACGAGTTCGCTAAAGCCTTTGCGCAACTCAGCGTTGGCCAACAGGCCGAGCTGAATGCGCGGCTGAAAACCGAGATGCGCGGCAACACTTACGATGCCGCAACCGGCAGCATTAGCCTGTCGCCGGCACGCGCCGCAGCCGTGGCGCAGGTGGTGGCGCACTACGTCGGCTTGTTTGGTAGCGATCCGGCGCTGGACACGCTGCGTGAGCAATATGCGATGAACGCAGGCTCCTTGCCGGATCAAGCCGACTTGCAAGCGCTGCCCGCCTTTATGTTCTGGGCCGCTTGGTCGGCCGCCACCGATCGTCCTGGTGTGGCTGATGTCAGCTACACCAGCAACTGGCCGCATGAACCGCTGGTTGCTAACAGTCCTACGGCCGGCACTGGTATGTGGTCGATCGCCAGTGTGATCTTCATGATCGCGGCCATCGCCGGGATGATTCTGTTTCACTCAACTCACAAGGAAGAAACTGACCCGGTAGCGCCGAAAAGCGACCCGCTGTTTGATCTCAAGCCTACGCCGTCGATGCGCGCCACCAAGAAGTACTTCTTTGTGGTGATTGGGCTGATTCTGACGCAGGTGTTGATGGGCGTGATCACCGCCCACTATGCGGTCGAGGGCCACAGCTTCTTTGGCTTCCCGCTGGCCGACATTCTGCCGTTCACCGTTAGTCGCACCATTCACACTCAGTTTGCGGTGTTGTGGATTGCCACCGCATGGCTGGCCACCGGCCTGTATATCGCCCCAGCAATCTCCGGGGTGGAGCCTAAGTTTCAGAAGCTCGGTGTTGACCTGTTGTTCTATGCGTTGCTGTTTATCGTGGTCGGCTCCACCGCCTGCGGTTGGCTTGGCACCCTGCAACATGAGGGCAATGCCTTTAGCTTCTGGATCGGTAATCAGGGCTTAGAGTTCACCAGCATGGGCCGCGTTTGGCAGATCCTGCTATTTGTCGGCCTGCTGTTTTGGGTCACCTTGCTCGGTCGGGCGTTACTGCCGGCACTGAAAAAACCGTCGGAGAGCCGTGGCCTGATTGCCATGGTGTTCCTGGCCGCGCTGTGCATCGGCGGCTTCTATGCCACCTCGCTAACCTGGGGCCCGCACACCCATTACTCGATGATTGAATACTGGCGCTGGTGGTTGGTGCACCTGTGGGTCGAAGGCTTCTTTGAAGTGTTCGCCACTGCGGTCATTGCCTTGCTGTTTACCCGTCTCGGCTTGATTCGGGCCTCGACCGCCAACACCGCGATCGTGCTGGAAACCATCGTGTTTCTGTTCGGCGGCATCCTTGGCACCTTGCACCACTTGTACTTCACTGGCACTCCGACCTTTGTGATTGCCATAGGCGCGATGTTCTCGGCGCTGGAAGTGGTGCCGCTGGCGATGATCGGTGTGGAAGCCTATCGCAACTACCAGCGCTCCAAAGCTGCACCTTGGGTGCAGGCGTACAAATGGTCGATTCTGTGCTTTATCGCCGTGGGTTTCTGGAACGTGGTCGGCGCCGGTTTGCTCGGCTTTGCCATCAATACGCCCATTGCCCTGTACTACGTGCAAGGCCTGAATATGACCGCCGCCCACGGCCACGCCGCACTGTTTGGGGTGTACGGCATGCTTGGGATTGGCTTGTTGCTGTTCTGCCTGCGGGGCTTGTCGGAGCGCGCTAACTGGTCGGACGCACTGCTCAAGCCGATGTTCTGGTGCCTCAATATTGGCCTAGCGATGATGGTGTTTATCTCGCTCTTGCCCGCCGGCATCTACCAAGCCTGGGCGAGCATTACCCAAGGCATGTGGTTTGCCCGCTCGCCCGAGGTGATCCATTC
>JBILAR010000157.1:0-5108 GCA_044354115.1 Pseudomonas sp. | reverse complement strand
GCTGCCAGCTGGGATTAACCAAGCGATTGCCAGTGTTGAACGCGATCTTTGGTATGCCCGTTCGAGCGACATCATCCACTCGCCCGTGATGGAAACCTTGGTGTGGATGCGTGTACCGGGGGATGTGGTATTCGCCATCGGCTGCGTGTTTTTGGCGTTGTTTGCTGCGCGCTTGCTGCTGGGCAAAAAACAGCCACAGGTAGCGTTGGCTCCTATGGCTAGCCGCGAAAGCGCCTAACACGAAGGGGGAAGAGCAGATCGCGCCAAGCGCTCTGCTCTTTTTTTGCCCAGATTATGAGTGGGTGAAATGTGTGTCGGACGACGGCTGAAAATACGCTAACGGATTTTTTTGCCGACTTAACCCAGATCAAGGAAATGCTTTTTAGGCTCATCGAACAATGGTTTAACCCGTGGTTTAGCCCATTTTGTTAACTATAAAAGCGAGAAGATCATGCAAAAGTTCAACTTCAAACTGGCCACTGGCGTGTTTGTCGCGCTCTCTGGTGCCTTGGCCCTGACGTCCAGCGCTGTTTATGCCGCCAGCGAGGCAAATTTACCGGTAGTCCAGCAAGAACTAGTCGCGCCACCGGCGATGCCAGCGCCTATTACTCGTAAAACCCCGGCGCGGGTGGTGGTAAATCTCACGGTGGAGGAGGTCGAGAAAGAAATCGCCCCCGGCACTAAATACATGTTTTGGACCTTCGGCGGCACAGTGCCGGGCAAGATGATTCGTGTGCGTGAGGGCGACACCGTTGAGCTGCACCTGAAGAATCTGGCCAGTAATAAACTCCCACATAACATCGATTTGCATTCCGTGACCGGCCCCGGTGGCGGTGCTGCACAAACCCTGATTGCCCCCGGTAATGAGGCGACCTTTACCTTTAAAGCACTGGCGTCGGGCCTGTATGTGTATCACTGCGCCACCGCGCCGGTGGGCATGCACGTGGCCAACGGCATGTAAGGGATGATTTTGGTTGAGCCCAAAGAGGGCATGTCCAAGGTTGACCATGAATACTATGTAATGCAGGGCGACTTCTACACCTCCGGGGCCTTTCGCGCCGAGGGTCTGCAGAACTTTGATATGCAAAAAGCCATCGATGAAAACCCCACGTATGTGCTGTTCAACGGGGCTGACGGGGCGCTCACTGGCAAGAACGCACTGACCGCCAATAGCGGTGAAAAAGTGCGTATGTACTTTGGCGTGGGTGGCCCAAACCTGACCTCAAGCTTTCATGTGATTGGGGCGATATTTGACAAGGTGTACATCGAGGGCGGTACTAAGTTTCAGCGCAACGTGCAGACCACACTGGTGCCGGCCGGCGGTTCGACCATAGTCGAGTTTGTACCGAAAGTGCCGGGTAATTTGACCATCGTCGATCACTCCCTGACACGTGCGTTCAACAAAGGCGCGGTGGGCTTGCTGACCGTGAGTGGCGAGCCGCAGCCGGAGATCTACAGCCAAGGGGTGAAAACGCCGCTGGCCGAGGTGGCTAAGGTGGCTGCGCCGGTTAAGGCCGCCGTAGTGGCTGCTGACAGTACCGGTGTGGCGCGTGGTAAATCGGTGTATGAGCGAGTTTGCTCGGCCTGTCACTTACCCGATGGCAAAGGTGTCGCGGGGGTATTTCCACCGTTGGCGGACTCGGATTTCTTCCAGCACCGGCCGTATGAAATGGCCCACATCGTCCTGCACGGACGCAGTGGCGAGTTGGTGGTTAATGGCCAGCACTACAATGGCGTGATGCCGGCGCAAGACCTGAATGATGACGATGTCGCCGCGGTGATTAACTACATCAACGTGGAGATGAACAACGGCAAGCCAGTGCTGACCCCAGCTCAGGTTAAAGAAATGCGCCAGATCAAAAGCCAGTGAACAAAGCCCGAAAAATAAGCGTTCAGTTTGCCGCGGGGCTGTTACTGGCCGCTGCGGCGCTGAGCGCGTTGGGCGCCGACTATTTGCCCCTGCCGGGCGGCACTTTGCGCAGCGTATTACCGGCCGATGGGTTGAGTTCGGCGGCGAAAATTAAGCCGTTTTTACTGCGCAGTAAACCGGTCAGCAATGCCGAGTTTCGCGACTTTGTGATGGCTAATCCGCAGTGGCGCTTGGGCAAAACGCCGAGCTTATTTGCCTCGGCGGATTATCTAAGCAGTTGGAATGGTCCACTTAATTTCAGCCCGCTGGCTGGCGATGCGCCTGTAACCCAGGTCAGCTGGTTTGCCGCCCAAGCTTTTTGTGCCAGTGAGCAGGCGCGCTTGCCGCGCTGGTATGAATGGGAAATGGCTGCGGCGGCCGACGAAACGCGCGGCGATGCTCGCGATGACCCCTTATGGCTGGCACGCATTCTTAATTGGTATGCCCGTCCGGCCAATCAGCCGCCGCAAGCCATAGGTTTAGAGTCGCCGAATTTCTATGGCCTGTATGACCTGCATGGCCTGACGTGGGAATGGGTGGAGGACTTTAACGGGCTGTTTGTGAGTGCCGACAGCCGGGTACAGGGCGAGCAGAAGCAATTGGATTTCTGTGGTGGTTCGGCCCTGTCTCTGGGCGATAAGCGCAATTATGCGGTGTTGATTCGCCTGTCGCTGTTGGCCGCGATGGAGGCCAATCAAAGTGGTAATTATCTGGGCTTTCGCTGTGCGCGTGAGCCGCTTAACTAATTTTTCTGGAGTAAGGCATGGGTATTAGTCGCCGTTTTAAACGTTCACTGATCTGCGTCGCGCTCGGCGCGGTCGTTAACTTCGCCATGCCTAGCCTGCTATGGGCACAAGACGCGCCAGCAGCGCCAGTAGCCGCGTCAGCGCAGGTGTTGCCCGCCGACTCGCTGTATGCGTTGTCGGTGCCGTTGACCGATGCCCAAGGACGTAGTTTTAATTTTCAAGAGTTGGCGGGTAAGCCGCTCTTAGTGACCATGTTTTATGGTGACTGCACGGTGGCGTGCCCGATTATTATGCAAAATCTACAGCGCACTATGGCCGAGGTTAAGCCGCAAGCAGGGCAGTTGAGCGTGCTTATGGTCAGCCTGAATCCAGAACACGATAACAGCGCCTCGCTGCTGCACTTGAGTCAAAAACACCAACTCGACGAGCAGTTCTTTCGTCTCGCTGTGAGTGCCGATGACGGTCACACCCGTGCGCTGGCCGCAGCCTTGAAAATTAAATATCGGCTGCTGGAAAATGGCGAAATCAGTCATAACACCCGAGTTGCGCTGCTCAATGCCAGCGGCCAAGTGCTGGCCGCCAGCACTCAGTTGCAGGCCACGCCCGATCCGCTATTGGTTAAGCAAATTCGCCAAGCGCTGAAGTAAGCTCGGCCAGGATTGTTGGTGGCCTTGACACGGATCAGCAAGCGCTAACAGGGCTTGCTGTTAGTATCGCCCCGGTATTTGCCCCGTGTTGCTGCGCGCGCCTTGGCGGGTCGTGTTGCTTTGGCACGACTGGTTTGCATATCTGTACGCAGGCCGCGAACCTTGGGCATCCGGCTAAAACCAACGGATAAACGTCATGGCCCCATCCTTGTATTTCAATCGCGCTCTGGTCGAGAAGTACGATCGGCCGGGCCCGCGCTACACCTCCTATCCCACCGCACCGCAGTTTCATCAGGCCTTTGCGGTGGACGATTATCACAGTGCCGCGCGGGCCAGTAACCAAGCCGCAGAGCCCAAGTCGCTGTCGCTATATATCCATATTCCATTCTGTCAGAGCCTTTGCTACTACTGCGCCTGCAATAAAATCATCACCCAAAAGAGCCATCGTGCAGTTGAGTATTTGGGCTATTTAAAACGTGAAATCGCTATGCAGGCGGCGCTGTTTGATCGCTCTCGTAAGCTTACGCAGTTGCACCTAGGCGGTGGCACCCCGACCTATCTCACCCGCGAGCAATTGGCCGAGTTGATGGAGTGTCTGCATCAGGCGTTTAGTTTGGACGATAGCGACGAACACGAGTTTTCCATCGAGGTCGATCCGCGCACAATCAGCACTGAGCAGATAGAGCACCTGCGTCAGTTGGGCTTTAATCGCCTGAGTTTTGGCGTGCAGGATTTCGATGCTCAGGTGCAGGCGGCGGTTAACCGCGTGCAGAGCGAAGAGCAGATTTATGCGCTGGTGGCCGCCGCGCGCACGGCTAAGTTCAAGTCGGTGAGTGTCGACTTGATCTACGGCTTGCCGCTGCAAACCGTGGCCAGTTTCGACGTGACCTTAAGCAAAATTATCGCCCTGCGCCCGGACCGTATCGCCGCCTACAGCTACGCGCATTTGCCCGAGTTGGTGCGTGCGCAACGCTTGATTCGCCGCGAGGATATGCCGCCGCCCGAGCGCAAGATGGAGTTGCTGGAACTGACCATCGAGCGTCTGACCGCCGCCGGTTATGTGTATATCGGCATGGATCACTTCGCCTTGCCGGATGACGAACTGGCGCTGGCCCGGGCCAATGGCAGCTTGCAACGCAACTTTCAGGGCTATTCGACCTTTGCCGACTGCGACTTGATTGGCTTGGGCGTGTCGTCGATCGGCAAGGTCGGCGACAGCTACAGCCAGAGCGTCAAGGAACTGTCGCAATACTACGCACGCCTCGATCAGGGCCTGTTGCCGGTGCATCGCGGTTACCGGTTGAACGCCGATGATGCGCTGCGCCGTGACGTGATCAATGCGCTGATGTGCCACGGCCGCATCGATTTCGCCGCCATCGAGGCGCAGCATGACATTAACTTTAAAAGCTATTTTGCCGATGCCCTGGCCAAGCTGGATGAACACGTCGCCGACCACTTGGTCGAGATAACCGAGCACGCCTTAGTGCTGCTGCCGCAAGGCCAGTTGATGATGCGCAGCGTGGCCATGGCCTTCGATGCCTATATCGGCGGCGCGCAAAAAGGTCGCTTCTCACGCACGGTCTGATGGGGGCGCGTCGACGCTGTCTGCTTTTGCTCGCGCGATTGGCGTTATGGGTGACTGGCAGCGCCGGCCGTTGGTGTTAGGGTCTGTTACCGTTTCATCGTGAGCCGCGTTGCCGCGAGAAATGGTCCCCGGTTAGGCGCAGGACGCAGGTAATGGTTATTCCCTTGCCAAGTCCTGCAACGACAGCGGGGGCCATTTCTCGCGCAACCCGAAGGGCCGGG
>JBILAR010000183.1:0-3514 GCA_044354115.1 Pseudomonas sp. | reverse complement strand
AAGCCGGTTGCACGCTCCATGGCTTCGCGGGTCAACTGCGAGTCGACGCCGCGCTCGAAGCGATGTGAAGAGTCGGTATGTAAACCATAAGAGCGAGCTTTGCCGGCCAACGCGATGGTGTCGAAAAAGGCCGCCTCAAGAAACAGGTCACTGGTTTGCGCCGCTACACCGCTGCTTTCACCGCCCATCACGCCGGCAATTGCCAAGGCGCGACAATGGTCGGCAATCACCAAGGTATCGGCGCGCAGGCTGACTTCTTGGCCGCCCAGTAGCACCAGCTTCTCGCCCTCCTCGGCCATACGCACACGAATGCCGCCGTTGATCTGCTTAAGATCAAACGCATGCATCGGCTGGCCAAGTTCGAGCATCACGTAGTTGGTGATATCGACTGCCGCATCAATGCTGCGCACATCGGCGCGGCGCAAACGTTCAACCATCCACAAGGGCGTCGGTCGGCTCAGATCAACATTGCGCAGCACACGGCCGAGGTAGCGCGGACAGGCTTGCGGGGCGACAACTTCAACCGCTAAAACGCCGTCGTGGCTGGCGGCAATCACCGGCACTTGTACGCGCTCAACCGGGGCCGCATAGAGCGCACCGACTTCGCGAGCTAAACCGGCCAGCGACAAGCAATCGCCACGATTAGGGGTGAGATCGACCTCGATGCTTTGGTCGTTCAGTTGCAGATAGACGCGAATGTCTTCGCCAACCGGCGCATCGGCGGCCAGCTCGAGCAAGCCATCATTCTCTTCGCTGATCTGCAGTTCGGCGGCTGAGCAGAGCATGCCGTTCGACTCAACGCCGCGCAGCTTGGCTTTTTTGATTTTGAAGTCGCCCGGCAGCTCGGCGCCGAGCATGGCAAACGGGATTTTCAGGCCGGGGCGCACATTGGGCGCACCGCACACCACCTGAAAGGTCTCGCTGCCGTTGCTGACCTGGCATACACGCAGCTTGTCGGCGTCTGGATGTGGTTCGGTGCTGAGCACCTCGCCGACCACTATGCCCGTGAATGCGCCGGCAGCCGGAGTCACGCTGTCGACCTCAAGGCCGGCCATGGACAGACGAGCAACCAGCTCTTCGCTGGAAACCTGCGGATTAACCCAGGTCCGCAGCCATTGTTCGCTAAACTTCATCCCGCTCTCCTAAACGCCCAGCTTTGCGCCACTGCGTTTGGTCATATCTGGTAAGAACTGCTTTGATGGTTTGCAGTGACTGCCAGCGCAACGGCCATATCGCACTGACGATACAGGCCACTGACAGACTGAAAACCTATTCAACTAACGAAATTGCGCGAGAAAACGCAGATCGTTATCAAAGAACAGCCGTAGGTCGTTAACGCCATAGCGCAACATCGCCAAACGCTCGACGCCCATACCGAAGGCGAAGCCTTGGTATTTTTCCGGGTCAATGCCGGACATCTTCAACACGCTCGGGTGCACCATGCCGCAGCCCATCACCTCAAGCCAGCCAGTTTGCTTGCAGACGCGGCAGCCCTTACCACTGCAGATCACGCACTGCATATCGACTTCAGCCGAGGGTTCGGTAAACGGGAAGAAAGATGGGCGGAAACGTACGCCTAAATCCTTCTCGAAGAACACCCGCAGGAACTCTTCGATAGTGCCCTTCAGATCGGCAAAGCTAATGTTTTCGTCTATCAACAGCCCCTCAACCTGATGGAACATCGGCGAGTGGGTGATATCTGAGTCGCAACGGTAAACCCGACCCGGACAAACGATGCGGATCGGCGGTTGCTGGTTCTCCATAGTGCGCACCTGAACCGGTGAGGTATGGGTACGCAGCAGCATATTGGCATTGAAGTAAAAGGTGTCATGCATCGCCCGCGCCGGGTGGTGGCCAGGGATGTTGAGCGCTTCAAAGTTGTGATAATCATCTTCGACCTCAGGGCCTTCAGCGATTTCATAACCAATATGGGTAAAAAATTGTTCGACGCGTTCTAGCGTACGAGTCACCGGGTGCAAGCCTCCGGTAGTCTGGCCACGGCCCGACAAGGTTACGTCAATGCATTCCGCCGCCAGCTTAGTGGCCAGTTCGGCTTGTTCGAGCAGGTTCTTACGGGCATTGAGCACATCTTGTACGCGCTCTTTGGCGGTATTAATCAGCGCACCGACTTTTGGTCGCTCTGCTGCCGGCAGATCGCCCAAGGTCTTCATCACCTGGGTCAACTCGCCTTTTTTACCAAGATAGAGAACACGCAACTGCTCTAAAGCGTTTACGTCTTCAGCGCCTTGCACGGCCTCAAGCGCCTGCGCAACCAGCGCATCTAGATTTTCCATTTACAAACTCCAGATACAAAATAGGGGAAGAGCACAAAGGCTCTTCCCCTATCGGTGACGTTTAACACCGGGCGAACCCGGTGATTGTCAAAGAATTAAGCCAGAGTGGCTTTAGCTTTTTCGACAATCGCAGCAAACGCCGCTTTTTCGTTCACTGCCAGATCAGCCAGTACTTTGCGATCGATCTCGATTGTTGCCTTTTTCAAGCCAGCAATGAAACGGCTGTAAGACAGACCGTTTACACGAGCGCCTGCGTTGATACGGGCGATCCACAGAGCACGGAACTGACGCTTTTTCTGGCGGCGGTCGCGGTAGGCGTATTGGCCTGCCTTGATCACTGCCTGTTTAGCCACGCGGAACACGCGTGAGCGTGCGCCATAGTAGCCTTTAGCGAGTTTCAGAATTTTTTTGTGACGGCGACGAGCGACGACACCACGCTTAACACGAGCCATGAGTAACTACCTCTAAATCTTGACCGAAATTAACGAACACGCATCATGCGATCGACTTTGCGAACGTCTGATGGATGGACCATTACGCTTCCACGCAATTGGCGCTTACGCTTTGTAGACATTTTGGTCAGGATGTGGCTTTTGAAAGCGTGCTTATGCTTGAAGCCATTAGCCGTTTTCAAGAAGCGCTTGGCAGCGCCACTTTTAGTTTTCATCTTTGGCATGTTCGGATACTCCGCATTCAGTTGATAAACATAACCGCAAGGCCTGCCGTGCCCTTTTGGTCACTTCTTCTTTTTGGGGGCGATGACCATGATCAGTTGGCGTCCTTCCATCTTAGGATGCTGTTCAACGGCGCCGTATTCGAGCAGGTCAGTCTCAACCCGCTTTAACAACTCCATTCCCAGCTCCTGGTGGGCCATCTCTCGACCGCGGAATCGTAGCGATACCTTGGCCTTATCCCCATCACTAAGGAAACGTACCAGGTTGCGTAGTTTTACCTGGTAATCCCCTTCTTCCGTCCCTGGACGAAACTTGATTTCTTTAATCTGGATTTGCTTCTGATTCTTCTTTGCAGCAGCAACCTGCTTCTTCTTTTCGAAGATCGATTTGCCGTAATCCATGATACGGCAAACCGGTGGCAGTGCGTCAGCAGAGATCTCTACCAGATCAAGCTTTGCTTCTTCAGCGATACGCAGCGCTTCATCAATCGAGACGATGCCAATCTGCTCGCCGTCAGCGCCAACTAACCGAACCTCGCGTGCCGAG
>JBILAR010000095.1:0-13488 GCA_044354115.1 Pseudomonas sp. | reverse complement strand
AGTAGTTTTCGATGCCATTGCAGTACCCCAGTTCGACAATCATTTCGATATCGAAACGGGTGCGCTGCTCCAGGCGCTGGGCCTCGACCAATTTATTGTTGGCGCGCAGGTAGTCGAGGCGCTCTTTTAGCTCGACTTTAATGTGCTCGACCGCCTCCAGCAGCTTTTCCCGCGGGGTGACGTAGTGACTCTTCGGGTACAGGGTGTAGCGCTGCAACTTGCGGATTACCACGCCAGTCAGCGGATCGAAGGCACTGAGGTTTTCCACCTCGTCATCAAACAATTCAATACGAATGGCTTCCAGATCCGATTCAGCCGGAAACACATCAATCACATCGCCGCGCACCCGAAAGGTCGCGCGGGCAAAATCCATATCATTGCGGGTGTATTGCAGGTCGGCCAAACGCCGCAGCAACTCGCGCTGATCCATACGGTCACCACGATCCAGATGCAGCACCATCTTCAAGTAAGACTGCGGGTCGCCCAAACCATAGATACAGGACACAGTAGTGACGATGATGGCGTCGCTGCGCTCGAGCAATGCCTTGGTCGCCGACAAGCGCATCTGCTCGATATGGTCATTGATCGAGGCGTCCTTCTCGATAAAGGTATCGGAGGACGGCACATAGGCTTCGGGCTGGTAGTAATCGTAATAAGAGACAAAATACTCAACAGCATTATTCGGGAAAAAACCCTTGAACTCGCCGTACAACTGCGCCGCTAGGGTTTTATTCGGTGCCAAGATAATGGTGGGTCGCTGCACCTGGGCGATCACATTGGCGATGCTGAAGGTCTTGCCAGAACCGGTCACCCCGAGCAAGGTTTGATGCGCCAGCCCCGCCTCCAGGCCCTCCACCATCAGGCGAATGGCCTGCGGCTGATCGCCAGCCGGCTTAAAACGGGTAACCAACTCAAACTTCGACATGCAAACCTCAGCAAACGCCTGTGACGCGAGCCAACAAAAGGCGTCATACACCCATGAAAAGCGTGTGCAAGCATATCGCCGCGCTCGTTCTTGGTGGCTATAATAGCGACCCGTTTGCGCAACCCCTAATGCGAGTATTTGCCGGGTGTTGCATGCCTTCAGTCTTTCTTCTCGAGTTGCCGCATCATGAGCCTGTTCTCTGCCGTCGAAATGGCGCCGCGCGACCCCATCTTGGGCCTCAACGAAACATTTAACGCCGACACCCGGACCCACAAGGTCAACCTAGGGGTTGGGGTTTATTTCAATGAAGAGGGTCGCATTCCACTGTTGCGCGCCGTCGCCGCCGCTGAACAGGCGCGGATCGAAGCCCATGCGCCCCGTGGCTATTTGCCGATCGAAGGCATTGCCGCTTACGATCAGGCCGTGCAAAAGCTGCTGTTTGGCGCCGACTCGGCGCTACTGGCCGCTGGCCGCGTAGTCACCACCCAATCGGTCGGCGGCACTGGCGCACTGAAAACCGGCGCAGACTTTCTCAAGCGCTTGCTGCCAGACGCCGTAGTTGCGATCAGCGATCCAAGCTGGGAAAACCACCGCGCGCTGTTTGAAGCGGCCAGCTTCCCGGTACACAACTATCGTTACTACGACGCGGCTAATCACGGCGTTGACCGTAGCGGCATGCTCGATGATTTGAAAAACCTCCCCGCCCGCTCGATCGTGGTACTGCACGCCTGCTGCCACAACCCGACCGGCGTCGATCTAAGCACTGAAGATTGGCAGGCGGTGTTGGAAGTACTGCGCGAGCGCGAGCACGTGCCATTTTTGGACATTGCCTACCAAGGTTTCGGTGATGGCATCGAGCAAGACGCCGCCGCCGTGCGCCTGTTTGCCGAGTCCGGGCTGGCGTTTTTCGTCTCCAGCTCGTTCTCCAAATCCTTCTCGCTGTATGGCGAGCGGGTGGGCGCGCTGTCGATTGTCAGCGGCTCGAAAGAAGAAGCCAGCCGCGTGCTCTCCCAAGTTAAACGGGTGATTCGCACCAACTACTCCAACCCGCCGACCCACGGTGCCACCATCGTTGCCAGCGTGCTCAACAGCCCGGAGCTGCGCGCTTTGTGGGAGCAAGAATTGGGCGAAATGCGCGAGCGGATTCGCAGCATGCGCATTGCCATGGTTGAGCAACTGAGTGGACAAACCAACAAGCGCGATTTCAGCTTCGTGGCACGCCAACGCGGGATGTTCTCTTACTCCGGTTTAACCGCCGCGCAAGTAGAACGCCTGCAAACTGAGTTCGCCATTTACGCCGTCAGCACCGGGCGTATTTGCGTGGCCGCGCTGAATCACAACAACCTAGAAGCCGTCACCCACGCGATCGCTAAAGTCCTCTAAAAAGCTCCGTCAAGCATGCCGCGCAAGCTTGACTTAGCCTTTTAAATCAGTAGGATACGAGCTGTAATTCCGCGATAGCTCAGTTGGTAGAGCAAGTGACTGTTAATCACTGGGTCCCTGGTTCGAGTCCAGGTCGTGGAGCCAAATACAAAGCCTCGGTTAATCCCGAGGCTTTTTTGTGCCTGCCGAACTCTCACCAGGGACTGCGTCCCAGGTTATTCGCTGACGCTCACCCCTGCGGGGCCGTGCTAAAGCACGTTCAGCTGCGCTGTCGAGTCCAGGTCGTGGAGCCAAATAAAAAAGCCCCTGCCGTTATGGCCGGGGCTTTTTGTTTTAAATCGAGAAAACCTCTTCGCTCTGCGCGGCAATCTAAGTGCTAGCAACCCATTTTTGTCTCGCCCTCGTAGCGCGCCATCAGCACCTCAACCACCTCCACCAGCGGCACCAACGGATGAGCCACTTGCCGACCTATAATGCCCTTGAGCTCGACCAACGAAACCACCAGCAAATCATAATCTGTTTCATTTGCTGGCACCCGCAACAGCGGCTCAACCCCCGGCCAATGCTCAACAACCTGACAAATTAAATGATGCAGACTTGCCGAGGTACTGGTCGACCATGGCATCCCGGGCCTAATTAGATCCATCGCAATCTTCCTTGTACATTAACGGTTGTTCACTCACGGCAAACATAATCGGCTGACCTGTTGATCAGCCGATTTAGCAGGTTGGCCCCGCCCTAGTTGATGCTCAATTTATCGCGATTTTTCTCTAGGATTGCCGCACCTATGCCTTTCACCTCAAGCAAATCGTCGACCGAGGCGAAAGCACCATTCGCCGTGCGGTATTCAACAATCGCCTGAGCCTTTACCTCGCCAATACCCAATAACTCCCGCGCCAAGGTAGCCGCATCAGCCGTATTGAGATTGACCTTGCCAACCTCAACAGCAGCAGTGGTGGTGACGTTGGGTTGAACCTGCACGGGAATAGTGGCTGGTGGCACAACTGGCTCAGCCGCCGATACAGCCAGCGAAAAACCAGTCAATAAGGCGAACAAAACAGATGGGATATGACTTTTTTTCATGGGTAACACTCCTTGTCTTATTAGGGCTGCGCGGTACTCCTTGACCCGCGCTCTTTGAACATAGCCCGACTGGCTAACCTGTCAAACTTGCCGCGCATATTTACCTGAATGCCTTTCCCGCCGCGTCCGATTTGGTCACACCAGAGCGCTCCGCTACAATGAGCACATACTGACCCGCCTTATGCACCGCAAACCCCTGTCGCCTCACCCGCAGCGCAGCGTTGTGCAATCACCACTTTCTAGAAGTTTTGTTTTCAATGCCTAAAACCGCAAACACCCAAACAAGCCTCAGCCATCGATTTTCTGTTGCCCCGATGATGGATTGGACCGATCACCATTGCCGCTTCTTTCTGCGCTTACTTTCTAAACACGCACTGCTGTACACCGAAATGGTCACCACCGGGGCATTGCTACGTGGCGATCATGCGCGGTTTTTGCGTTATAACGAGGCCGAGCATCCGCTGGCACTACAGCTGGGTGGCAGCGTGCCGAGCGATTTGGCCGCCTGTGCCAAGATGGCCGAGGACGCGGGCTTTGACGAGGTTAATCTGAACGTTGGCTGCCCCAGCGACCGAGTGCAGAACAATATGATCGGCGCCTGTTTGATGGCCCATCCGGCATTGGTGGCTGACTGCGTAAAAGCCATGCGCGATACGGTCAGCATCCCGGTCACAGTCAAGCACCGCATCGGCATTGATGGCCGCGACAGTTATGCCGAACTTTGCGACTTTGTCGGCACTGTGCGCGATGCCGGCTGCCAGAGCTTTACCGTACACGCACGGATTGCCATTTTGGCCGGACTGTCACCGAAAGAGAATCGCGAAGTGCCACCACTGCGTTACGAAGTGGCCGCGCAACTTAAGCAGGACTTCCCGGACTTAGAGATCATTCTTAACGGCGGAATCAAAACCCTGGACGCTTGCCAGACCCATCTACAGACCTTCGATGGCGTGATGCTGGGGCGCGAGGCGTATCACAACCCCTATATTCTGGCGTCAGTCGACCAACAATTATTCGGCTGCAGCAATCCGATCATCGGCCGCGCCGAGGCATTGCGCCTATTACGCCCTTATATTGAGCAACATCTAGCGGATGGCGGTGCAATGCATCACATCACGCGTCATGTACTGGGTTTGGGCCAAGGTTTTAGTGGCGCTCGTCGCTTTCGCCAACTGCTCTCCGTGGATATTCACAAAACCGCCGAGCCGTTATTACTGCTTGATCAGGCCACCCAATTGCTCGAAGGCCACTAGTGGCCGTTGAGCGCCCCGCTCCACTCGGGTAAGGTCATGAGATCTGCAACGCTAAGGACTCTCATGACTTCAAAACTGGATCAACTCAAGCAGTTCACTACCGTAGTCGCCGACACTGGCGATCTCGACGCTATCGCCAAGCTGCAACCGGTGGACGCTACCACCAATCCCTCGTTACTGCTCAAGGCCGCTTCTTTGCCGCGTTATGCCGCCTTGCTCGACAGCGCCATGCGCGAGTGTGGCGGCGACCTCGGTTTGGCCTGCGACTTGTTTGGCGTCAATGTTGGCCAACAGATATTGCAGGTCATTCCCGGGCGTATCTCGACCGAAGTAGATGCCCGCCTGTCCTTCGATACCCAAGCCACCCTGCGCCGTGCTGAGCGCCTGATCGGCCTGTATGCCGATGCAGGGATTGGCCGCGAGCGAGTGCTGATTAAGGTAGCGGCTACTTGGGAGGGCATCCAAGCTGCGGAGCAACTGGAGCGCTGCGGCATTCAAACCAACCTGACCTTATTGTTCTCTTTCGCCCAAGCCGTCGCCTGCGCCGATGCTGGGGTGTTTTTGATTTCACCCTTCGTCGGGCGTATTTATGACTGGTACAAAAAAGCCGAAGGACGCGACTTTGTTGGTGCCGAAGATCCGGGCGTGCAGTCGGTAACGCGCATTTACAACTACTACAAGGCCAATGGTTATAGCACCGTGGTGATGGGCGCCAGCTTTCGCAACCTCAGCCAAATCGAGCAACTGGCCGGCTGCGACCGCTTAACCATCAGCCCTGATTTGCTGCAAAAACTCGCCGAGGATGAGAGCCCTCTACCGCGCCTGCTTAGCCCCGGCAACGCCGGCGAAGCACGTCAAAGTCTGAACGAGAGCCAGTACCGCTGGGCCATGAATGAAGACACCATGGCCAATGAAAAACTTGCCGAAGGTATTCGCCTGTTTGCCCGCGACCAAGAAAAGCTCGAAGCATTGCTCACCCAAACGAAATGACCACACCTCAGATAAACCAAAACGGGTGACAGCTTATGGCTGTCACCCGTTTTTATGCCCGCTTACCGGGCTGTTTTGAGCCGATTCAGGTCAATCAATGGCGCTCTAGGGCGCTGACTAAATCATGAAAGGCTTCTCGATTGGACTCATTGAGTCCCATCAAAATTCGATGGGCCTCTAGCACCTTGGCTTTTACCACGTCTTCGGACTGATCTTGCGACGGCAAATCGGCTAGGCAATCCGGACAGGGTTGCGGCGTATTGACGATATTGAACACTTGATCGAAGCCCATCGACTGCAACAGTCGCGTGATGTCTTCGTGAGTGGTGACCACGGTTGGCAATAAACCAACTTTCTGCCGCGAGAGTATCGATAACTTGGCCAGCAAACCCAAGGTGGTGCTGTCGATGCTGCGAGTTTCGGTGAGATCAATCACGATTGCCGAAAAGTTCAGCGCGGTAAAAATTCGCTCAATAGTGGTGTCCAACGCCGAACACAGGGTCAGGCGTACTTCACCGACAAACTTCAACACAAAGGTGCCGCTTTGCTCGGCAAACTGAATTTTACCGCTACTCATGCAAGGTTCCTGCTCATCACCAGCAAGGCAATATCATCCGGCATCTCGCCGAGCTTGGCCAGCCCAAATGTTTTGCGCAAACCGGCCAAGGTACCGCCGGCAGAGCGGACTAACTCAGGCAGTAGTGCTTCTTTTTCTTTCAAACTGTCGCCGGGCAACAAATCCAAAATACCATCCGAGAGCAAGGTCAAACTAAATGAGTCAGGTAAAGCCATTACATGATCTTGATAAGTCGCTTCAGTAAACAAACCGACCGGCAAACCCCGGCCCGGCAAATACTGCGCCTGCCCCTGAGTAAACATAATGGGCAGCGGCAAATGGCCGCCAATGCTATAGGTCAGAGTCGCGGCGTGGGTATCGACCACACCGCCAATCATGGTCACGTGCTTGCCGAGCTTGCAGTTAAGCAAGCTGCGATTGACATGCACAAGGACGTCCGATGGCTTAAACGGCGGCAGTTTACCGCCACGACGCGACTCATATAGCAGCCGCGTGGTCATGAATTTAAGCAATACCGTGACAAACGCCGAGGACGCACCATGCCCGGAAACATCGGCCAAATAAAAGGCCACTCGATGTTCGTCGAGGCGGAAATAATCGACAAAGTCGCCAGACAAATACAAGGATGGAATGATGTGGTGCGCAAACTCTAAGCCATCAACCGACCATGGCGTTTCCGGCAGCATGTTCATCTGCACTTGCCGGCCGGCCTTCTGGTCCTCCTCAAGCAGGCTCAGACTGGCCTTTAGCTCTTGGTTGGCCGCCTCAAGCTCTAACCGCCCAGCCAGTAACTTCTGATTCGCGGCTTCGAGTTCTATGCGCAGACGCGAACGCTCAAGGGCGCGACGCACCGAGTGTTCGAGCACCGCGAGGTCTTCCAAGGGCTTGATCAGGTAGTCGGCCGCACCCAAGCGCAGCGCCTCGACCGCATCACTCATCACGCCCGCACCAGAAACCACGATAACTGGCGCTTGTACGCCCATCTCGGTCAGACAGCGGAGCAACTCGAGACCGTCAAGCTGTGGCATGCGTAAATCGCAAATCAGCAGATCGGGCTGTTCGCGGGCAAATACTTCAAGCCCCTGCAAGCCATTGCAGGCCTGCAGAACATTGAACCCACTGTCTTCGAGATAAGCAGCAAGACTGGCTCGGACGACGTTATCGTCATCTATAATCAGCAGCGTGGCACTGGAGATGTGCATTGGCTATCCTGGCAAACAACGCCGGGGCATGAGTTAAAAAATGGCACCTCAGCGCAAGCGCTGATGCGTTAACGAGGCTTAACTTCAAGGCGCAGAAGGTACTCCCATCTGTCGAGCGGTTCAAGCCTGAGCCGATCGTCGCCCAACGCCTTTACACCTCAAATCAGTGGGGGTTATAACAAGCCTTGGCGAACAGCCATAGAATAAGAGGAAAGGATTTATGAGCAGAATTGATCGTATCTACAGCGAGAAACGCGACTACATCCGCATGCAAATGGAAGCCGCTGTAACCCTGCACCATGACGACCAAATAACACCGGCGCGCTGCCTCGACCTTTCCAGCACCGGCATGCAAGTTGAAGCCACCAGCAGCCTAGCCATGGGCCAGCAAGTAAAAGTACACATGGCCTCGGATCACGAGAAAATAGCCGATTTAATTGCGCAAACCGAAGTGGTTCGGGTGATTGATCTCGGCGAGGGCAAGCAATCGCTAGGCCTCACCATTCTGTCGATGAGCTGACCACTCGGAGAACACCAATCACCAATGATAAAGGCGGCCTAGGCCGCCTTTATCATTGGTGATTGGTGTTCTCTAGCGCCTAAAAATCATCGACCACTTGGCCGTCGGTTACTTTAAATTCGCGATTTTGCAAAAAAGCATTACGCACAAACACATATCGATCGCCTGTGATCAACTTTTCCAGAGGCAGTAAGCTGGCACGGGTCTGCACCACATCGACGGCCCTGAGCGTGTTACGCGCGGGCACATCAGAAATATACGGATAAGGTGCCAGCATACTGTCGGGGATTTTACCTACAGCATCACGCGCAGTACTTGGCCCAAGCAACGGCAAGACAAGGTAAGGACCACTATTAAGACCCCAAAGCCCGAAGGTTTGGCCGAAATCCTCATCACTTTTACGCAAATCCATCTTGCTGGCAATATCGAAAAAACCCAGCACACCAAAGGTAGTGTTAAAAATCAGTCGACTAGTGTCCACGCCTGCCGCGTGAACTTTACCCTGCAGCAGATTGTTCGCGAGATTGCCGACTTCGCCGACATTACTGAACATATTATGAATGCCATCCTCAAGAAACTGCGGCGTGACGGCCTGATAACCTTGAGCCAAGGGCTTTAATGCATAGGTGTCGAGGGTGTCATTGAAGACAAATACTGGCCGATTAAAACTCTCCCACGGGTCATCTTCACTGGCGGCTTGGGCCAGTGCTGGCAGTACTGCCACTGCGACACAGACCATCAACTTAGCCAACTGCTGAGCCCAATTTGCCGCGATTACAGCCATAGCCTTTCACTCCTGTTATGCCGTCCACCGGCTGCGAGGCCAGTAATTTTCGTCTGCCAGTATAAAGCCTGAGCAGCTATCTAAGGCCGTTTGCAACATATTGAATTTCAATCAACGAGCGCATTGACTCGGATCAGGCAAGAGCGCCACGCTTGGCTTACTCTACAATTGAGTGAGCGCAATCGCCATTCCAGTCCGCAACACTTAAGCCTTGCTAGGGAGCAACACTATGTCGGCACGCTTACAACAACAACTGCAAGAGCTGCGTCTGCAATTAACCCAAGAGCCACCACTCAACGACGCCGAGCGCGCCGAACTGGCAGCCCTGATGCTGGAGATCGATCAGCAGTTGCTACTGGGCGCCAGCAGCACACCGAGCGCCTCGCTGACCGACGGGGTTAACTTAGCCGTGGAGCGCTTTGAGAACGATCATCCAACCCTTGCTGCCACCTTGCGCAATATTGTGCAAAGCCTTGCCAATATGGGCATCTAAGCAGCGCTACGGGGCCGACTTACTGACGCACCAAGCGGCGGTTATCCACCTGCACGGCGTGAGTACTGCGGTACGGATTGATATCCAAACCGCCGCGACGTAAATAGCGCGCATACACCGTCAGCATGTGAGGCTTCAGCAAGCGCTGTAAGTCGAGAAAAATGCGCTCGACGCATTGCTCATGAAAATCGGCATGCTGGCGAAAACTCACCAAGTAGCGCAAAAAGCTCGCGTGATCCAAAGCCGCACCACCGGCGTACTCGACTACCACGCTGCCCCAATCTGGCTGACCAGTAACCGGACAATTGGAGCGCAGCAGATGACTGTGCAGCGCCTCGCTAATTGACTCCGTCTGCACACACTGCAACAGCTCAGGTTGCGGCTGGGCATAGTCGGCAATGCTCACGTCCAACTCATCAATACAAACACCCGGCAGACGGGCAACGCCCTGCTCCTCAACCTCTCTCAAACTACGTAATTTAACCGCCACGGGCGCGCCCGAAACCTGCGACAAGTCGCGCTCGAGCACCTGCGCTAACTCATCTCGCGAGCTAAACAGGCTTTGGTTTAACGAGTTGAGATACAACTTGAAGGATTTTGACTCGACGATATTCGCCGAATCCGCCGCAAAGGCAAACTCGCCAATTGCCACTACAGGCTTGCCCGACGGCGCCAGCCACGACAACTCATAGCAGTTCCACAGATCCACGCCTTGGTACGGCAAGGTTTGCGCGGTTAAACCAAGCTCAGCCCACTTGGCCGTACGCGCTATGGGATAAAGCAATGCCGGGGTGTAGGTGGCGACATACTCGCTAGTTTTGCCCAGCGGTGAGTGTTCTGCAGCGGGATGCATAGGGGAAACCCAAGATTGGTCAGATGTTAAGTGTAGCCAGTTTAGCGGGCATTTTCAGGGTTACGGCTAACCGCGCCAGCTTGCCGGGCAAGCCGGCTATTGGCGCATGCCATGGCCGCTGACCAGCAGACGAATACACTGCCAATACAGCAGCACCGCAGTCAGCAGCATCAGACCGATGGCCACGCCGATATTCAAATCTGAGACCCCGAGAATGCCGTAACGAAAGGCATTGACCATATGCAAAATGGGATTAGCCAACGACACCGTCTGCCAGAAAGGCGGCAGCATATGAATGGAGTAAAACACCCCGCCCAGATAGGTCAGCGGCGTTAGCACAAAGGTAGGGATGATGGAGATATCATCAAAATTACGGGCATAAATCGCATTGATAAAACCACCCAAGGAAAAAATCCCAGCCGTCAGGGTGATCACCAAGACCGTGATACCCAGATGTTGCACCTGCAAATCAGTGAACAGCAGCGACAGCAGACTAACGATCAGAGCCACGGCCAAACCACGCACCACACCACCGATCACATAGCCAATCAAAATCACATGGGGCGACACCGGCGAGACCAGCAGCTCTTCCACCGAGCGTTGAAATTTACTGCTAAAAAAACTCGACACTACATTGCTGTAAGAGTTGGTAATCACCGACATCATGATCAGCCCCGGCACTATGTACTGCATGTAACTAAAGCCATCCAGATCACCGATTTGCCGGCCGATCAGCTTGCCAAAAATCACGAAATACAAGGCCATACTGATGGCTGGCGGCAGCAGGGTTTGCGGCCAAATCCGTGTAAAACGTCGCACCTCACGCTGTACGATGGTCTGCAGGGCAATTAGATTGGGGCGCAGCTCGGCATTGTTTAACAAGCCTTTCACGATGTTGGCTCCGCGAGATTTTTCTCAACCAAAGACACGAACAACTCCTCCAGCCGATTAGTTTTATTGCGCAGGCTGAGCACCTCAATCTGCGCAGCGGCCAATTGCGTAAAAAGCTCACTGATGCCTTGGCTCTTATCCACCTGCACCTCCAGCGTTTGCCCATCCAGTAATTGCGCCGGATAGCCCTGCAACAGCGGTGCGACTAACTGCGGACGTTTTAAATCGAGCAGAAAAGTCTCCACATGCAACTTGCCCAACAGCTCGCGCATGCTGGTATTTTCGACAATCCGCCCGTGATCGATAATGGCGATATTGCGACACAACTGCTCAGCTTCTTCGAGATAGTGGGTGGTGAGAATAATGGTCGTGCCCGCCTCATTCAGCTCACTGAGAAAACCCCACATCGAACGACGCAGTTCGATGTCCACCCCCGCCGTGGGCTCATCGAGAATCAGCAAACGCGGCTCATGCACCAGCGCCCGGGCAATCATCAGCCGACGCTTCATGCCACCGGAGAGCATCCGTGAGGGCACATCCCGCTTATCCCACAAGCCCAGTTGCGTCAGGTATTGCTCAGCCCGCGCGCGCGCCACCTTTAATGGGATGCCGTAATAACCGGCCTGAGTGGTGACGATATCGAAGGTTTTTTCAAACTGATTGAAATTGAACTCTTGCGGCACCACACCCAAGCAACGCTTGAGCTGCCCAGGCGCGGTATCGAGGTCGTGACCAAAGACGTTGACCGAGCCACTGGTTTTATTCACCAAGGTCGAGAGGATACCGATGGTGGTGGATTTGCCAGCGCCATTGGGGCCAAGCAAGGCAAAAAAATCACCCTCAGCAACATCCAAATCAATCCCCTTAAGGGCCTCGAAACCATTGCCGTAGGTTTTGGTCAGCTGACGGATCGACAGAGCAGAACGCATAGGTAGGCACGCACCGAGAAAGGGAGTCTTTAGATAGGGGCGGCGCGGGCAAAATACAAGCAAAGGCTGTTACTGCATGCGTCTCAAGCTCTACGCAGCGACGTCTGCATGCACGCCTAAAGAGCGCACAGTAAGCAGCAAAGAGGACAGCGGCGACCGGCCACCCTATAATCGCGCGCTTGATTTCTCAGAGGACTGCCGCATGGCCAAATCACATATCGACCACCACCTCGCCCTGCTCGTCCACCTGCGCAGTATCTTGGTGGCCGTGGGTGAGGCCGAACAGGTGCCCGAAGAAAACCACGCGCTGTTTATGGAGCGCTTCGACGAGCTACTCGAGCAACTGCCCAACTCACCGGAAGATAGCCTGTACCTAGGCCAAGACCTTATCTGCCAAATCATCCATCGCTACCCACAGGTCGCACACCTAGTACCACGTGATCTGCTCTGGTTTTTCGGCGGTGATTGCCTGCACTACATGCCCGACGAGGAGATTCAACTGTTTCAAACCCTCGATGAGCGCCGCTACGAAGCCGAGCAAACCGGCCAGCCGTTTGACTGGAACCAAGAAAAACAGCTTCTCGCGCTGCCACCCGAAAGCACCAAGCAATAAACCGCTAGCGCAAAAAGCCCGCAGGCCAAACCTGCGGGCTTTTTAGTGTCGACAAAACGCAGAAACAAAAACGCCGCTCATTGAGCGGCGTTTTTGTGAATCTGGAGCGGGAAACGAGACTCGAACTCGCGACCCCGACCTTGGCAAGGTCGTGCTCTACCAACTGAGCTATTCCCGCATAAATGGCGTCCCCTAGGGGACTCGAACCCCTGTTACCGCCGTGAAAGGGCGGTGTCCTAGGCCACTAGACGAAGGGGACACTGCTCGGAAGTTGCATAGCCTTTTTCATCAGCTATTTCCGTCTTCTGGCGCTAAGCTTTTGGCTTACCGTGTGAAGAGGCGCGCATTGTATTGAGCCTACCAACAGTCGTCAAGCCTCAAAGCAAAGTTTTTTCAAAACAAGCACTTGCGGACATATCCAGCAGCACCACTATGAGCAATTCAGCGAAGGTACTACACTCCAGACAACCCATTTGCTTGAGGCTTTAACGGTGTCGCCAATTGTCATTACCCTACTGATCGTAACCGGCATCGTGATTCTGATTGCCATCGTTTATATCAACCACATGCTGGAAAACAGCAAACTGGAAAAGGCTCGTTTGCGCGCCGACTTAAACGATCGCGTGCGCCGCAGTCGGGACGTATCCGACAACCTGCCCGGCCAGCTGATGACCCCAGCCTTAAAGTTGCTCCTGAGCCGCTTCGAGTTGCAGTTTAGTGATCGCCTGGTGCAACTCGACAAAACCAACAGTGCGCTACGCACACGGATCAGCGAGTTACGCGAACTGGTTAACAAGAACGAACTGATTCCCATCAACAACCCCGTGCAAGCGATTCACAATGAAGCCAAGGCCAAAGAGGTGCGCTTCATTTTAGAGAATCTCAATAGTCAGATTTCTCGCGCCACCCAGGACGGCCTGATGCAAGTGAACGAGGCCAAGCATTGGGGCAAAGAAATCCAACACATGCTGTGCCTGCTGCACATCGACTTT
>JBILAR010000177.1:0-3821 GCA_044354115.1 Pseudomonas sp. | reverse complement strand
CGCCCAGGTTTCGCTGGTGGTTTTACTGCCCAGCAGCAGCACCAATTGGCGCTCGGAGCTGGCGCGGTAGCAATTGAGGAAAAAGCGCCCATCGGTCTCCTCGAAGACTAGCTCGGCGCCGTCAGTGCCGAGCCGATGGCGATACAGCTTGTGCGGCCGCTGGGTGTCGTCCAACTCGCCAAAGAACAGGGTTTGGCTGTCGTTGGCCCAAGTCAGGCTGCCGTCGCAATCCTCGAAGAGCAGGGCTGTAACGTCGCCACTGGCGAGGTCTTTGACGTACAGCTGGTAAATCTCGTCGCCGCTGATGTCCAGGCTGTAGCCGAGTAAACGATGGTCGGGGCTGACGCTAAAAGCGCCGAGGGCGATAAAGCCACCCTCGGCCAGCTCATTGGGGTCGAGCAGTAATTGCTCTTGCTCGGCATCCACCGTCAGTGAGTCATCGGCCGGGCGTGGGCAGCGATAATGCCGTGGGTACTCATCGCCAGCCGTGGTGCGCTGGTAGTACAGCCACGGGCCCCAGGGCGATGGCAGCGACAGGTCGGTCTCTAAAATACGGCCTTTGATCTCGTTAAACAGGCTTTCGCGCAACTCGCTCTGCGCCGCCAGTTGTTGCTCTAGGTAATCGTTTTCGGCACGCAAATAGGCCAGCACATCGGGCTCGTCGCGCTGTTCAAGCCAAGCATAGGGATCGGCGGTTAGAGTGCGCGTGGCGAGTGGGGCAGAGGACATAAGCGGATTCTCAAGGGGCGATTAACAGGCCGTTGAAAAACGTAGCGAACGCCGCATAGCCGAACGTAGTAGTTTTTCAATGGCCTGTTAGGTGGCGATGGCCGACGGCGGGGGGTACGCCGGCGCGGCTAAAAGCCGCTATCATAAGCGCCCTTTTGCCAGCCCGGCCATCCACGCGCATGAATGAACACGACTATCAACTTGCATTGGCCCTGTACGGCGCGGCGGCCTTAGGTTGCCTACTGGTTGGCTGGCGCATCACCCGCTGGATGTGGCGTTGGCTGCGCGAGCCGTTGCGGGTGCTGATGGCCGTGCTCTTGTTTGCCCCCACTCTGGTTGATCCGGCCAAAGAGCAGTTTGCCCCGGCGGTGGCGATTACCGCGTTGGATTTGCTGTTTAAAGTCGGCAATAACGCCTGGCGCGCGGTCGCCGATTTAAGCCTGTATGCGATGTTGGCCTTTGGCGCCTACCTGTTATTTGCGCTAATTCGCTGGCCGTTCGAGCGCATGAGCAAAAGCCGCCGTGAGCAGCGTGCAGCCGCCAATGCCGAGGATGAACCAACCTTGCGCGAGATTATGCAGGAGCCTGCGGCACAGCAACGTCGGGGCGGCTATGTCGACAGCAGTATCGACCCGCGTGGCGATGGGCGGGTGCGTATCGAGCCAAGGCTGTAACTGGGTCGGACACTGTTATAGGAGCTAGCTGATGTGTGAATTACTCGGCATGAGCGCCAATGTGCCCACCGATATCGTCTTTAGTTTTACCGGTTTAATGCAGCGCGGCGGCGGCACCGGCCCGCACCGCGATGGTTGGGGCATTGGCTTCTATGAGGGGCGCGGCCTGCGGCTGTTTCAAGACCCCGCCGCGAGTGTCGACTCGGAAGTCGCCCGACTGCTGCAGCGTTACCCGATCAAGAGCCAGACCGTTATCGGCCATATTCGTCAGGCCAATGTGGGCGCGGTGACGCTGGCCAATACCCATCCTTTTGTGCGCGAACTCTGGGGGCGTAACTGGTGCTTTGCGCATAACGGTCAGCTACCCGACTTGGTGGCGCCCAGTGGTTTTTATCGGCCGGTAGGCGACACCGACAGCGAGGCGGCCTTCTGCACCCTGCTTAACCGTGTGCGTTTAGCCTTTCCCGAGCCTGTGCCAGTGGAGGTGTTACTGCCGGTGCTGGTGGCCAGTTGCGCTGAGTCTCATCAGCGTGGGGTGTTCAATTGCCTGCTCAGTGATGGCGATTGGTTGTTCAGCTTCTGCTCGACCAAGCTGGCCCATATCACTCGGCGCGCGCCTTTTGGTCCGGCCTGTTTGAAAGATGCGCAGTTGAGCGTGGATTTCCAAGGGCAAACCACGCCTAATGATGTGGTCACCTTGCTGGCCACCGAAGCGCTAACCAGTAACGAGCGCTGGACCCAGTACCAGCCCGGAGAATGGATGTTGTGGCGCAGCGGTGAGTGCATCGCCCAAGGCCGCGTGTAGCCGATCCTCGTCGGCCCCATTTAAGGAGAAATTGATGTTCAGAAGTTATCTGCGTTTAGCGCTGTTTGGTTTTGGTTTGCTGGTAGGGGTGCAGGTGCCCGGTTTTATTACCGATTACAGCCAGCGGCTGGATGCCCATCGCAGCGAGTCCTTGCACAGCTTGGAGGGTTTTCGCGTTACCGCGAAGAAATTCTTTAAGGGCGATTTGGAGGCGCTGGTGGCGCACTACCGCGTCAGCGATGACCCGGTGATGCGCAGCGATGCCCAGAGCCTAGCCACGCTGGTGCAGCGTGACAGTTTGTTGGAAGCCGAGTGGTGGGCGATGCAAGGGCCTTGGTACAAGCAGGTGGTGCATCTGCTGACGGCGGCCAATGAAGAGTTGCTGCTGGAAACCTATAACGGTTATCGCTATCAGGTGCTGCTGGCACCAGAAGCCATCGCCTGGGGTTTAACCTGCGCGCTGCTCTTAGCCTGGTTTGTGGAAATACTGCTAGTGATGTTCGGCTTTATGCTCGGCCTTGGCCGGACTAAACAAATCCAGGCGCGGCATCGGCATTAATTAAATGTTGCGGGACAATAAACAACGGGCCTTGCGGCCCGTTTTTATTTGGAGAGGAACTTCATGCCTTCTTCCAGCCCGGTCAAGGTCAGCGGGTACATCTGGTCATCGACCAGTTCGCGCATGATGTTGGTCGAGGCGGTGTAGTTCCAAGTGTCTTTGGGGTAGGGGTTGATCCAGATAAGCTTTTTATACTTAGCCATAAACCGCTTGATCCACTGGTAACCCGGTTCTTCATTCCAATGCTCGACGCTGCCGCCGGCTTGGGTAATCTCATAAGGCGCCATGGCCGCGTCGCCAACGAACACCACCTTGTAGTCGGCGCCGTATTTGTGCAGCAAATCCAAGGTGCTGAAACGCTCGGAGGTACGCCGCAGGTTGTTCTTCCACACCGACTCATACACGCAGTTGTGAAAGTAGTAGTACTCCAAGTGCTTGAACTCGGTCTTGCAGGCCGAGAACAGCTCCTCGCAGACTTTCACGTGGGCATCCATCGAGCCGCCGATATCGAACAAGATCAGCAATTTGACCTTGTTACGCCGCTCCGGGCGCATCTGGATATTCAGCAAACCGCCGTCTTTGGCGGTGTGGTCGATGGTGCCACCCAGATCGAACTCTTCCGCCGCGCCTTCACGGGCAAATTTGCGTAACCGGCGCAGGGCCACCTTGATATTGCGGGTGCCCAGCTCGACTGAGTCATCGAGGTTTTTGTAGTCGCGCTGATCCCAGACCTTGACCGCCTTGCCCTGACGCTTGCCGGCATCGCCGACGCGCACGCCTTCGGGGTTATAGCCGCCGGAGCCGAACGGGCTGGTGCCGCCGGTGCCGATCCATTTGTTGCCGCCCTCGTGGCGCTCTTTTTGCTCATCTAGACGCTTCTTGAACTCTTCAATCAGCTTGTCCAAGCCGCCGAGCGATTGGATATTGGCCCGCTCTTCATCGGTCAGCAGGCGCTCAAACTCTTTGCGCAGCCACTCATCGGGGATCAGCGCCTCAAGGTGCTCATTGAGGTTTTCCAAGCCCTTGAAGTAAGCGCCAAAAGCGCGGTCGAACT
>JBILAR010000094.1:0-13585 GCA_044354115.1 Pseudomonas sp. | reverse complement strand
TCGACTACCAGCAGCGCACCTTCACAGGCGGCCAACGAACGGCTCACCTCATAGGTGAAGTCGACGTGCCCGGGGGTATCAATAAAGTTCAGCTGATAGGTTTTGCCGTCGCGGGCGGTGTAATACAGGGTGACGCTATGGGCCTTGATGGTGATGCCACGCTCACGTTCAAGGTCCATGGAGTCCAGCACTTGGGCTTCCATCTCACGTTCGGCCAAGCCACCACACATCTGGATAAAGCGGTCAGCCAGGGTCGACTTGCCGTGGTCAATGTGCGCGATGATGGAGAAGTTGCGGATATGGCTTAGATCACTCACGGATCAACACTCGAAATAGGCCGCAGGCAGACTGCCCGCCGAAAATAGCCGCCGAGTGTACCTGAAGCCCACCCCTAGCGTCACGCCAGGCTGCCGACTGGCACTAAACAGCGGGCACAAAAAAGGGCGGTAAAACCGCCCTTTCCAACCGAAGCAAAGGTTTATTCGGTTAGTTTGAAGGTAATAAAGCTGGCACGCCCCTCACGCAGCACTCGCATCGACACCGAACGATTGCTCGGCAGCTGCTTGGCTACATCGGCAAAGGCTTTGCTCGAGTCGATAGCCTGATTATTCAGATGGGTGATCACATCGCCGGCGCGTACCCCCATCAAGGCAGCTGGGCCTTCTTGGGCTTCTTTAACCAACACACCATTTTTAAGATCGAGGCTGCTTTTTTGTTCGGCAGTCAGTTCAACCACCACCAAACCAAGACGATTGTTGCTCACGGCGCTGCCTGGCGCGGCGTTGGCGGCCAATGCGGCGTCATCTTCCGGCAAGGCACCGATGGTCAGCTGGAGCTTCTGGCGCTGACCGGCGCGCACCACATCAAGCTCGACTTTATCGCCAGACTTAAGCGCACCGACCAAATGCGGCAAATCCGCTGACATGATGATCGGCTGGCCATTCAAGCTCAAAATCACATCACCCGCCTGCAATCCGCCTTTAGCCGCTGGGCCTTCCGGTAATACCTGGGCAACCAAGGCACCGGCCGGCTTATCCAAACCAAAGGACTCGGCCAAATCTTTATTCACCTCTTGAATCACCACGCCCAACCAACCGCGGGTAACTTTGCCCGAGGCTTTAAGTTGATTGGCGACATCTAAGGCCACATCGATTGGGATGGCGAACGACAGGCCCATAAAACCGCCCGAACGGGTGTAAATCTGTGAGTTGATACCCACTACATCACCGGCCAAATTGAACAGCGGCCCACCGGAGTTACCCGGATTAATCGCCACGTCAGTTTGAATAAAAGGCACATAGCTTTCATTCGGCAAGCTGCGACCCTTGGCCGAAACGATGCCGGCTGTAGCCGAATGATCGAAACCAAAAGGCGAGCCGATGGCCAACACCCACTCGCCCACTTTTAAATCATCCGACTTGCCCAACTTCAACACTGGCAGGTTAGTTCCGGCGATTTTCAGCAGCGCCACATCGGTACGCGGATCGGTGCCAACCAACTTGGCCTCAAGCTCGCTACGATCGGCCAAACGCACGATGATTTCATCGGCGTCGGCAACCACATGGTTATTGGTCAGTACATAACCGTCGGCCGAGATAATAAAGCCCGAGCCTAGGGATTGTGCGTCACGCTGACGGCCACCGGGATTGCGCGGCTGTTGCGGCTGGCCACGCTCAAAAAACTCGCGAAACTGCGGCGGTATGCCTTCAAGATTGGGCATTTGCTGGGCATTCGCCGCGCCTGCACGCTGCGTGACCTTCTGCCGAGTGCTGATATTCACCACCGCTGGCGAGGCGGCCTCAACCATCTTGGTAAAATCCGGTAACTCCGCACGCGCCAGCAGAGACTGGCTCATCAACATGATGGCGGCCACAGCGGCAGAATACGATTTCAATTTAAGCATTTCGATAGAACCTCTAAACACCACGAATTCAAGGATTAATCAGGTAGTGGCGCGCCCAGCAGAGCCCGCAACACCACTGGCTGCAACGCCGGATCAGCAAGATGCTGCTGGCTATGCCGGCGCACCCACAATCCGGCTGCAGCAAAGCCGACAAAGCCGGCGGCGATAGACAAAGGTTCGCCAAGGGTCAGCAAGTCAGCGCTAACGGCGCCAACAAATAAACCCAGCAGCGGTAACAGGTAAACCAGCAGGGAAGCGCGCACCAAGGCATTTTCACGCAGACCGATAACCACCTTGTCGCCAACTGCCAAGTTCAGATCAGTCAAAGCGCGAACAGTTCCGCGCTGACTGTTAATGGCTAATTTATCCAGCAAACCCTGCCCGCAGCCGGCATTCGCCGCGCAGCTTGAACAAGTAGTTTTGCGCGAGGTCGCAACCCAAACCGCGCCACGCTCCAGGCTTACTACCTGCCCGGACTCCTCGATCATGGTGTTACTGGCTCAGGCGCAAGCACTATTGATTGCAGCACACGCTCAGCGGCGGCTAATGGCACTTCACCCACCACGGTCGCCAACACCGTCCCAGAGGGGCTGACTATTTGTCGCGAGACAATCACCGTCGGCCCTAACTGGGTGTGTATATCTGCCACCTCAGAAGACGGCAGCGCCTCGATAAACAGCGAAAAACGCGCCAAGCCATCGCTAAACATCCACCAACTCAACGCCTGATCGACGCCCTGCGCAGGACGTTGCTGCGCGGCACTCAGACTAAAACCGGGCGGCAACCAGCCGGCGTTCCAAGGACTGGTAAGCGCAGGCGCGGCCACAGGCACCGATACCGGCAAACAATCGGCGCTAGGCTGCAGCGCCGCGTTTAACGGACTGCGACTATCCAGTTGGGTAAATTGAAAGCGTTCCAGCAACTGCCCCTGATCATTGAGCAGCAAGGATTTGAGTAGCAAGCCACTGCGCTGATCCACATGCAGTTCCAGCGCATAGCGATACTGATCGCGCGGCAGCAGGGCTAACACCGCCGCCGCATGCCCAGCCACGCGCGACTGGCCGAGCACGCGCACATCATAGTGCGCGGCTAATTGCGCGGCCGGCACTGACTGCAACCGTAAGCCGGGAATGGGTTCAAGTTGATCGGACTGAGGATTACTCACGCACTGCACTTGCGCATCAACGCGCAGCACTTCTTGCGCAGGCCCATCCAACTGCAGCAAGCGCTCACGCACCTGACCACTGGCATCCAGCCGATGCCAGATCGCATGGGTGGAAAAGCTGCCATTGCGCTCGTAGACAAAGGTGCCTTGGTAGCTTTGCTGGTCGGCCTCCAGCAATCGCTGCAACCATGCCTGCCCAGCCTCAGCCGGTGTTTGCTCAGTCGCCTGAACGGAGCACACCGGCAGCGCCGCCAGCAAGAAAATCAACGCCTTATGCATGGCGAAACTCAGCGCGCTTCCAAGCTGGCAGCGCGGGCATAGGGCACCGCCGTTTGATTACCCGTAGCCGCAGCTTGTTGCGCATGCTGACGCACATACGCAGGTAAGCGTTGCTGCTGCCAAGTAAGCTCTGCGGTGCGTGCCACATTGCCTTGCACAGCACGTTCGGCGCCGGCATTCGGGGTGTATCCAGCCAAGACCGCCGGACCTTGTAATTGCGGCGCCGCCAGCATCGAACGGCCGGTATTTTGCGCCAACTGGGTGCTGGTGATGTCGTCTTGATTATACAAGCGCACCCCAGCCAACACCGCCACCGTCACCGAAGCAGCCACGGCCAGTCGCCCTAAGCCACCCCACGGCAGACGCCGCGCGGCGACTGGTGCCGCCTGCGCGACTGGCGCCGCTTCATCCGCTAAAGCCGCAGAGACCTTGGCCGCCAAATCCAGATGCGGCAGCAACAAGTCTTTATGCAGAACCGCCCGCGCCACCTGATAACGCGCCCAGGTCGCGCGCATGGCACCGTCATCGCTGGCAGCTAACAAGCGCCGTAGTTCCAGCTCGTCGGTCTCGTTATCCAGCAATGCGGACAGCGATTCCTGCAAGGTTTGAGCACTCATAACGTTTCCTCTCTTGCAGCATCAGGCGTCCTGCAGTAACGGCTGCAGGGCTTTATCAACGGCTTCACGGGCGCGAAATATTCGCGACCGCACAGTCCCCACCGGACAGCGCATAACGGCGGCGATGTCCTCATAACTCAAACCATCGAACTCACGCAGGGTTAACGCCGTGCGTAAATCCTCGGGCAGTTGCGCAATGGCGCGATGCACCGTGGCTTCAATTTCATCGCGCAGCAACAAGCGCTCCGGCGACTCAATATCTTTCAGGCCATGATCGCCATCATAAAATTCGGCATCCTCGGCACTCACATCGGTTTCTGGCGGCCGCCGACCACGCGACACCAGATAATTTTTCGCCGTGTTAATGGCGATGCGGTACAGCCACGTATAAAACGCACTGTCTCCGCGAAAATTTGCCAGCGCCCGATAGGCCTTAATAAAGGCTTCTTGGGCGACATCCTGAGCCTCATGGGGGTCGCGTACAAAACGCACGACCAACCCGAGAATCTTGTGCTGATACTTCAACACCAACAGATCAAACGCCCGCTTATCGCCGCGCTGAACGCGCTCGACCAGCTGCTGATCCTCTTCCTGGGTTTGCATGAACACTCCTCATTAAGCGTTAAGAGAGCGTTGCAGCAACCAACTCAGCGGTCTGCAAAAATAGACCCGGCGGTTGTGCAAAAGTTCTCCCGATTACGCAAGCTTGCTGCAGAATCCTTTCGACCCCGCTTGGCACCACACAGCCAAGCCCTTGCTAGCTGCAGCGAGCATCTTATTGCAGTTGAGCAGAAATACCGCAATGCAAAAGCCAACAGATTAATTCAAGCCCATCCGCTGTACAGCACGCGCCTCTGAGGCGCATTTTGCCAATAAGTTCAAAAGCGCTAGGTCGCTGCCTAAACACCCCACCCACTCTATATACTGCGAAGCGCTTTTTTGCGGATGCGGACATGAGCCAACATTATCAACACGACGTTCTAATTATCGGCAGCGGCGCCGCCGGCCTGACCTTAGCCCTGACCCTGCCCACGCATTTACGCATTGCGGTGCTGAGCAAGGGTGAGCTGGCTAATGGCTCGACCTATTGGGCGCAAGGCGGAGTTGCCGCCGTGCTGGACGACACCGACACGGTGCAGTCGCACGTCGACGACACCCTGAATGCCGGCGGTGGCCTGTGCAATGAAGCCGCCGTGCGCTTTACCGTAGAGCACAGCCGCGAGGCCATCGACTGGCTGATCGAACAAGGCGTGCCCTTTACCCGCGACGATGAGCACACCCGCGAAGATGGTGGCTATGAGTTTCACCTAACCCGCGAAGGCGGTCATAGCCACAGACGCATCATCCATGCGGCCGATGCAACCGGGGCAGCCATTTTCAACACCCTGCTGGCCGAGGCGCGCAAGCGCCCAAATATCGAGCTCCTACAGCAGCGTGTCGCCGTCGACCTGATTACCGAACGCAAACTCGGCCTAGCCGGCAAACGCTGTTTGGGTGCCTATGTGCTCAACCGCCAAACCGGTGAAGTCGACACCTATGGCGCACGCTTCACGGCGCTGGCCTGCGGCGGCGCGGCCAAGGTTTACCTGTACACCAGCAATCCCGACGGTGCCTGTGGCGACGGCATCGCCATGGCCTGGCGGGCCGGTTGTCGAGTCGGCAATCTGGAATTTAACCAGTTCCACCCGACCTGCCTGTACCACCCGCAAGCTAAAAGCTTTCTGGTCACCGAAGCCCTACGCGGCGAAGGCGCGCTGTTAAAACTGCCCAATGGCGAGCGTTTTATGCAACGCTTCGACCCGCGCGCAGAGCTCGCCCCACGCGACATAGTCGCCCGCGCCATCGATCACGAGATGAAGCGCTTAGGCATCGACTGCGTGTATCTGGACATCAGCCACAAACCTGCCGACTTTGTTAAAAGCCACTTCCCCACCGTTTACGAGCGCTGCCTGACCTTCGGCATCGACATCACCACCCAGCAAATCCCGGTGGTACCGGCCGCGCACTACACCTGCGGCGGCGTGCTGGTTGATCAAGCCGGGCACAGCGATATTCCCGGCCTGTATGCCATCGGCGAAACCAGCTTCACCGGCCTGCACGGGGCCAATCGGATGGCCAGCAACTCGCTACTGGAATGTTTTGTGTATGCCCGTTCGGCGGCTGCGGATATCTGCCAACAACTCGACCAAGTAACCGCACCCGTGGCCTTGCCTAGCTGGGATGCCAGCCAAGTCACCGATTCCGATGAAGACGTGATCATTGCGCACAACTGGGACGAACTGCGGCGGTTTATGTGGGACTACGTCGGCATCGTACGCACCAACAAACGCCTGCAACGCGCCGAACACCGCGTGCGTTTATTGCTGGATGAAATTGACGAGTTCTACAGTAACTACAAGGTCAGTCGCGACCTGATTGAGCTGCGCAATTTGGCTCAGGTAGCCGAACTGATAATCAGGTCAGCCATGCAGCGCCGCGAAAGCCGTGGCCTGCATTACACCCTCGATTACCCCGAGCAACTCAGCGAGGCGCGCGACACTATTTTACTGCCGCCCACCTATGCCGACTGAACTTCAACTGCAGGCGTAACTGCCTGTGCAGGGTATGACTAAGTGCATCACAAGGGATGCACAGCCCACGCACACGGCGCTGACCGGCCAGACGAAAATGCAGCACCACCACTAACGGCAGCGCCACGCTGCTGGGCCGCAGTTGCACGGTTTGCCAGCCGCCCGCACGGCTATACAACTGCCAGCCAGCATCGTCATGGCGCACGCCGCTAAAGGCCTGCGGCGAACTCAGCAGAATCTGCCTGGGCAAACACCAGGCCGCGTGCAACAGCGCGAGAGTGCACGCCAAGAGTTGCAGCCACAGCGGCAGTGCCGCCAACAGCACCGCCAACAAAGCCAAGCCGAGCGTCAACAGATAGCCGGCCAACAGCAAACGCGAGGCTTGCCAATGGCACTCGAACACCTTATTTGGGCTGGACACGGTCCAAAATTATCTTAACGATGATCTTAAGGTCGGCATCTTCCGGCTCGCCACGCTGCATAAACCAGCCAAACATGTCCTGATCTTCACAGGTTAACAGCTGCCGATAGCGCTCTTGATTGACCGCATCGAGGGTTGGGAACACCTCACGCACAAAAGGCACCAACAGCAAGTCCAACTCCAGCATGCCGCGACGGCTATGCCAAAAAAGCTGGTTGAGTTCAGTCGAATCGACCATGCAGCAGTACCTCGAAGTGAGTCATTAGCGAAAAAGCAGAAATGCAGACTGGGTGAAAACCGAGCGCAGTAGTTTTCAAACAGTCTGAATAGACCGGCATTATAGCGATGCTCGACGCTTACCTGCACCCGCAGACAAGCAGGCAGCAGCACTCTATGATGAGCACCCTGACTTTATGTTTGCGAACCCCATGGCCGACCTCGCTTCTACCGCCCCTACTTCTAACGACCCAGTTGTTAGCGACTCAGCGTTTTTTTGCGTCTTGAGCCACGAAGGCCTGCTCGCCGTGCGCGGCCCCGACGCCAGCAAGCTGTTACAAGGCCAGCTGACCTGCAACCTGAATTACCTCGACGCGCACAGCGCCAGCCTCGGCGCGCGCTGCACGCCCAAGGGCCGGATGCTCTCGAGCTTTCGCATCCTGCAGCAGGGCGACGGTTATCTGTTGGCCATGGCCGCTGAACTGCTGGTCGAGCAATTGGCCGAACTGCAAAAGTACGCGGTATTTTCTAAATCCAAACTCACCGACGAAAGCGACCTCTGGGTGCGCTTTGGTCTACAGGGCGCCGATACGTTGCTCGCCAGCCTAGGTTTAGAGCTGCCGGTGGCCAGTGACAGCATCGCCCGCCATGGCGAGTTAATCGCCGTGCGCCTGAGCGATGGCCGCAGCGAACTCTGGGCGCCCGCCGCTGCCGCCGAGCAAATCCAGACGCAGCTTAGCGCGCAGTTACCGCAAGCAGCGCTCAACAGTTGGTTACTGGCGCAGGTACGCGCCGGCATCGGTCAAGTCTTCGGCGCGACCCGCGAAGCCTTTATTCCGCAGATGATCAACCTGCAGGCGCTCGGCGGCGTGAGTTTCAAAAAAGGCTGCTACACCGGCCAAGAAATCGTCGCGCGCATGCAGTACCTAGGCAAACTAAAACGCCGCCTATACCGCCTAAGCTTGGCAGACGGCGAGATACCCGCAGTGGCCACCGGTATTTTCTCGCCGATCCACGCCAGCAGCGTGGGTGAAGTGGTGTTGGCCGCGCGCAGCGAAAACGGCGTTGAATTACTCGCAGTGCTGCAAGAAGATGCCCTTAACGATGGCCGCATCCATTTGGCCAGCCTCGAAGGCAGCGCACTGCAACGCTTAGAGCTACCCTACACGTTAGATTCTGATCGCGAGATTCAGCGCTAGTCACTAGACCGCGCTGCTCTGCCAACTACACTGATAGGGCGACTGCCGCACAGCCCGCCAGCAAAGAGAGCCAAGATGAGCACACTTGCCGACAAAGTCCAACAGGACCTGATTCAAGCCATCGAAAACGACGAACTGGTACTGCCAACGCTGCCAGAAGTCGCTTTAAAAGTTCGCGAAGCCGCCGAAGACCCGAATATCAGCACCCTGCAACTGAGCAAGGTGATTGGCAACGATGCCGCCTTAACTGCGCGCATCATCAAGGTGGTCAACAGCCCACTGCTGCGCACCAGCAAAGAAATCACCGACTTGCAGATGGCCATCAACCGCCTCGGCATCAACTACACCTGTAACTTGGCGATTGGCTTGGCGATGGAGCAAATGTTCCAGGCCACCTCTGACGTAGTCGACCGCAAAATGCGCGAAATGTGGGCCAAAAGCACTGAGATCGCCGGCATCTGCCACGTCCTGTGTAAACAGTTCACCCGCCTAATGCCGGACCAAGCGACCCTCGCCGGCTTGATTCACCAAATCGGTGCCTTGCCGATTTTGGCCTATGCCGAAGACCACAACGACCTGCTCGCCGACTCCATCAGCCTCAATCATGTGATTGAGCAGATTCACCCAATAATCGGCGACAAAATCCTGCGTACTTGGGCCTTCCCTGAGCAATTGGCGATTATCCCCAGCCAGTACCTCGACTTCACCCGCGACTCGGCCAAGGTCGACTATGTCGATATAGTTCAAGTAGCCACTTTGCAGAGCTACATCGGCACCGATCACCCTTACACCAAGCTTGACTGGAGCCAGATCCCAGCCTTCGCCAAGTTGGGCCTAGACCCAAGCAAAGACATGAACGACGACGAAGACCTCTCGGCCGCCATGGAAGCAGCCATGAGCATGCTGCAGTAAACAATTGCCGGGCAGGCTGGAACCCAGCCTGCCCGCAAACCTGCAGCGCTGGCGACCAGCCCAACAACAACCGGCACCGTTAAAGCGCGGGTAAACGCCAGTCGATTGGCGACTCGCCGTTTTGCCCGAGAAACTTATTGGTGCGGCTGAAATGGCCGTTACCAATAAAACCGCGATAGGCCGACAGTGGCGATGGATGCACCGATTTCAGCACCAGATGCTTGCTGGCATCGATGAGTTTTTCTTTCGTCTGCGCATGCGCGCCCCAAAGCAAAAACACCAAATGCTGATTACTTTCGCTGGCCACCTGAATAACCCGATCGGTGAAGTGCTGCCAACCGGCTTTGGCGTGGGAGCCGGCATCGGCCTGCTCCACCGTTAAGGTGGTATTGAGCAGTAACACGCCCTGATCGGCCCAATGTTGCAAACAGCCATGCTGGGCGATGTCGATATTCAGATCGCGCTTGAGCTCTTTATAAATATTCAGCAACGACGGCGGCGTAGCGATGCCCGGTTGCACCGAGAAGCACAAACCATGGGCTTGCCCCGCACCGTGGTAAGGGTCCTGACCGAGAATCACCACCTTCACCTGCGCCAACGGGGTGGAATTCAGCGCATTAAAAATCAGCGGTCCCGGCGGGAAAATCACCTTGCCTGCGGCTTTTTCGGTGCGCAAAAACTCACTTAACTTGCGCATATAGGGCTGCTCAAACTCAGCCTGCAGGGCCGCCTTCCAGCCAGGTTCAAGCTTGATTCGATCCACCTCAGCGTTCATCGCCAGCCTCACCCCTACACAAAGAAGGCCGCACGCTAGACAAGCACCGTACGCAAGTCAAGGCGCAGGCGGATGATCGCCAGCGTGACGCCGAATACCGATAGCCGCGCATCTCCGCCGCATACAACGTACCGGCAGCAGCCCGCAGGTCTGCCCGCACGGCCAACACGACGGCTAACTCCACGCGGGCATAATTGGCTTTATGATCGCAGCAGCCTAAGCATGTGGTAAACCGTTGAGAGTGTACTATCCGGCATGCCACTTCCCACTCACATCCAGCAACGAGTAAGCGTCCATGGATTTTGACTTAAGCGAAGAACAACGCCTGCTGGTGGACAGCGCCCGGGCCTTTGCCGCCCATGAACTGACCCCGCACGCGGCCGACTGGGACCGTGACCATCACTTCCCGGTGGACGTGATTCGCCGCGCCGCCGCGCAGGGTTATCTGGCCTTGTACCTCCCGGAAGAGGATGGCGGCCTAGGCCTCTCGCGCTTATCCGCCTCGTTGATTTTTGAGCAGTTGTCCGCCGGCTGCGTGGCCACCACGGCGTTTCTGACCATCCACAATATGGCCTCGTGGATGCTCGCCTCCTTTGCCGACCAAGCCTTGAAAGATGCCTGGCTACCGCGCCTAACCAGCGGTGAACTTCTGGCTTCTTACTGCCTGACCGAGCCGGATGCTGGCTCGGATGCCGCCAACTTACGCACCCGGGCCAAACGCGACGGCGACGACTACGTGCTGGATGGCAGCAAATGTTTTATCTCCGGCGCAGGCTCAACCGAAGTGCTGATCGTTATGGCCCGCACCGGCGGCGATGGCGCCAAAGGCATCTCGTGCTTTTTAGTTCCGGCGGATGCCGAGGGCGTCAGCTACGGTCGTAACGAATTGAAAATGGGCTGGCGCGCCCAGCCGACCCGCAGCATTACCTTCAGCAATGTGCGCATCCCGGCCGGCAACCGCATCGGCCCGGAAGGTCAGGGCTTCGTTTACGCCATGCAAGGGCTGGACGGCGGCCGCCTGAATATCGCCAGTTGCTCACTGGGGGCTGCGCAAGCGGCGCTGGAGCAATCGCTGCGTTACGTTGAGGAGCGCAAGCAATTCGGCAAGCCGCTGAGTGAGTTTCAGGCGCTGCAATTTAAGCTGGCCGACATGCTCACCGCCCTCACCGCCAGCCGGCAGATGGTGCGCCTAGCCGCGCATAAGCTCGATCACAAACACCCACAAGCCAGCCTGTATTGCGCCATGGGCAAACGTTTTGCCACTGACCAATGCTTTGAGCTGTGCAACGACGCCCTGCAACTGCACGGCGGCTACGGTTATTTGAATGATTACCCGCTGGAGCGCTGGGTGCGCGACAGCCGTGTGCACCAGATTTTGGAGGGCACCAACGAAATCATGCGGGTGATTATCGCCCGCCGCTTATTGGCCCAAGGTGGCATGCTGGAGCAACTGCTGTAACCGCCTAATCTAATCGGTAAGAGCCAGCTAGCGATCAGCGCTGAAAGCTGTAGGGCGGGTGCAACCCGCAGGATGCAATGGCGGGTTACACCCGCCCTACGAAAGCAATAACGAGGACGCGACATGAGCAACCAAGTAGAAGCCTACCAGAGCCACCCTTTCGACCTAACCCATAAGTTGACCGTAGAAAAACACGGCCATACCGCTCTGATTACCATCAACAACCCACCGGCTAACACTTGGGATCGCGATTCGCTGATTGGTCTCAAGCAACTGATCGAACACCTCAATCGCGATGACGATGTGTATGCGCTGGTGATTACCGGCCAAGGGCATAAGTTTTTCAGCGCCGGCGCCGACCTGAAATTATTTGCCGATGGCGACAAGGCCCGCGCCCGCGAGATGGCCCGTCGTTTTGGCGAGGCCTTCGAGGCGCTGCGTGACTTTCGCGGGGTGTCGATTGCCGCCATTAACGGCTACGCCATGGGCGGCGGGCTGGAGTGCGCGCTGGCGTGCGACATCCGCATCGCCGAAAGCCACGCCCTGCTCGCCCTGCCCGAGGCCACCGTCGGCTTGCTGCCCTGCGCTGGCGGCACCCAAGCGCTGAGCTGGCTGGTCGGTGAAGGCTGGGCCAAACGCATGATTCTCTGTGGCGAACGCCTAGACGCCGACAGCGCGCTGCGGATCGGCTTAGTCGAGCAAGTGGTTGATAGCGGCGAAGCCCGCGGCCACGCCCTGCTGTTAGCGTCCAAGGTGGCCAAACAAAGCCCGGTGGCGGTGCGCACCATCAAACCGCTGATCCAAGGCGCCCGCGAACGCGCCCCGAATACCTGGCTGGCGGCCGAACGCGAAAGTTTCGTCGATTTATTCGATGCCGACGACACCCACGAGGGCGTGAATGCTTTTCTGGAGAAGCGCGAGCCGCAGTGGCGCAACTGCTAAGCGGCAACTTTGATCCGGTTACGGCATATAGACCCTGACGTGGCGGGTTGCACCCGCCCTACGTACTCACCCTCCCATGCGGCGGAGCGCTAAAGCGCTAAACAACGCAGGATAAAACCCAATGAACGTGCACTTCGAAGAACGTCACTGCCAGCACGGCGCCCGCCTCGGCATCGCCACCTTGGATGCACCCGCCAGCCTCAACGCCCTGTCGCTGCCGATGATCAACGCGCTGGTCGCGCAACTCGATGCGTGGGCCAATGACCCAGCAATTGTCTGTGTGCTGCTGCGTGGCAATGGCAGTAAAGCCTTCTGCGCCGGCGGCGACGTGCTGCAACTGGTGCAAACCTGCCGAGAGCAACCGGGGGTTATCCCCGAATTAGCCCGCACATTTTTCGCCACTGAATACCGCCTCGACTACCGTCTGCATACCTATCCAAAGCCGCTGATTGGTTGGGGTCACGGCTATGTGATGGGCGGCGGCATGGGCCTGCTGCAAGGCGCGAACATTCGCATCGTCACCCCCTCCAGCCGTTTGGCCATGCCGGAAATCAGCATCGGTCTGTACCCGGACGTAGGTGGCAGCTGGTTTCTCTCGCGCTTGCCGGGCCAGCTCGGTTTGTTTCTCGGCCTGACCGGCGCGCAAATCAACGCCCGCGATGCTCTCGACCTCAATCTGGCCGACCGCATGCTGCTGGATGAACAGCAAGATGAACTGCTCAGCGGCCTGCAACAGTTGAACTGGCAGGAGCAACCGGCGCTGCAACTCAACAGCCTGCTCAAGGCGCTGGCGCAACAGGCCCAGGCGCAACAACCCGCCGCGCAATGGCTGCCCAGACGCGAGCAGCTGGATGCCTTATTGGATGTCTGCGATTTACCCAGCGCCTGGCATGCCATCAGCAAGCTCAGCGCCGACCAAGACCCGCTGCTGGCCCGCGCCGCCCGCACCATGAGCGCCGGCTGCCCGCTGACCGCGCATCTGGTCTGGGAGCAAATTCGCCGCGCCAAGCACCTGTCGCTGGCCGAAGTATTTCAGATGGAATACGCCATCAGCCTCAATTGCTGTCGCCACCCGGAGTTTGCCGAAGGGGTGCGCGCACTTTTGATCGACAAAGACCAAGCACCGC
>JBILAR010000001.1:0-144096 GCA_044354115.1 Pseudomonas sp. | reverse complement strand
AATTGGATAAGGAACCGCCGCATTTACAAATTTCTGATAATTATGTGCGCTTGTCCAAAGACATAGTGCCAATGCTGCGAAATGTATTTATGCATGTTTTCCGTAATAGCTTGGATCATGGCCTAGAAAGCACAGAGCAGCGCTTAGCAAAGGGCAAGGCGGCGTACGGATTAATTAATTTGGCGGTTGCTTTGGACGCCGATCAAGTACTGTTTAGTTTCAGTGATGATGGCAAAGGCTTGGCCCTGCAGAGTATTAAAAACAAAGCCATTGCCAATGGTCAATTGACTGCCGAGCAGGTTGTCAGCGATGAGCAAATTGCCGAGTTGATATTTCTATCGGGTTTATCCACGGCTATCGAGGTGACTAATGTCTCGGGCCGTGGGGTGGGTATGGATGCCATTCGCAAGTTCCTGCAGAAATATCACGGAAATGTGCAAATAGTTTTCCCCAGCGGCGCCGCAGTCGATGGTTATCGGGCCTTCGAACTGCGCATTAGCCTGCCGGCAAAATTTGCTCTGCAGCAATCGTAGATGTAGTTACATTGTTAGACTTGTTTGGGTGTTCGGCTAATAATTAGCCGTGCTAGCTAGGTGTAACTGAGGGTGGTCGGATGGTTAAGCTATTAACTGCCATATTGCTGTTACAGCTGGGTTGCGGTGCTGCGTGGGCCGGGCCTACCTATGTTGTTGGTGTTGAAGCGCTCAACTATTACCCGTACTACAGCGACGAGGGTAAGCAATATAGTGGTTTTTCTAGAGATTTACTTGATTCTTTTGCAAAAGAAAAAGGTTATACATTCGAATATAAAATTTTGCCGGTGAGTCGTTTGTACGAGTCGTTTTTCGCTGGCGAGTTAGATTTTAAATATCCAGATAATTTGCTGTGGCAAGAGTCAAAGCGCAAGGGTATGGTAATTAGTTATTCTGAGCCAATTATAGGTTATACTGATGGCGTATTTGTGCTGCCGGTTAATAAGGGTAAAGGTGTTGAGGGCTTAAAGTCGCTTGGTACAGTGCGTGGCTTTACCCCGTGGGATTACCTAGGGCGAGTCGAAAAGGGCCAGATAAAAATTCAGGAAGTGAATAGCTTTCAGCAGTCGCTGTTGCAAGGTATTAATGGTCGAGTAGATGGCGTATATATGAATACTGAGGTTGGTGATTATCAATTAAATGTGGTTCTTAAACTACCAGATGCGCTTGTATTTGATGATGCTTTACCGAGTTCAAAGGGTTTTTATACACTGTCCAGTACCAAGAATGCCAGTGTCATCGCTGAATTCAATGAGTTTCTTCTCGAGCATAGTGCTGAGGTGGAAGCCCTAAAAGCTAAGTATCAATTAAAGTAAGCGGTGAATTGTCCCGCCGTGTCGTGAGTCAAGGCGCGCTGGTTGACGAACCGTTTTGACGTCATGGATGGGGCTATCGAAAAGGAAGCTTTCAAAAGCAGCTCGGCTGCTAGACTTATCCACAGTTGCTGATGCAAAAAACAGCAACCTGCCCTAGGTCAAATTTCAATCGGCAGTGTGGGTCAATATTTAATCAGCGCCAACAGCTACTCCGCGCATCACCGAATTGGGTCAATATCGTCTACCACCGCCTGCATTTACTTGCTGCCATCCACGATCCCGTAGCCTCGCAACAATCCCAGGCCAGTACCTCAACGCCTCAATGAAGTTGAGATATTGCAAGCGTTAAGCAGTTGCTTCCAAGTTCAGGCCCGCGAGATTAACTCTGTTAGCTTCACTGTTTCCCATGACGTCTCTGAGACTGTTCGGACATCTACAGTCAGCAGAGGTGGCATTATCCAGCGGCAATCAGGCCCGACGGCAATCAGGCGCTCTAGGTGATTTCAAGCTGATGCAGGCAGCTTTAAAGACTTTTGAGGCATGCTGAACGTCATCGCGAGTAGATAAATTCGTTGGGCCGGTATGCTGAGAGTGGAGGGGTAAAGTCTTCATTGCAGAATGCGCAGCTCTGTTTCGCTCATCTGCCTTAACGAAAAGGCCCCGCTCAAGATATCTTGAGCGGGGCCTTTTCGTTACTTCTACTGTCACGCTGCTGTCACCGTATCGGCAAGTGCCGGGATGAAATTGCGTAACTCTCTGATTTGTATGGTGCACCAGACGGGATTCGAACCCATGACCACTGCCTTCGGAGGGCAGTACTCTATCCAGCTGAGCTACTGGTGCATTGCGGCGCCATGATACGCATCTGCGTGGCGTGCGTCCATGCCGAGCGTGTTGTTCGTGATAGCGCACGAGGAATGGGCTTTATACAGCGGCGTGACTGGGGTTTTTAACAATTTCAGCTATTTTGTTGATTTTTCTGCACAGGCTATTGCCCTTTCTGCTCGCTGACCCTAGGATTCGTTTGAGATTTCAAACGCCTGTGGCTATTCAGCGTCATCGCTGAAAACGACTATGGTTATTTTGCTGCTTTGTTGTTGCTAGGCCACGCCCGCGCGGCGTAATGCGCAAAAATTCATGACTGCAGCCTTGTTGCGCGGTCGACTGCCAATCACTGCTCGCCATCCCGATGCCGAGCTGAAGGAGACCGTAATGCAATTGAAAGACGCTAAGTTGTTCCGCCAGCAGGCTTATATCAATGGTGTCTGGTTGGACGCGGATGGCGGTCAGACCATTAAGGTTAACAACCCAGCGACCAACGAGATTATTGGTACTGTGCCGAAAATGGGTGCTGCGGAAACTCGTCGCGCCATTGAAGCTGCTGAGCAAGCCCTGCCGGCTTGGCGTGCACTGACCGCCAAAGATCGTTGCAATCGTTTGCGCCGCTGGTTTGAACTGCTGATCGAAAATCAGGACGACCTCGCCCGCATAATGACTACCGAGCAAGGTAAGCCACTGGCTGAGGCCAAGGGCGAAATCGTTTACGCCGCGTCGTTTATTGAGTGGTTTGCCGAAGAAGCCAAGCGTGTTTACGGCGACATCATTCCGGGTCACCAGCCAGACAAGCGTCTGTTGGTGATGAAGCAGCCAATCGGTGTGACTGCGGCCATTACCCCGTGGAACTTCCCGGCGGCGATGATCACCCGTAAAGCCGGGCCAGCCTTGGCGGCCGGTTGCACCATGGTTATTAAGCCTGCCAGCCAAACGCCATTCTCGGCCTTGGCCTTGGTGGAGTTGGCTGAACGTGCCGGCATTCCTAAAGGTGTGTTGAGCGTAGTAACCGGCAGTGCTGGCGATATCGGCAGCGAGCTGACCGGCAATCCGATCGTGCGCAAATTGTCGTTCACCGGCTCGACCGAAATTGGTCGCCAGTTGATGATGGAATGCGCCAAGGACATTAAAAAGGTTTCCTTGGAGTTGGGTGGCAACGCGCCCTTCATCGTTTTTGATGATGCTGACCTCGATGCCGCTGTTGAAGGCGCTTTGGCGTCTAAGTACCGCAACGCCGGGCAAACCTGTGTGTGCGCGAACCGTCTGTATGTTCAAGACGGCGTGTATGACCTGTTTGCTGAGAAGTTGCGCGTTGCGGTGAGCAAACTGAAAATTGGGAACGGTTTGGAAGACGGTATTACCACCGGTCCATTGATCGATGCCAAAGCGGTGGCCAAAGTTGAAGAACACATCGCGGATGCCTTGAGCAAAGGCGCCAGCGTATTGGCCGGCGGTAATGCGCTGGGCGGTAACTTCTTCGAACCAACTATTCTGATTAACGTGCCGAAAAATGCCGCCGTCGCCAAGGAAGAAACCTTTGGTCCGCTGGCGCCATTGTTCCGCTTCACCGACGAAGCCGATGTGATCGCCCAAGCCAACGACACTGAGTTTGGTCTGGCCTCGTACTTCTATGCGCGAGACCTGAGCCGTGTGTTCCGCGTCTCTGAGGCCTTGGAGTACGGCATCGTTGGGGTTAACACGGGGATCATTTCGACCGAAGTGGCCCCTTTTGGCGGTATCAAGGCATCGGGCTTGGGCCGTGAAGGTTCCAAGTACGGCATCGAAGACTACCTAGAAATCAAATACGTCTGCCTCGGTGGTATCCAGTAGTTACTGCGCTCGGTGATGCTGCGTTGGCTGGCTCAAGAAAAATGCTCATTGGCAACAGCCAACTCCGCTTTTTCTCGAGCCAGCCGCCTTGCCTGACCTTCGCTCGCTACGCTACTAATCTTTTGGCAGCTGCAAAAAGCTACTGCAATAACGAACTTTACTGACACTGCGTAACTGGCCCGCCCGGCGGCCAACGAGGATAATCATGAGCAAGACTAACGAATCCCTGATGCAACGCCGCCAAGCCGCCGTACCGCGCGGTGTTGGTCAGATCCACCCAATTTTCGCCGAGCGCGCCGAAAACGCCACCGTATGGGACGTTGAAGGTCGTGAATTCATCGACTTCGCCGGCGGCATCGCCGTATTAAACACTGGCCACCTGCACCCGAAAGTCGTGGCAGCCGTGCAAGAGCAGCTGACTAAGCTGTCGCACACCTGCTTCCAGGTGCTGGCTTACGAACACTATGTTGAGCTTTGCGAAGAAATTGCTAAGCGCGTACCGGGTGACTTCGCCAAGAAAACCCTGCTGGTAACTTCCGGTTCTGAAGCGGTTGAGAACGCCGTGAAGATCGCGCGTGCTGCCACTGGCCGTATCGGCGTGATCGCCTTCACGGGCGCTTACCACGGCCGCACCATGATGACTCTGAGCCTGACCGGTAAAGTAGTACCGTACTCGGCGGGCATGGGCCTGATGCCTGCTGGTGTGTATCGCGCACAGTCGCCTTGCGAATTGCACGGTGTGAGCGAGGACGAGTCGATCGCCAGCATCGAGCGGATCTTCAAGAACGATGCACAGCCGAGCGACATTGCGGCCATCATCATTGAGCCCGTGCAGGGTGAAGGTGGTTTCTACACCAACTCGCCAGCGTTCATGAAGCGCCTGCGCGCCCTGTGCGATCAGCACGGCATTCTGTTAATTGCTGACGAAGTACAAACGGGCGCTGGCCGTACCGGCACCTTCTTCGCCACCGAACAACTGGGTGTGATTCCAGACCTGACCACTTTCGCTAAATCAGTCGGCGGCGGTTTCCCGATCTCCGGCGTATGTGGCAAGGCGGAAATCATGGACGCTATCGCTCCGGGCGGTTTGGGCGGTACTTACGCCGGTAGCCCGATTGCCTGCGCCGCCGCTCTGGCCGTGCTGAAAGTGTTCGACGAAGAAAAATTGCTGGAACGTTCCAGCGCGCTGGGCGAGCGCGTGAAAGCCGGTCTGCGCGCCATTCAGGCCAAGCACAAGGTCATCGGCGACGTCCGTGGCCTGGGTTCGATGATCGCCATCGAACTGTTTGAAGGCGGCGACGTGCACAAGCCTGCTGCGGAACTGGTCGGTAAGATCGTTGTCCGCGCTCGTGAAAAAGGTCTGATCCTGCTGTCGTGCGGCACCTACTACAACGTTATCCGTTTCCTGATGCCGATCACCATTCCTGATGCGCAGCTAGACAAGGGCTTGGCCATTGTTGCTGAGTGCTTCGACGAACTCGCCTAAGGCTCACCAGTCAGGCGTTTTTTTGGACCCGCTTCGGCGGGTCTTTTTTTGCCTGGATTTTTGTCCATTGACCGACGACAGTCCTTGGCGATCTCGTCGCGTTACAGTGCGGCTATCAAAGGAGTTCGCCATGTCCACTGCCGATCATCGTCAACCCTCAGCGCTTATGGCTTGGCGGCATGCCTGCCGGTTGCGCACGCTGCCGCTGGCGGCGGCGTGTATTTTGTTGGGGGCCGGTTTGGCATGGCTAGACGGTGGTGGACGTTGGGTGATTACCGGCCTGGCGCTGCTGACCACCGTGCTGCTGCAAGTGCTGGCTAATTTGGCTAATGATTATGGCGATACCCTGCATGGCGCCGATGGGCCGCTGCGTATTGGCCCGCCGCGCGCGGTGCAGCAAGGCTGGATAAGTGTCTGCTCCATGCGCCGAGCGATTGTCTGTTGCGGTGGTTTGGCGGCGTTCAGCGGCCTCAGTCTGTTGCTGTTGGCGTGGCCACAACTGGTCGGTTGGGGGCTGTGGTTTTGGCCGTTAGCGGGGCTGCTGGCGATTGTCGCTGCGCTGACTTACACCCTTGGGCCACGCCCTTATGCCTATGCGGGGTTGGGCGATCTGGCCGTGCTGGTGTTTTTTGGTTTGCTCGGCACCTTGGGCAGTTATGCCTTGCAGGCACCCAGTGCGCCGCGTTGGCCATGGCTGCCGGCGCTGGCCTTGGGTTTGCTGAGTGTCGGTGTGCTGAATCTGAATAATCTGCGGGATTGGCAGGCGGACGCGGCAGCGGCCAAGCGTACTCTGGTGGTGCGCTTGGGGGTGCCTGCTGGACGCTATTATCAGTGCTTGCTGGTGGTGGCGGCCGATCTTCTCTGGCTGTGGCAGCTATTGCTGCGTGAGGGGCGCTGGATGGCCTTGGTGCTGCTGGTCTTGCCGCTGCATGTGCGCTTATTGCAGCGCGTGTGGCATGTTCCCTTGGCGCAATTGGATGCCGAGTTGCCACGGCTGGCCAAGCTAACACTGCTGCAAGCCTTGCTGTTGCTCGTCGGTGCTTGGTTGGATACGCGTTTTTAAAGACGGGTCCTGCGCGTCAACTGTTGTCACTGCTCAGGGCTAGGGAGAGTTGTGCGCTGTGATGGTCGGCAAGATTCTCCAGCGGTTGTGGTCGGTCGATAAAATACCCTTGTGCGTAGTCGATGCCGAGGCTGCGCAGGCAGTCGAGGGTGGCTTGGCTTTCGACAAATTCGGCCACGGTTTTCAGACCCAGTTGTTGGGCGATTTGCTGCATGGAGCTGACCATCGCTTGGTTGATCGGGTCGTGCTCTAAACCGCTGATAAAGGTGCCGTCGATCTTCAATATATCCAGCGGCAGATGACGCAAATAGGCATAAGAGGCAAAGCCGCTGCCGAAGTCGTCGAGGGCCACCTTGATGCCTTGTTCGCGCAACTTGTTGATCCATTCGGCCGAAGCGCCCAATTCGCCAAGGGCAACCATCTCGGTTACCTCGATGCATAGTTTGGTGCCGGGCAGGTGTTGACGGGCTAATTGCTCCTTCAGTAACTCATGGATTTGTGCGTCTTGCAGTGAGCTGCCGCTGAGGTTCAAGTTGACCTGCACCAGTTGTCGCAAGTGTTGCGGGTTTTGCTCCATCCAGTCGAATAGTTGGCGGATCACCCAGCGATCAATGGCGCCGAGCAAGCCGTAGCGTTCGGCAGCCCCGAGGAACTCGCCGGGGGCTACCCAGTCGCCAGTTTGCGGGTCGCGGTAGCGCAGCAATATTTCGTAATGCCAACCGGCCTCTGGCTGTTGCAGGGCCATCACTGGCTGATAAAACAACTCAAAGTGGTGGCGTTCGATGGCGGCGCGCAGGCGCGTGATCCACTGTAGTTGGCGTTGGTGTTCAAGCAGTACACCGTCAGCCGGATTAAACCGGTGTACGCGATTGCGGCCTTGGTTCTTGGCTCTTTGGCTGGCGCTGTCGGCCCAGTTTAGGGCGGTTTCCCAGTCGTTCACCGTGCTGTCGAGTTCGAGTAGGCCGATGCTGACAAACAGGCGAAATGGCCGGCCTTGCCAGCTGAATACAAACTGCTCAACGCAGGCGCGCAAGGTTTCGGCCTGCACCATCGCATCGGCGTCGCTGTGCTGGGCGAGTAGTACGGTGAATTCATCGCCGCCAATTCGCGCGAGTTTGGCCGATACCGGTAGCTGGTGTTGCAGCTTGCTCGCCAGTTGGCGTAGCAGTTGATCGCCGGCAGCGTGTCCGCATAGATCGTTGACCTGTTTAAATTGGTCGAGGTCGAGGTACAGCAGGTGGCTAAAGAGCTGGCTGTCAGGATGGCTCAAGGATTCTTGCAGTAGGCGCTCCAGCTCGCGGCGATTGAGTAGGCCGGTCAGCGAGTCATGGGCGGCGAGGTCTTGTAGATGCTGCTCAAGTGCGCGGCGCTCACTGAGGTCGACCACTATGCCTTCGATGCAGTCTTGGGCGGGCAGTAGATACAGCGATAGGTAGACCCAGTGCACGCGACCCTGCTGATCGCGCAGTTGGCATTCACCGCTGACGGTGTGCTGCTCGAGGCTCAACTGCATGAATAAATGCGCCCAGTCCGAGGTTTTTACCAGGCTTTGTATCGGCTGCCCAAGTAGCTGCGCCACTTGCTCTGGCGGCAGCCCAAGCAGGCGCAAAAAGCCCGGATTGGCTTCGACAATGATGCCTGCGCGATTGCAGCGCACTATGCCTTCGGCGGCGTTATTAAACAGTGCCTGATAGCGTTCGAGGTGGCCGATGGCTTGTTGTTGGCTGGTAAATAAGTCGGCACGAATCATCTCCAGTTGCATGCCGCTGAAAATCCCGAACATAAAGAAGCTGATGGCCGGCAGGTACAGGCTCATGTGACTCAGCCATGGCAGGTCGGGCAGTACGCCAGCGCGACTTAGCGGCAGCAAAATCATCAGAAGTAAGGTGGCTGACCAAAGCGCGCTGAGTGATTTTGCAAAGGGTCGGCCCAGCTTGACGCCGTAAAGTGTCATCGCCAGTTGCAGCAATCCGTTGCAGAGAAATATCAGGTTCATCCACTGTTGCTGGCGGTAATCGTTGATGCCCAGCACAGCAGGCGCCGCAATGAGCAAAATCAGCGCAAAAAACGTGTAGCACAACCAGCTTAGGCGCCTCCCATGCAAGGCCAGTACGTGTTTAATAAATAGGGTGCTGAACACTAAGCATAGCGCGCCGGCAAGGTTCAGTAGGGTGCTCGCCAGCATCGGCCAGTGCGGCCAGAGCATGCTCACCGGGCCAAGAATGGCCGCGTAGTAGAGGCTTGCACTGAACAGTGTGGCGCAGTAGTAGCCCAGTTGTGGTTCACGCAGGGCGCTGAATTTTACCAGGTGGAACAGCGCCATTATTAGCAGTGCGCCGCACAGCAGCCCGGCGTGCAGCCATTTTTGCGCGATCAGTTGTTTGCTGGCGCTGAGCGAGACGATCTGCAGGGGCAAATTTAGCGAGCTGCTGCTGGTGATGCGCAGCAGCAAGCTGTGCTCACCGTTACCGAGGGGCGGCAGCGCCAGCATGAAGTTGGGATAGGGCGCGCTGCGCTGGCTGAACGGCAGTAGATCGCCGGCGCGCAGCATGCTGGGCGGCTGATCGTGGCTAAGTAGCCACAGTTGGATGTCGTCTACGTAGGGATTGTCGAGCACCAAGAACAGTGGCTCGGGGCTACTGACTTGCAGGTTAAAACCGATCCACCAGTTGCTGGCCGAGTAGCCGAGGTGCGGGCTGCTGGTGCTGAGTTGACCGTGCTCAAGCAGTTGTTCTAGGGCTTGGCTGGCGTTGAGACTGTGGGTTGGATCTTCGAGCAGCAGGCTGCGTTCGATCGGTATTGGTTGTTGCAAGCTGTGCGCGTCAAGTTGCAGGCTCGGCAGCGCCGCGCATGCGGAGCTTGCCAGCAGACACAACCCCAGCAGTGACAGAACGGCTTGCAGACGCTGCAACATCAACGGCACCTATGGCTCGTTAGTCGAGGGTGGCCGAGCTTCTCGCTGAGCCGTGCGCACACCATCGATAATAGGTTGACTCTAGCCCAGCTTCGGCTAATTGCTGGGGGTATGGGTAAATTCTCAGGTGTCATCTAACTGGCCGCCACGGCCACTGACGCGGGCGCAAATTGACTGTTAGGGTGGCGCTTTCGCTAGCCGCACATGAGTTACTGTCCGAATGAAAAACCTCGTTGATCACCTATCCCAGTACGCCGCCTATCACCGTGACCGGCGCAATATCGCCACGCACTTTGTCGGTATTCCGCTGATAGTGCTGGCGGTCGCGGTGCTGCTGTCGCGTCCGGGCCTGCCGGCCTTGGGGTTGTGGTGGTCGCCGGCCAGTATCACCGTCATCGCGGCCGCCGGTTTTTACCTGCGCTTGGACTTGCGCTTTGGTGTGCTGATGACGGCCTTGCTGGGCTTATGCCTGTGGGCGGGGGCGCTATTGGCCTCGCAGAGTACGGGCGTTTGGCTGGGCTGGGGCTTGGGGCTATTTGTGCTTGGCTGGATTATTCAGTTTGTTGGGCATTACTACGAGGGGCGCAAACCGGCCTTTGTTGATGACCTGATGGGTTTGGCTGTCGGCCCATTATTTGTGCTGGCCGAATTGGGCTTTTTGCTCGGTTGCCGTGACGAGGTGCGCGAGGCCGTTGAGCAGCGAGCCGGGCCGACCTGTATTCGCGCCCGCTAAATGGTTTGCAGTTTCGCTGAATGGCGCGATGCGTCGGCGAGCCCGCAGGCAATGGCGATTATTAGCGACAAGCTGCTGGGACTTTCGGGGCAATTGCGGCGATAATGAGTGAACGCTTGTTCATTCAGTGTTTTTCTCTTCGCTTGAGGCCTGCTTCCCATGTGGTACAACGGTTTGCTCGACTTGTCGGCTTGGCAGTTATTGGCAGTTACCCTGCTGATAACCCACGTGACTATTGTTGCTGTTACGGTTTATCTGCACCGTTATTCGGCGCATCGCGCGCTGGAGTTGCACCCCGCGCTGAAGCATTTTTTCCGCTTCTGGTTGTGGCTGACCACCGCGCAGAATACCCGTGAGTGGACTGCGATTCACCGCAAACACCACGCCAAATGCGAAACCGTCGATGACCCGCACAGCCCGGTAATCAAGGGCTTGCGCACCGTATTGCTGACCGGTGCCGAGCTGTACCGCGCCGAAGCCGAGAACCCGGATACCCTGCGTATTTACGGTAAAAATTGCCCGGAAGACTGGGTCGAGCGCAACGTTTATTCGCGCTTCCCGGTCGGCGGCATCGCCATCATGGCCGTCATCGACCTGGCCCTGTTCGGCGTGCTGGGCATGACCGTGTGGGCCGTGCAGATGATGTGGATTCCGGTCTGGGCGGCCGGCGTGGTCAATGGCTTGGGCCATGCTGTGGGCTACCGCAATTTCGAGTGCCGCGATGCAGCCACCAACTTGTCACCGTGGGGCATCATCATTGGCGGCGAAGAGCTGCATAACAATCACCATACCTACCCGAACTCGGCCAAGCTGTCGGTCAAGCCTTGGGAGTTCGACATGGGCTGGGCCTGGATTCAGCTGTTTAGCTTCCTGCGCTTGGCTAAGGTCCAGCGTGTCGCGCCGATTGCCCATCGGGTGGCCGGTAAGGGCAACCTGGACATGGACACCGCCATGGCCATCCTCAATAACCGTTTCCAGATCATGGCGCAGTACCGCAAGTTGGTGATCGCGCCTTTGGTTAAGCAAGAGTTGGCCAAGGCCGACGAGTCGGTGCGTTACCAGTTCCGCCGAGCCAAACGCCTGCTGTCGCGTGAAACCAGCCTGTTGGATGACAAACACCACGCGCGCATCCAGTTGATGCTGGAGCAAAGCCAGGCCCTCAAGGTGATCTACGAGAAGCGTTTGGCCTTGCAGCAAATCTGGGTCAAAACCAGCAGCAATGGCCATGAGATGCTCGAAGCAATCAAACAGTGGATTGCCGAGGCTGAAGCCAGCGGCATTCAATCGCTGCGCGAGTTTGCCGAGCAACTGAAAACCTACTCGCTGCGCCCAGCCAACGGCTGATTCGCGCAAGCGTTGAAAAAACCCGGCGCACCTTAGGTGTGCCGGGTTTTTTTATGCCGGTGATGCCCATAAATGCCGTCAGTCAGGAAGCCAGCGCTGGGTATTGACTAATGCTTAGGCTATTTATAATCTATAAAAAAATATATTGTATTTGTTGTGACTGAGGGCAGCTATGACCAGCAGCAGTGAAACTCTTGATCTTGGCCGCCTGCGCGAATCTGCGGCAGCGGCCGGGCAGTTATTGAAAGCCTTGGCCAACCCGGATCGGCTGTTGCTGCTCTGCCAGTTGTCTCAGGGCGAGCGTAATGTCGGTGAGTTGGAAGCCTTGCTGGGCATAGTGCAGCCAACCTTGTCGCAGCAACTGGCGGTATTGCGTCGCGAAGGCTTGGTCGATACTCGCCGCGATGGCAAGCAGGTGTATTACCGCATCAGCAGTGCGCAGGCCTTGGCGCTGATCAACACCCTGTATCAACAATTCTGTGGCGAGGCGACGCAATGACTATCGATTGGTTGCACTTTAGCCCTTGGTCGGCCTTAGCCGGCGGGGCCTTGATTGGGCTGGCGGCGGCGCTGTTTGTCATCGCCAATGGGCGGATTGCTGGCATCAGTGGTTTGCTCGGCAGCCTGCTGGCGCGTGGCGGTGAGGGGCGGGCGGAGAAGGCGTTGTTCCTGCTCGGTTTAGTGCTGGCACCGCTGCTGTGGCAGCTGTTTGCGGCCTTGCCGGCGCTTGAGTTTCAGGGCGGCTGGCTGAGTCTGCTGGTGGCGGGTTTGCTGGTGGGCATCGGCAGCCGTTATGGCGCTGGCTGCACCAGTGGCCATGGGGTGTGCGGCATCTCGCGGCTGTCGGCACGTTCGTTGGCGGCAACTGTGGCCTTTATGGCTGCGGGTTTTGCCACGGTATTTGTGCTGCGGCATCTGTTGGGAGCTTTCGTATGACTAAGTTCAGTGCGTTAGTGGCCGGGTTGATTTTCGGTTTAGGGTTGCTGCTGGCCGGCATGGCCAATCCGGCCAAAGTTTTGGGCTTTCTCGATTTAGCCGGCGCTTGGGATCCGTCTTTGGCCTTGGTCATGGCGGCGGCGATAGCCGTGGCCATTGGGCCTTTCACCTGGGCTAAACGCCGGAGCCACTCACTGCTCGGTGCGCCGATGCAATTGCCGAGCAAGCGTGGCCTCGATCGTCGCTTAATTTTGGGTAGCTTGGTGTTTGGTGCAGGTTGGGGCGTCGCCGGTATATGTCCGGGGCCGGCGCTGGTTTTAACCTTGACCGGGCACTGGCAAGCCTGGCTGTTTAGCGCTGCGATGTTAGCGGGTATGGGCTTGTTTGAGTGGTTAGAGCGACGCAGGAGTAAGGTATGAACGCGAACATTCAGGTGTTCTTTGATCCGCCCAGTTGCACCTACAGCTATGTGCTGCGCGACCCTGCCAGTGCGGCGTGCGCGATCATTGACCCGGTGCTGGATTACGACGCCGCCGCTGGGCGTATTGGCTATGCCAGTGCGCAGCAGATTATCGACTATGTGCGCGCCGAACAGTTGCAGGTGCAGTGGTTGCTGGAAACCCACGTGCATGCCGATCACCTGTCGGCGGCGGCTTACCTGCAGGGCCAGTTAGGCGGGCGAATGGGCATAGGTGCGCAGATCGGCGAGGTGCAAAGCCGCTTTGCCAAACTGTTTAATGCCGAGGCTGACTTTGCCGTGGATGGTCGTCAGTTCGACCAACTGTTTGCTGACGGTGATAGCTTCAAGATTGGTGGCTTAGTCGTGCAGGTGCTGCACACACCGGGTCATACGCCCGCGTGCCTGACCTATGTGGTGGGCGATGCGGCCTTTATTGGCGATACGCTGTTTATGCCCGATTACGGCACCGCCCGCTGCGATTTCCCGGGTGGCGATGCGCGGGCGCTGTACCGCTCGATCCAGCGACTGTTCGCCTTGCCTGATACCACGCGCTTGTATATGTGCCACGACTACCAAGGGCCGGGACGCACTGAGCATCAGTACCTGAGTACGGTGGCCGAGCAGCGTGGGCAGAACGTGCATGTGCATGAGGGCGTCGATGCGGACAGCTTCGTTGCCATGCGCAACGCCCGCGATGCCGGCCTGAGTATGCCGGCGCTGATGCTGCCATCGGTGCAAGTCAATATGCGCGCCGGTCACATGCCGCCAGCAGAGGATAATGGCGTGCGCTACCTGAAAATCCCGCTTAATCAGCTGTAACGCGGGCAGTCGGCGTGCAAGCCGCTGCCCTCTGCTGGTTTAGCGCTGTTGCGGCGCCGGTTGTTGTTGGGTGATGCAGTGGATATTGCCACCACCGAGCAAAATCTCCCGGCCGGGCACCATCACCACCCGGTGCTCGGGGAACAAACGCTGCAAAATGGCTTCGGCCTCGGCGTCCATTGGGTCGTCGAATTTCGGTGCGATAATGCCGCCGTTGACGATTAGAAAGTTCACATAAGAACCGGCTAAACGGATCGATGGGGCGCGTTCTTGACTGTCTGCACTTAGGTCTACGCCGGCACATTCCTCGTCCGAGGCATGCAGCGGACCGGGGATCGGCATCTTGTGCACGATCAGCTGGCGGCCTTTGGCGTCGCGGCTGTTAGTCAGCACCGCCATGGCGGCTTGGCAGCGCGGGTAATTGGGGTTGTTAACGTCGTCGGTCCAGGCCAGCAGCACTTCGCCGGGGCGCACGTAGCAGCAGAAGTTGTCGACGTGGCCGTCGGTTTCGTCGTTAAACAAGCCCTCGGGCAGCCAGATCACGCTGTCGATACTCAGGTGCTCACGCAGCATGCTTTCGATCTGCGCGCGACTCAGTTCCGGGTTGCGGTTACGGTTGAGCAGGCATTCTTCGGTGGTGATCAGGCTGCCCTCACCATCGACATGAATCGAGCCGCCTTCCAGCACGAAACCTTCCGTGCGGTAGCGCGCGCAGCCCTCGATTTCGAGGATCTTGCGCGCCACTTGGTCGTCGCGCTGCCACGGCGCATACAGGCCGCCATCGAAGCCGCCCCAGGCGTTAAAGGTCCAGTCGACGCCGCGCACGGCACCTTGGCCGTCGATCACGAAGGTCGGCCCGGTGTCGCGCACCCAAGCATCGTCAGTGGTTATTTCCACTAGGCGGATATTGCTATGGTCGAGGCGCGCGCGGGCGTTTTCGTATTGGCCGGCCGAGACGCACACCGTCACCGGTTCAAATTCGGCGATGGCTTTGGCCACAGCGGTAAAGGCGCTTTGCGCCGGCTTGCCACCGAGCCGCCAGTTGTCTGGGCGCTCGGGCCAGACCATCCAGGCTTGACTGTGGCGGGCCCACTCGGCGGGCATGTAAAAACCGTCGGCGCGTGGAGTGCTGTTAAGAGTCGTCATGCGGGTCACCTGCGCGAGTATCGGTGCGCGACAGGCGAGCGCCGCGCAGCAACGATATAAAAGTCATTTGACGTTAGCAGTTGCACGTCAAAGGGGCTCGGTTGAATGCTTGCGCTATTCAGCCACTGATGACTTTATAGTCGATAAAAATCTGCATTAAAAGCAGTTTTTATCTATCGATCGTTCATTCGTGATTTAAATACAGATAAATATCTGTTTTAGCTGCTGCGCTTGGGCAGCAAGGGTGGCAGATACAGGGCCAAATACACGTCAAATACGCGCATGCCTTCTTCGGCCATACGCGGGGTGATCAGTCCGTGCTGCTGCACCGAGCGGGCATACACGCGGTCGCACAGCTCCATGGCCAGCGCGAACACATCAACCTCATCGGGCAGGCTGGGCAGTTGAAAGTGCTGGTCGAACAAGGCTTGCATCAGCTGGCCGAGTTCAATGTCGTGCAGGCGGTCGGCTTGGGTGACCTCGGTTAAACCGTGCTGGGCGAGAATCAGCTGACGGGCGGCGGGATCGGCGGCGTAAATCGCCAGCATGCGATGCTCGACGATACTCGACAGGTCGCGCCAATCACGCAGTTCGGCATGGGCTATGGGTTGCTGCAGGCAAGCGCGAAAGGCCGCGTGAATGTCGCCGGTTAGCGCTTCGAGAATCGCCGGCACGCTGGCGAAGAAGTGATACACCGACGACGGCGGCATCTGCGCGCGCTCGGCCACGCTGTACACCGATAGGCTGTTCACGCCTTGCTCGGCCAGCAGGCTGCGCGCCGCCGCAAGTATCGTGCTGATGCGTGTTTGGCTGCTGGCGCGTGGCTTGCGGCTGACGGGACGTTGCATAGGGCGCTCCTTGGCTGGAAGGCGCTATTGGACGTCAGACGCGGCTGCGGGGCAAGTTACTTGGCGTTGACGAAGTTGCTCCAGATCTCATCGCGTACTGGCGCTTGTTTCTCTGGTAGTAGATCCATCACCGCCAGACGGCGCTTGGTTTCGCGGTCAGGATAGAGCCCTGGCTGGTCACGCAGGCTCGGATCGATGAATTTTTGCGCACCAAGGTTGGGGCTTGGGTAGAGGGTTTCAGTGGTGATTTGCGCGGCAACCTTGGGTTGCATCAGGTAGTTAATAAAGCGATGGGCCAGATCGGGCCGCTTGGCACTCTTAGGGATCACTAGGGTGTCGATAAACACCGTGGCACCTTCTTGCGGGATGATGAACTGCACCGGTTGCCCGGCTTTGGCCGCCGCCAGCGCGTCGCCAACCCAAGCTAGGGCAACGCAGAGTTTGCCGTTGGCGAGGTCTTCAATATAACGCTGGCTGTCGACGTATTGCAGATTGGGGCGCAGTTGCAGCAATACTTCGCCGGCGCGCTTGAGTTGCCGTGGCGGGCTCTTAGACAGGTTGCGACCTTGATAGACCAGCAGTGCCGAGAGCACCTCGGCCGGTTCGTTGAGTACGCTGATGCCACAACTGGCCAGACGCTTGCTCTGTTCTGGGTCAAACAGCAGGCTCCAGCTGTGCGGCAAGGGTCCGCCGAAGGCTTTTTCGGCGGCCGGAACATTCACCGCCAGACCCACCGAGCCCCACAAGTAAGGCACCGCGAAACGGTTGTTGGGGTCGAATGCGGCCAGCTTGCTCAGCAGTTGTTTGTCCAGATGCTGGCGATTGGGCAGTTGGCTATTATCCAGCGGTAAAATCGCTCCGGCCGCGATCAGCGGTGGTAAGCGCTCGTAAGACGGCACGGCGATATCAATGGCTGCGCCGCTGTCGAGGGCTTGGCTTAGTTCCTCGAGGGTGCTGAAGGTGTGGTAATCAACGCGAATGCCGGTTTCTTTCTCAAAGTCGACCAGCACCTGCGGGGCGATATAGTCGTTCCAGTTGTAGACACTAATCACCTCATCGGCGGCGGCCAGTAACGGCGCTAAGGTCAGAGCAAACAGAGCCAGAAAACGCGGCATAACGATCTCCATATTCGGTGTGCAGCGTTGTTGCGCTGCGTGATTAAGCCAACACTCGGCCACGGCTTCGCCGCCATAGGGGTTGGAGTCAAGGTAAAAGCAAATGTCAGATAAAAAGACGCCGGCACTAAGGCCGGCGTCGGATGCTGCGGTTACACGGTGTGTAAGTACCAGTTGTACTCAAGGTCGGAGATCGAATATTCGAACTCGGCCAACTCGCTCTCTTTACAGGCGACGAACACGTCGATGTATTTCGGGTCGATGTAGCGGCCCATCACCTCGTTGTCATCCAACTCGCGCAAGGCATCGCGCAGGTTGTTCGGCAGGCTGGCTTCGGTCTGCTCGTAGGCATTGCCTTCCAGCGGAGCGCCCGGGTCGATCTTGTTGGTCAAGCCGTGGTGAATGCCGGCCAGTACCGAGGCCATGACCAGATACGGGTTGGCATCGGCGCCGGCGACGCGGTGTTCAATGCGCACGGCATCGGCCGTGTCATTGGGTACGCGCAGGGCGACGGTACGGTTGTCGATGCCCCAGGTTGGCGAGGTCGGCACGAAGAACTTTTCACCGAAACGGCGATAGGAGTTTACGTTCGGGCAGAGGAACGCCATCGACGCCGGCATGGTTTCGATGATGCCGCCAATCGCGTGGCGCAGTGCATCGTTAGTGGCCGGGTCTTCGCTCTTAAAGATGTTGTTGCCATCTTTGTCGAGAATCGAGATATGCACATGCAGACCGTTGCCCGCTTGGTTCGGGTACGGCTTGGCCATGAAGGTGGTGTCCATTTCATGGTCGTAGGCGATGTTCTTCACCAAACGCTTCAGCAGCAGTGCGTAGTCGCAGGCCTTGAGTGGGTCGGCGACGTGATGCAGGTTGATCTCGAACTGCGCCGGGGCGCTTTCCTTAACCACGGCATCGGCAGGGATGCCTTGCTCTTGTGCGCCTTCGAGAATGTCTTGCAGGCATTCGGCGTACTCATCCAGGTCGTCAATCATGTACACCTGGGTGGATTGCGGACGCTTGCCCGACAGCGGCGACATCGGCGGCTGCGGCCGGCCGTTTACGTTGGCCTGATCGATCAGGTAAAACTCCAACTCAAACGCCGCGCAGATGGTCAGCCCCAGTGCGTCAAACTTGTTGATGACTTGCTGCAATACGGCGCGCGGGTCGGCAAAGAAGGCTTCGCCTTCCATCTCGTGCATGGTCATTAACAGTTGCGCGGTAGGGCGCTTCTGCCAAGGCTCGTTGCACAGGGTATTAGGGATTGGGTAGCAGACCCGATCGGAATCGCCGATATCTAGGCCGAGTCCGGTGCTCTCAACGGTGGAGCCGTTAATGTCGAGGGCAAACAGTGACGCTGGCAGGTTGATGCCGCGCTGGTAAACCTTGTGCAGGCTAGCGCGATCAATGCGCTTGCCGCGAACTACGCCGTTCATGTCGGCAATTAGTAGGTCGACGAACTGGACGTCGGGATGTTTCTTAAGAAAGTCATTCGCTTCATTAAGCTGAACGGCACGCGGAGGAACCGACATGATGCAACACCTTTTTTGTTAAAAATATCAATCATGCAAATGGCACGACTTGAGTCAATCGTAAACCCAAGGCACTGTCAAGAGCGTGTCCATTGTGCCCTAAAAAGGGGCTCTGTGGCCAATTTTAGGGCTTTTCAAGGCAATTCAGTGGCTTGTCCTGCGCGCTTGAGCCTGCCGTTGCCTGTGGTGTGTTTAATTATTTACAGGGCTATTGTGTAAAAAATCGAACAAGGCTAATCTCGGTCGCAACCCATAACATCAATAAATCGGGTGTCACATGTCTCGCCTGCGGTTAACTGGCTCGCTCTTAAGCCTTGCGTCTGTTCGTTTTCGTGGCCCACGCAATGCGCCCTGCAGCCATTACGCCGGGGCGCACGCCACCACCACCCTGTCTATTATTAAAGCTGCTATTGCCGCCGGCGTGCCATTACTTGGTGTTTGTCGCGCTATTGAGTGCATACGGTTGAACGTTGGCCACTCGCTGCGATCACACCTACAAGCTGCCAGTCAGGAACAATTCGCATTACCTCGCACACTATCCGGCTTTCGGTGAGGCCGGCTCAAGCGCGCGAGTCAACATTGAGCTTAGCTGTATTAGCCAAGCTCTCATTTCCCACTCCTAGAGGTACGTATGACTAGCAAAATCGACCGGCTCACCAGCTGGCTCAAAGATAACAAGATCACCGAAGTGGAATGCATGATCAGCGACTTGACCGGCATCGCCCGTGGCAAGATTTCGCCGACCAATAAGTTTCTCGACGAGAAGGGCATGCGCCTTCCGGAGAGCGTGCTGCTGCAGACCGTTACCGGCGACTACGTGGAAGACGACATTTATTACGACCTGCTGGACCCTGCCGATATCGACATGGTGTGCCGTCCGGACGAAAATGCCGTGTTCCTCGTACCCTGGGCGATTGAGGCCACTGCGCAGGTGATCCACGACACCTACGACAAACAAGGTAATCCGATCGAATTGTCGCCGCGCAACGTCCTCAAGAAGGTCTTGAAGATGTACGCCGATAAAGGCTGGCAACCGATTGTGGCGCCAGAAATGGAGTTCTATCTAACCAAGCGTTGCGAAGACCCAGACTTCCCATTGCAGGCACCGATTGGTCGCTCGGGCCGGGCAGAAACCGGCAAACAGTCGTTCTCGATCGAGGCGGCAAATGAGTTCGATCCTCTGTTTGAGGACGTTTACAACTGGTGTGAGCTGCAAAATCTCGATCTCGACACCCTGATTCACGAAGACGGCACCGCGCAGATGGAAATCAACTTCCGTCACGGTGACGCCTTGTCGTTGGCCGACCAAGTGCTGATCTTCAAGCGCACCATGCGTGAAGCGGCGCTGAAACATAACGTCGGCGCAACCTTTATGGCTAAGCCGATGACCGGTCAGCCGGGCAGTGCCATGCACTTGCACCAGAGCATCATCGACATCAAAACCGGCAAGAACATTTTCTCCAATGCCGACGGCAGCATGAACGACTTGTTCCTGCACCACATCGGCGGCCTACAGAAGTACATTCCAGAGTTGTTGCCGCTGTTCGCACCGAACGTTAACTCGTTCCGCCGCTTCCTGCCGGACACCTCGGCACCGGTCAACGTCGAGTGGGGCGAAGAGAACCGCACCGTCGGTTTGCGCGTGCCGGATGCCGGCCCGCAAAGCCGTCGGGTCGAGAACCGTTTGCCGGGTGCCGACGCCAACCCCTATTTGGCCATCGCCGCCAGCTTGCTGTGCGGTTATATCGGCATGGTCGAAGGGCTCAAGCCGAGCGCGCCGGTTAAGGGGCGTGGCTACGAGCGGCGCAATCTGCGTCTGCCGTTGACCATCGAAGATGCTTTGGAGCGCATGGAAAACTGCAAGGCTTTGGAAACCTACCTCGGCAAGTCGTTTATTACCGGTTACGTCGCGGTAAAACGCGCCGAGCACGAGAACTTCAAACGGGTAATTAGCTCGTGGGAACGTGAGTTCCTGCTCTACGCCGTCTGACCCTCTGGCGGGCCCGCGTACTGCGCGGCCCGCTTTTTATAGCAAAGGTTGAACCATGACAACGCCCAACACTAACCCGCAAACCCAGCTGTGGCAGGCCATGAGCCGCGACCATCACTTGGCACCGTTCAGTGATTATCAACAGCTGAGCGACACCGGCCCGCGCATTATTACCAATGCACAAGGGGTGTATTTGTGGGATAGCGAAGGCAACAAAATTCTCGACGGCATGGCCGGCCTTTGGTGTGTTGCCATTGGCTATGGCCGTGACGAGTTGGCGGATGCCGCCAGCAAACAAATGAAGCAATTGCCGTTCTATAACACCTTCTTTATGACCGCCCATCCGCCGGTGCTGGAATTGGCCAAGGCGATTGCCGAGCTGACCCCGGCGGGCATGAACCATGTGTTCTTCACCGGCTCGGGTTCTGAAGGCAACGACACCATGCTGCGCATGGTGCGCCATTATTGGGCAATTAAAGGTCAGCCGAATAAGAAGGTGATCATCAGCCGGCACAACGGTTATCACGGCTCGACCGTGGCCGGCGCCAGCCTCGGTGGTATGCAGGGCATGCACGAGCAAGGCGATTTGCCGATTCCGGGCATTGTGCATATCCCGCAGCCGTACTGGTTCGGTGAAGGCGGCGACATGAGCCCCGATGAGTTTGGTATCTGGGCCGCCGAGCAGCTGGAGAAGAAAATTCTCGAGGTTGGCGAGGCCAATGTCGCGGCCTTTATCGCCGAGCCAATTCAGGGCGCGGGCGGGGTGATTATCCCGCCCGACAGCTACTGGCCGAAGGTCCGTGAAATTCTGGCCAAGTACGACATCTTGTTCGTCGCCGATGAGGTGATTTGCGGTTTCGGTCGCACCGGTGAGTGGTTTGGTAGCGACTACTACGGCAATCAGCCGGACTTGATGACCATCGCCAAGGGCCTGACCTCGGGTTACATCCCGATGGGCGGCTTGGTGGTCAGCGACAAGGTCGTCGAAGTGCTCAAGCAAGGTGGCGACTTCAACCACGGTTTCACCTACTCCGGGCACCCGGTGGCGGCGGCGGTGGCGCTGGAAAACATCCGTATTTTGCGTGATGAAAAAATAATTGAACGGGTGCGTGAAGAAACGGCACCGTATTTGCAAAAGCGTTTACGTGAATTGGCCGATCACCCGCTGGTGGGTGAAGTGCGCGGGATCGGCATGCTCGGTGCCATTGAGTTGGTGAAAAACAAACAGACCCGTGCGCGCTACACCGATCAGGGCGCAGGCATGATTTGCCGCGGTCATTGCTTCAATAACGGCCTGATTATGCGTGCCGTGGGCGACACCATGATCATCGCGCCACCACTGGTGATCAGTAAAAGTGAGATTGACGAGTTAGTGACCAAGGCGCGTTTATGCCTCGATCTGACCCTGCAGGATTTATCAGCTTAACTCACACCGAACCCACTCTCGGCAGGCCTGCGGCGGTCGACAGCAGATGACGTAATAGCACGGACGCGCTGGATATTTTGGCTAGGCTTAATGAAGGTGCTTAGCGCCTTCACTCACTCACGTAGTAGGAGCTGTAAGCATGAATAAATTCGCGAAGTCGGTACTGGCAATCTCGTTGTTGGGCCTGCTGGCCGGTGCCGTGCAGGCCGAGGAGAAAGTCCTGCATGTGTACAACTGGTCGGACTATATCGCTAAAGACACCGTGGCCAAGTTTGAAAAAGAGTCCGGCGTTAAAGTGGTTTACGACGTGTTTGACAGCAACGAAACCCTCGAAGCCAAGTTGTTAGCGGGTAAGTCGGGCTACGACATCGTAGTGCCATCGAACAGTTTTTTGGCCAAACAAATTAAGGCCAAGGTCTACCAGCCGCTGGATCGCAGCAAGTTGCCAAACTGGAAGAACCTGAATACTGATTTGATGAAAACCCTTGAGGTCAGCGATCCGGGTAACCAATACGCCTTTCCGTACCTGTGGGGGTCGATTGGCATTGGTATCAACGTCGATAAGGTTAAAGCCGCGTTGGGTGAAAACGCCCCGGTGAACTCTTGGGACCTGTTGTTTAAACCTGAAAACATCGAGAAGTTGAAGGCCTGTGGTGTGTCGTTTCTCGACTCGCCCACCGAGATTCTGCCAATCGCCTTGCAGTACCTAGGCTACCAGCCCAATAGCCAAGACCCGAAAGAACTCAAGGCCGCCGAAGCCTTGTTCTTGAAAATTCGGCCAAACATCGCCTATTTCCATTCCTCCAAGTACATCTCCGATTTAGCTAACGGCAACCTGTGCGTGGCGGTCGGTTACTCCGGCGATATTCAACAGTCAAAATCGCGCGCCGAAGAAGCTAAAAGCGGTGTGAATGTGGGTTACAGCATTCCTAAAGAGGGTGCTGGCACCTTCTTTGACATGATCGCCATGCCGGCGGACGCGAGCAACGTCGATTCGGCCTATGCCTTTATGAACTTCTTGATGAAGCCAGAAATCATGGCCGAGATCACCAACGAGGTGCAGTTCCCGAACGGCAATGCGGCGTCCACGCCGATGGTCGATGAAGCCATTCGTAATGATCCGGGCATCTACCCAAATGCCGAAACCATGACCAAACTCTACGCCATTGCCGACCTGCCGCCTAAGGTGCAGCGCGACATGACGCGCATGTGGACCAAAATCAAAGCCGGCAAATAACCACCCACAGCTTGCGGCGGCTGCGGTTGCCGCAAGTTAACTGGAGCAATTGTCGAATGGCTTAGTCGATAGTGCTAACCCATTCAACAAAGGCTCAGTCCCAGCGCTGTTTTTAGCAGTGTCTATTCCATAACAAGAGGACTTCCTGTGCATTTTTCTTTGCGTAACACTTTAGTTGCCGCCGCTGCCTTTGGCTTGCTCGCCAATGTCCAGGCCGAACCCGTGGTGCATGTGTACAACTGGACTGACTATATCGGCGAAACCACCCTGGCGGATTTTCAAAAAGCCACCGGGATCAAAGCCGGTTATGACGTGTTCGACTCCAATGAAACCTTGGAAGGTAAGTTGTTAGCCGGTCGCTCCGGTTATGACGTGGTGGTGCCGACTAACCATTTTCTCGGTAAGCAAATCAAAGCCGGAGCTTTCCAAAAACTGGATAAAACACTGCTGCCGAATCTGGCCAATATCGATCCGGCGCTGCTTAAACAGTTAGAAGTTAACGATGCCGGCAACCTGTATTCAGTGCCCTATCTGTGGGGCACCAATGGCATTGCCTACAACGTCGACAAAGTTAAGGCGGCGCTTGGGGTCGATAAAATCGACTCGTGGGAAATCCTGTTCGAACCCGAGAATCTGCAAAAGCTAAAAGCCTGCGGCGTGGCTTTTATGGATTCGCCGGATGAGATGTTTCCCTCGATGCTTAATTACCTAGGTCTAGACCCAAACAGCAAGAACCCCGACGACTACAAAAAGGCCGAAGCCAAGTTCTTAGCCGTGCGCCCGTCAGTAACTTATTTTCACTCCTCTAAATACATCTCAGATCTGGCCAATGGCGAGATCTGTGTGGCGTTTGCCTACTCCGGCGACGCCTTTCAGGCCAAGGCGCGGGCCGATGAGGCCGGCAAAGGCGTGAAGATTGACTACGTGATCCCCAAGCAGGGCGGCAATCTTTGGTTCGACATGCTGGCCATCCCGGCCGATGCCGCTAACGTCAAAGAGGCGCATGCCTTTATCAATTACCTGATGCAGCCAGAGGTGATCGCGCAAGTCAGCGACTACGTTGGCTACGCTAATCCGAATGTTAAAGCGGGGCCATTTATGGATCAGGCCGTGCTCAACAATCCGTCGGTTTATCCGGCGGCTGCCGTCATGGACAAGTTGTATGTATCGCAAGAGTTGCCAGCCAAAGTTCAGCGTGCGATGACCCGCAGCTGGACCAAGATTAAAACGGGCAAGTGAATTTATCTGCTCTAGCCAAAAGTGGCTGGGCGCAAATGTGTTGGGAGTCGTGGTAAATGGCAATAACCGCCGGTGTGCATAAAAAAGCCCTTAGTGGCAACCAGAAACCGCAGAAAGAGGTGCTGGTAAAAATTGACCGGGTGAGCAAAAAGTTTGACGAGGCGTTGGCCGTGGACGATGTGTCCCTGACCATTCACAAGGGTGAGATTTTCGCCCTGCTCGGCGGCTCTGGCTCTGGCAAATCAACCTTGCTGCGCATGCTCGCGGGCTTTGAGCGGCCAACTTCTGGGCGCATCTACCTCGACGGCCAAGACATCACCGATATGCCTCCGTACGAGCGGCCGATCAACATGATGTTTCAGTCCTATGCCTTGTTTCCGCACATGAGTGTGGCGGACAACATCGCCTTTGGCCTTAAGCAAGACAGCATGCCCAAAGAGCAGATCGACGCCCGTGTGGCCGAGATGCTCAAACTGGTACGCATGAGCGAATACGCCAAGCGCAAGCCGCATCAACTCTCGGGCGGTCAGCGTCAGCGTGTGGCCTTGGCTCGTTCGTTGGCCAAGAGCCCGAAACTGCTGTTGCTCGATGAGCCGATGGGCGCACTGGACAAAAAACTGCGTTCACAAATGCAGCTGGAGCTGGTTGAGATCATCGAGCGCGTTGGTGTGACCTGCGTGATGGTGACCCACGACCAAGAAGAAGCCATGACCATGGCTGAGCGTATCGCCATTATGCACTTGGGCTGGATCGCGCAAATCGGCAGCCCGGTGGACATTTACGAAACTCCGACCAGCAAGCTGGTGTGCGAGTTTATCGGCAGCGTGAACCTGTTTGATGGCGTGGTGGTGGATGACCAAGAAGGCTTTGCCGTCATCGATTGCCCGTCACTGGAAAACAATATCTATGTCGGTCACGGGGTTACCACCTCAGTGGAAGACAAGAGCATCAGCTACGCCCTGCGCCCAGAAAAACTCATAGTCACCACCGAGCAACCTACCGGCGAGCACAACTGGTCGCGCGGCAAGGTTCACGATATTGCCTATCTGGGCGGTCACTCGGTGTTCTATGTCGAGCTGCCGAGCGGCAAAATTGTCCAGTCGTTTGTGGCTAACGCCGAGCGCCGTGGCACTCGTCCAACGTGGGGCGATGAAGTGTTCGTCTGCTGGGAAGACGACAGCGGCGTGGTACTGCGCTCATGAAACCAGCCAAGCAGCGCTTACTCATGCCCAAAGGACGGCACCTGGTAATCGGGTTGCCTTTTGTCTGGCTGTTTATGTTCTTCATTCTGCCCTTCGCCATCGTGTTGAAGATCAGTTTTGCCGAAGCGGACGTAGCCATTCCGCCCTACACCGAGATTTACAGCTACGCCGAGGAGAAATTTCAGATACTGCTGAATCTGGGCAACTATCTGATGTTGGCCAGCGATGAACTGTACCTGTCGGCGTACCTCGGTTCGCTGAAAATGGCCTTCTTCAGCACCTTGTTATGCCTGCTGATCGGCTACCCAATGGCTTATGCCATCGCCCGTGCGCCAAAAGAGATGCAAACCGTGTACGTGCTGCTGATCATGATGCCGACGTGGACGGCGATCTTGATTCGGGTCTATGCCTGGATGGGCATCCTTAGCAACAACGGCCTGCTCAACAGCGCCTTGATGGGCATTGGCCTGATCGATGAGCCGTTGATCATCCTCAACACCAACTTGGCGGTCTACATTGGGGTTGTGTACTCCTATTTGCCGTTTATGGTCCTGCCGCTCTACGCCAACCTGGTCAAGCATGACCTGAGCCTGTTGGAAGCGGCGTCCGATCTAGGCGCACGCAGCATAACCAGCTTCTGGAAAATCACCGTGCCGTTGTCCAAGAACGGCATTATCGCCGGCTCTATGCTGGTGTTTATCCCGGTGGTTGGCGAGTTCGTGATTCCAGAAATGCTCGGCGGCCCCGAGACCCGGTTGATCGGTAAAGTGCTCTGGCAAGAGTTCTTCAATAACCGCGATTGGCCGGTAGCTTCGGCGCTGGCGGTGGTGATGTTGGTGATCTTGATGGTGCCTATTGTGCTGTTTAACCGTAACGAAGCTAAAGAGCTGGAGGCCAAAGCATGAAGCGCTTTAGATTTTCAAATTTCATGCTGGTCGCCGGCCTGTTGTTTATCTACCTGCCGATGCTGATTCTGGTGATCTACTCGTTCAACGCTTCCAAACTGGTGACGGTGTGGGGTGGTTGGTCGCTGAAGTGGTATTTCGGCCTGTTGGATAACAGCCAGCTCATGGGTTCGGTCGGTCGCTCGATGGAAATTGCCGTATACACGGCGATTTCCTCGGTGATCCTCGGCACCTTGGCGGCCTTTGTGCTGACGCGGATTCCGCGTTTCAAAGGGCGCACCCTGTTTGCCGGGATGGTGACCGCACCGCTGGTAATGCCTGAAGTGATTACCGGTCTGTCGCTGTTGCTGCTGTTTGTGGCCATGGCGCAGATGATCGGTTGGCCTGCCGAGCGCGGCATTCTGACCATCTGGATCGCCCACACCAGTTTCTGCGCCTCCTATGTGGCGGTGGTGGTGTCGGCACGCTTGCGTGAGCTGGATATTTCCATCGAGGAGGCGGCCATGGACTTGGGCGCTAAGCCGTGGAAGGTGTTTATGCTGATCACCATCCCGATGATCGCGCCGTCACTGGCGGCTGGCGGCATGATGTCGTTTGCCCTGTCGCTGGATGACTTGGTACTGGCCAGCTTTGTTTCTGGGCCGGGTTCGACCACCTTGCCGATGGAAGTGTTCTCTGCGGTGCGTCTGGGGGTTAAACCCGAGATTAACGCGGTGGCCAGCTTGATCCTGCTGTCGGTGTCGCTGTTTACCTTCTTTGCTTGGTACTTTTCGGCCAAGGCCGAAGAGCGCCGCAAGCGGGCCATTCAGCAAGCCATGGACGAAACCGCCGGGGTGGCCTTACAGAACGGCCCCGATCGCCGCCGCGACCCGTCGCAGCAGCACCCGGCGGTCTAACCCGCGTGTGAGTTAAAACAAAAAGGGTCACGCAAGTGGCCCTTTTTTGTGCCCGCGCAAATTGCCGGACGGCTCCTGCGCTCCCGAGTCCGGCCTACGGTTTTGCACCGAGTCGCTTTAGCGCATCATGGCGACATAATCCCCACGTTATTGATGCAAATCAGCAGCATTAATACAGATCAGCAGCCAGTTTTATTGCGGAGAATCCTATGCAAGCCAAGGCACAAGAACAAAGTACCGACCCGGTATGGGTACAAATCTGCGAAGCCGGCGAACTCGATCCCGTGCAACGGCTGGCCGCGCGTCTGGCGATTTTGCAGCACGCCGAGGCACAGGACTGCACCTTCTACCGTCCGGACGAGTTTGATGCTGACGCCGAAGAAGAAGACCTCGGCGATGCCAAGGTGCTGTTTCTCGGCGCCTTTCAAGTGCCCGTCGAGTGGGACGAGGATGAACGTGTCGAGTTCTTCGGCGAGGACGCCCCGGAACGCTTTGTCAGCGCCTTTATCGAGTGCGAAGCCAAGCCCGCATCAGCCGAGTATTTCACCGCCGAATCCGGCGATTACCTGGCCTGCATGCAGGCTGATGGCAGCGTGCAGATGTTCTATCTGTACGACTACTTTGAAGACGAAAGCGGGCGCAAATGCGTGCTAATTCGTGAGGACGAGGAGCAGGAGTAAGGCCACAAAATCGAACCCCGCCAATTGGCGGGGTTCGGTTTTATGGCTGTTGGTTTTGTACTTACTGCCCTTGTCCCGGTAGTTGGCGCAGCAGGCGGTAGTAAAAGCCGGCCGCTTCGCCTAGGTGCTCGATGGCGATGCGTTCGTTGGTGCCATGAAAACGCGGCAGATCGTTGGCGGTCATGCGAATCGGGATAAAGCGAAAGACATTCTCTGTCAGCCCCAAGTAGTAGCGCGAGTCAGTGCCGCCGACGGTCAGGTTGGGGGCTACAAGGGTGTTACCGAAACTGTCGCGAATGGTCTGGCTGAAGTAGCGGTAGGCCTCGCCATGCACATTGGAGATGGCTGATGGCTCGCGCATGCCTGGCAGCACGCGGATGCTCACCTGTGGGTCATTGATGGCTGCACGCACGTGCTCAAGCACGCTGGTGCTGCTGTCTTGTGGGTGGATGCGCAGGTTGATTACCGCGTGGGCGTCGGGCGGCAAAACGTTCTCTTTAATGCCGGCGTTGAGCAAGGTTGGCGAGATGACGGTGCGCAGTTGCGCTGCGCCAGAGGGCGTTTGTCCCAAGCGGTTCTCCACCAGCGGACCGAACAGCCAGAGGTTGGCAAATGCTAAACGCATAGCAAAACCTTGGGCTGGGGCAATGCTGGCGAGAAAACCTGCAGTCGGCTCTTGCAGGCCGCTGGCAAAGGGCGCTTGGCCGATACGCTGCAGGGCGAGGCTGAGGCGGCCGATGGCGGTTTCGTCGAATGCCGGTGGCATTGAGGAGTGGCCGCCGACGGCATTGGCCTGCAGGGCTAGGCTGATGTCGCCCTTTTCGGCGATACCGATCACGGCCACATTGGCCTCTACGCCAGGGACTAAGCCTTGGGTCACCACGCCGCCCTCATCCGCGACCCAATCTAGACGCACGCCCTGTTGTTGCAGGTGCTCGGCGATTTTTCGGTTGCCGTCAAGACCGCCAATTTCTTCGTCATGGCCAAAGGCGAACAGTACCGTGCGCTCGGGTTGGTAGCCCTGAATAATCAGCGCCTCGGCGGCTTCCAGCATGGCCACCACCGAGCCTTTGGTGTCGATGGCGCCGCGGCCCCAGACAAAACCGTCGGCCAGTGCCCCGGAAAATGGGGGTTGTTGCCATTGGGTTTCGGTACCTGGTGAAACGGGCACTACGTCTAGGTGTGACATCAGCAGTACGGGCGGTAGCTGTGGATTGCGCCCGGTCCAGGTAAACAACAGGCTGCTGCCCCCGAATACTTGGCGTTGGGTCGTAGCGGCAAACTGCGGGTAGCTTTGCGCCAGCCAGTTATGCAGTGCCTTGAACTCTGCGCGACTACTTTGTAGCAGCGCCTCCCCAGCTCCGACCTGATAGGAAATGGTATTGAAGCGAATGGCCTCGCTCAGATGCTGAGCTGCGCGCTGGGCGTCAATGCCCTCGGGTAGCGGCGGCGTGTTGGCGCCGAGCTGTGCGACTGGCAGCAGCAGAGTGCGGCCGACGAGGACGGCAATCAGCAGTAGCAGGCCGCTGGCGAGGACGAGTGAAAGACGTTTCATATAGGTGATTCCTCGGTACTTACTATCCACTGCGAGGCGCTAGGCACCATCGTGAGGTCTATGGGTGCAACCGCAGAGTGCTCTGGGTGTTGGCGGCTACGTCGGTTTCGCTGAAGTGCTGCGGCACGTACTGACCTTTGATGTATGGCAGCGCTTGGTCGCTGTAGTGTTGGTCAAACAGCACACCACTCTGGCCGACCGGGTTGATGCCCAGTGCTTGGGTTGGCTTGGCAAAATCAATTAGGCGGCGGGTCGAGGGGCCGTAGACCACCGACCAAGGTGCCGGGCCGATCTTGTGCGAGAGGTTGTTGGGGGTTTCGTGACCGCCGGGGGCGGCGAACGGGCCGACGTTGAACAGTTTGTCGAGCGGCGGTTGTTTGCCCAGTGGATGCTCGTGGGTCAGGGTGTGTGCCTTGCCCCATTGCCAGTCGGCCGGGGTTGGCCCTTGAGTACTGCGCAGGTGGGCGAGGCTGGCTTGCCAGGCGGCTTTGACGGTGGCGGCGCGGTCTTCTTGAGCGGGGGTATTGCGGTTATCCCACCACGGCGAGTCGGCATCGGCGGCCAGGCGCGGCAGGGCTACGTCGAGCACCCGGGTAGCCAGCAGGTTGTCGAAGAAGCTGTCGCCCAGTTCATCGCGCATGGCGGCGTCGGTGAGCTGATAGACCAGCTGGTTAAACAGCGTCGGCGCTATGCCGTCGAGGCTGTGTTCGCCGTCCCAGTCGGCCAGCAGTTGCACCAGTGCTTGTTCCTCGCTGCTGGCGGTGGCTTGCAACACTGGCAGTAAAGGCTGCAGCAGGCGCTGGCTATAGCCGCTGCCGCTGTCCAGTTGCAGCGCCTTGCTGTTGTCCAGATTCCACTTCACGCTGTTGTCGGCCAAGCGCTGATCGAGCCGCTGGGCGCGATCAGGCAGGTTGTAATAGCCGGGGATGGCGATGCCGCTGGCTGGCTGCGGCTGGTGGTTGGCCGAGACGATATAACCACGGGCCGGGTTCTCCTCCTGCGGGTTGGCCGTAAAGGGGATAAAACCGAGTTTGTCGGCCTCGCCGCTGGCACCGTCGAGAATAAAATTCGGGTTTATCCCTGCCAGGCGCTGCGGCAACTGGGCGGCGGCCCACCAGCCGATATCACCCTTGGCATTGGCCCAGATCACGTTAAGGCCGGGTGCTTGGATTTTCTCGGCGGCCGCGCGGGCCTTGGGCAGGGTGTCGGCGCGATTGAGTTGGTAGAAGGCATCGAGAATAGGGTTCTCGGTTTCTAAAAACGCCCACCACATGGCGATCGGCGTTTTGCCGACAGTGGCACCTAGGGCGTCGTTGATGATCGGCCCGTGGGGTGAGCGACGCAGGGTCAGTTCGACCGGGGCCGCGCCTTTAACCTCGATTTGTTCGCTGCGGCTTTGCAGCTCGACCCACCGGCCTTGCGACCAAACCTGATTGGGGTTGCTGGGGTTAACTTTTTCTGCGATCAAATCCACGTCGTCGTTCTGGAACATGGTGATGCTCCAGCCAAAGTCTTGGTTGTGGCCCAGCGAGGCGGTCGGATTGAGGGCCTGATGGTGGCCGTACAGCTCAAATCCCGGATAGGCCAGTTGCGCCTCGTACCACACGGCCGGTGCGGCGAAACGGATATGCGGGTCACCGGCCAGCAGCGGTTTGCCGCTCTCGGTGCGGCTGCCCGAGACGGCCCAGGCGTTGCTGCCTTCGAACTGCGGCAGGCCGGCATCTTCTAGCGCTTGCTGGCTGAGCTTGGCGAGGCGATTGAGGTCGCTCCAGTCATTCGCCGCCAGCGTCGGTTGCAGCACGCCTTCGGGGTGCCAAGCCAGATCAAACACCTTTAGGTAGTCGGCACCTAGCTGGTCGCGCACATAGGTCAGCACCGGCTCGGTGCGAAAGGCTGCGGCAAAACTGTAGGCCATGTACCCGGCGACGCTGAGGGTGTCGGCAGTGGTGAAGGGCCGCTTGGGAATGCCGAGAAGGTCGAACTCCAGCGGTGCCGGATGGCCGGCTTGGTATTGGTTGATGCCATCTAAATAAGCGGCCAACGCCTGATTGGCCGGTTTGCTCGGGTCCATCTTGGCCGCGTACTCGTCGGCATGTTGGCGAATGCCGAGGGTGCGAAACAGGCGGTCGGTGTCTATCAGTTTGGGGCCGAGCACGGCGGCCAATTCGCCACGGCTTAGGCGGCGCATCATCTCCATCTGAAACAGCCGATCTTGGGCATGCACATAACCGAGGGCGCGGTACATGTCGGTCTCGTTTTGCGCCTGAATATGCGGCACGCCGCGCTCGTCGTAACGCACGCTCACCGGGGCTTGCAGATTGCTGAGCTGAACCTCGCCACTGCGCACGGGTTGCTTGCTGTGCAGATACCAACCGCCACCGGCGCTGACGGCGGCAATCACCACGACGAGAACTTTCAGGCTGCGTTTCATTGGCAAGGTTTCCTTATTTTAGTCCGCCCATAGTGCCTTCGACGCCCGCCTTAACGCATTGACCCAATCTGCTTGGTGGGTAATTATTCGGTCAATTACGAGGCGCGCCCATGACCCACACCGCACTGCTGCCCATGACCCACTCCGCCACGCTGCGCCGCTTGCTGTATGAGGGCATGCAGGCGCTGGGGCTCGACCCTACGCAGATTTACCGGCAGGCCTATCAGGGCATCGCGCTGCAGGTCGGCGCGGTCGACACGCGGCTGATGCACGAGCTGGTGCCGCAGTTCTGGCAGGCGCTGCCGGCGCTCAGTGGCGATGTCGATATCGGCTTGCACCTAGGCGAGGTGATACAGCCGCGGCCCATGGATGTGGTTGGTTACGCTCAGCAGGCCAGCAGCACCCTAGGCGGAGCACTGCAGGTGTTTGTGCGCTGGCAGCACATTCTCAGCGGCGGTTTTGCCGCCCGCTTGCTGGACGATGAAGCGAGTGAGTCGGCCTGTTTGCAGATCGATCTGGACTATCAGGGCATAGGCTCGCTGCGCCAACAGATGGAGTGCCTGGCGCAGTTATTCAGCAAGCAATTGAGCAGCCTCAGCGACGGCGAGTTTCGCCTGACCGGCTTGAGTTTTCGGCATGCTGCGCCGGCGAACCTGAGCGAGCATCAACGCCTGTTTGGCCTTACCCCGCAATTTAGTCAGGCTCACGATGCGCTGTACTTTCCCCGCGCCTTGCTGGCGCGACCGTTACGCAGCGCCAATGGGCCGATTTTTGCCTTGCTCTGCGCGCATGCCGAGCAGTTGTTGGCGGGCTTGCAGGAGAATCAATTGCTCAATCGGTTGCGTTATCAGATCGGTTTGCGCTTGGGCCGTGAGCCCTGCGATTTAGCCGCCTGCGCGCAGGCGTTGGGGCTGCCGATGGCCAGTTTGCAGCGCAGCTTGTTGCAGCAAGGCCAAGGGTTTCGCGCCTTGCGCGAGGAAGTGCAACGGCTGCGCAGTGCCGAACTATTGCAAGCCAATACGCCGCTGCGCGAGGTGGCGCGCGCCTGCGGCTTTGCCGAGCTGTCGCCGTTTTACCGAGCGTTTCGCCGTTGGTATGGGCAGCCGCCGGAGCAGTATCGGCTAGGGCGTGGCGCAGCGGAGGCGCAGGTGTAATCATCCCTGCTGAGCAGCATCGATAGGATGTGCTCGGCGGATCGTCGCCTCAGATGGCGGATTGTTCGCTGCGCTCCTGAATCCGCCCTACGGCTGTTGCCAGTCGCAAAAGCAGCCGACCGCCAAGGTGTTGTTGGCGCTGACTGCGCGCTTGGCCAGCAAGGCCGCGAGAATCGGTTCGATAAAGCTGTTGCTTGAGGTGCAGTTGGCACCCTCGCTGTAGGGGCCGAAATACGCCAGTTGGCCTTGGGTATCCCAAATCGCCACCGCTGGGCTGACCTGTAATTGCTCGCTGCCGGGTAGCTCGGCGAGGTTTTCTAGGCCCGCCAAGGTGGCCGGGAGTTGGCCGTGGCTGCCGGGTTTTTGTACGGCATAAAAGCGCACCCCGAGCGGGCCGAAGTGGCCGAGTAATTCGCCCAAGTGTTGCTGGTTGCCGACGTTGCAAGGGCAGGCCGGGTCCCAGAAATGCACGATACGAATCGGCCCCGGCCCGGCCAAATGGGCGGGTAAGCGCAACTCGTCGCCGCTAAATACCGCCGCCTGCGGGCTAAAGCTGCGCAGGTAACGCAACTGATACCACCAGTAAGCGCCCGCCATGGCGCAGGCCCAAGAGAGGATAAAAATGCTGGTGATTAAGGTCTTGCGGGAAGGCAGGCGCATGTTTATTCGGTTCAGGCAGGCTATGGTTAAACGACTAGCTTGCCACGGCGCGCCGCTAAGCAGAATATCGCCAGCCGTAAAACACTTGGCACTGCGCGTATTTGGCACTGCCCTGAGCCCGACCTTTGTGTGGAAAGCCTTATGCCCCAACGTTTCCAGCCTGAGCACTTGCGCGAGAGCCTGCGGCCCTTGGCCGCAGGGCGGGCACTGACCCCTGAGCAACAGGCCTATCAAGCCTTTTATGGTATCGATATACCCGGTGTGCAGACGCGGCTGGGCTGTTTTCAGATTGTCGGTTATCAGGTGGCCGTGCAGGTCTGGTGGCCTGAACAGCCGCGTGCCACGCTGATTTTTCAGCATGGCTACTACGACCATATGGGCCTCTATCGGCACGTTGTGCAGTGGGCGTTGAACATGGGCTTTGCCGTGCTGGCCTGCGATTTGCCGGGGCACGGGTTGTCTAGCGGTGCGCGCGCCGACATTGGTGAATTTAGCGATTATCAACGGGTCTTGCAGGGGCTTTTTGCCCAGGCCGAACAGTTGGATTTACCCCAGCCGTGGCACCTCTGTGGGCAAAGCGCCGGCGGCGCGGTGATGCTCGACCACCTGTTGCTCGGCGAGGTTAGCCGCAAAGTCGGCGAGACCATTTTGCTCGCGCCCTTGGTGCGGCCGCGTGCGTGGGGCTGGTCGAAGTTCAGCTATCAGATGCTCAAGCCCTTCGTGTCGTCGATCCCAAGGCGGTTTAACGCCAATTCCAATGACCCGGATTTTCTCGACTTTATCCAACGCGATCCGCTCCAACCGCTGAGCCTGCCGACCGCGTGGGTGGGCGCTTTGTCGCGCTGGGTGCCAAAGATTGAAGCCGCGCCGCGCAGCAGTCGTAGCCCGCTGATTATTCAGGGTGACGACGACATGACCGTCGACTGGCGGCATAACATGCAGGTACTCAACGATAAATTCAGCGCGCCGCAACTGTTGATGCTGCCGCAAGCGCGGCATCACTTGGTTAACGAAACACCGGAGTTCCGTAGTCGCTATTTTGACTTTCTTAGCGAGCGGCTGGGGTAGCTAGCGGCAGGGCGCAGGGTGGGGCGTACGCTGGAATTGGATCGAACGAAAGACTCCGCACGCCGCCGCCATTGCGGCGCCGCATAATTGCCGGCCTTTTCGCTGCGCTCAGAAGTCCGGCCTACGGGTTTTGCTCGGCGTTGAGGGCGGCGCGCAGGGCGCTTAGCGAGGCCTGATAGTAGGCTCTGCCCTCGGCCGATTCGGCAAAGCTGACGTACTCGTCTAACTCCGGGTCGGACAGCTCGCGGTAGACGTACAGCAGAGTGTTATCCAAGTCGCCGGCAATTTGCTCCATCAGCCGCTGCCGCTGGCTATTGAGCAGGCCTTGCGCTTGCTCACCGCCGAGCAAGCCGGGGATCATCTGGCTGAGGCTGTCGGCGGCCACGGCGGCGAGGGCTAAACTCACTTCAGCACCGGCTTCCTTGGCCGGTAGCGCTTGCACCAAGTGGCCAATCAATAACAGCCGGCTTGCATCCGCTTGGCTGCGCGGCAGGCCCTTGGCGTTTTGCGCTAATTGCTCGCGGCGGGTGGCTTGCACTTCGCTGGCAGTAATTTTACGGCCCAGCGGCGAGTGCAAAAAAACTAAGGCTGGCTGTGGGTCGGGCAGTTGCTGGCGCAGGCTGGCCAGCGCGCGCTGGTCCATCGAGGCCGGCGCAAAGCGTTGATTGCTGTTATCGACCAGGGCCTGATAAATCGCCGGTGGCAAGCTGTTGCGATAGCGTGCTTGCGCGGCTTTGAGGGCGTCGTGAAAGTGCGCGCGTTGCTCTGGCCAGCCGCCGGCTTGATACAACTGCACATAGGCGTCGGCTGCCGCGTTGGCCGCAAGGCTGGGCAAGGTGACGAGCAGTAAAACAGCAGCAAAAAAGGCGCGCATAACGGCTCCTGAGTGAGTTGGGCTATTTTCCGCGTCTGGCCTGCGGCTTGTCGAGAACAGTTGTGCCGGCTGGTAGAATCAGCGCCATGACGACTCTGCCCGAAACATCCTTTACTGCGCTCATTGATGACCTCGCCGAGGACGGCTGGGCCATGCAAGCGCAGGCCTTGCCTGCCGATTTGACCGCGGCCTTAGCCGCCGAGTGCCGGGCGCGCCAGAAAAACGGTGAATTACAACCTGCCGGCGTCGGTCGTGGCGGCGCGCAAACGGTCAACAGCGCCGTGCGCGGTGATCAGATCGACTGGCTGGAGGCTGCGCAATCGCCGGCCTGTGCGCGCTATTTGGGGCTGCTGGATGAGCTGCGTGTGGGCTTAAATCGATCCTTGTATCTGGGCCTCGAGGACTATGAAGGGCACTTTGCCCTGTATCCGCCGGGGGCGTTTTACCAGAAGCATCTGGATCGCTTTCGCGATGACGACAAGCGCAGCGTATCGGCGGTGTTTTACCTCAATGACGACTGGTTGCCTGAGCACGGCGGCGCTTTGCGCCTGTATCTGAGTGAGGGGCGTGAGCTGGATGTGTACCCGCAGGCCGGCACCTTGCTGCTGTTTATGTCGGCCGATTGGCCGCATGCGGTGCTGCCGGCCAATCGCGAGCGCTTGTCGCTAACCGGCTGGTTTCGTCGCCGTGGTAATAGCCCGCTGTAGGCCGGCCTAGCCACGCAGCGGCAGCCTGTCAGTGCTTGCCGCGAGCCGCTGAGGAGGAGATTAAATGCAGAAAATCTTGGTCAGTGCCTGCTTGCTCGGCCATTCGGTGCGCTATGACGGCGGCGCCCACGGCCCCTTTACGCTGTTGCAACAATGGCAGCAGCAAGGCCGGGTGCTGGTGCTCTGCCCGGAGGTGGCCGGTGGCTTGCCGACCCCGCGGGCACCGGCAGAGATTGTCGGCGGGCAGGGCGCGCAGGTGCTCGATGGGCTGATTGCGCTGTATGACGTGCAGGGCGTGGATGTCAGCTCGGCGTTTATTGCTGGGGCGCGTCAGGCCGAGCAGTTAGTGCGTGCGCACCGCATTCAAATCGCCGTGCTCAAGGCGCGCAGCCCTTCATGCGGTAATCAGCAGGCCTATGACGGCAGTTTTAGCGGCCAGTTAGTCGCCGGAGAGGGGGTCACTGCGGCGGCGCTACGGCGTATGGGCGTGCAGGTGTTTAATGAGGCGCAGTTGGTCGAGGCCGAACAGGCCCTCGAGCGGCAGTCGCGGGTGGTGCCGCGCTAGGCTGGAAAGCCCCGCAGCATTTGCCTGTTGTACTGGGACGCGGTGGGCAAGCTGCGCGTTGTCCAGCCTAGGGCTTTGTGATGGGCATGAAAAAGGGCAGCCTCGGCTGCCCTTTTTCGTTGTGGCGGCGGCTTAGAACAGCACGCGGCTACGGATAGTGCCGTTAACGTGTTGCAGTTTTTCCAACGCGAGGTCCGAGTGTTCGGCGTCGATGTCGATCACCACGTAGCCGACTTTCTCGTTGGTTTGCAGGTACTGGCCGGAGATGTTGATGCCGTTTTTGGCGAACACCTGGTTGATCTCGCTGAGTACACCCGGCACGTTGGCGTGGATGTGCAGCAGGCGATGCTTGCCCGGATGCGCCGGCAAAGCCACTTCCGGGAAGTTAACCGACGACACCGAGGTGCCGTTGTCGCTGTATTTAACCAGCTTCTCGGCCACTTCCAGACCAATGTTGGCCTGAGCTTCGGCAGTCGAACCGCCGATGTGCGGGGTCAGAATCACGTTGTCCAAACCACGCAGCGGGCTTTCGAACTCTTCATCGTTGGAGCGTGGCTCAACCGGGAATACGTCGATGGCCGCACCGATCAGGTGGCCGTCTTTAATAGCACCGGCCAAGGCTTCCAGTACCACTACGCTGCCACGGGCGGCGTTGATCAGGATGCCGCCTTTTTTGATTGCGCGAATTTCCTTCTCGCCGATCATCCACTTGGTGCTGTCCAGCTCTGGCACGTGCAAGGAGACGATGTCGGCCATGCCCAGCAGTTCGGTCAGGCTGGCGATTTGCGTGGCGTTGCCCAGTGGCAATTTGGTCAGCGGGTCGTAGAAGAACACCTGCATGCCCAGTGCTTCGGCCAATACCGACAACTGGGTGCCGATTGAGCCGTAGCCGACGATGCCGAGCTTCTTGCCGCGAATCTCAAAGGAGTTAGCCGCGCTCTTGATCCAGCCGCCACGGTGGCACGAGGCGTTCTTCTCGGGGATGCCACGCAGCAGCAAGATGGCTTCAGCGAGAACCAGCTCGGCTACCGAGCGGGTGTTCGAGTAGGGTGCGTTGAACACCGCAATACCGCGCTCGCGGGCGGCGTTCAGGTCAACTTGGTTGGTGCCGATGCAGAAGCAGCCGACCGCTACCAGCTTGTTGGCGCAGGCGAAGATTTCTTCGGTGAGCTGGGTGCGTGAGCGAATGCCGATAAAGTGTGCGTCGGCAATTTTGGCTTTCAGCTGGTCATCCGGCAGTGAGCCGGTGAGGTATTCAATATTGCTGTAACCGGCAGCCTTGATGGTGTCCACGGCGGATTGATGGACGCCTTCGAGGAGAAGGAACTTGATCTTGCTCTTGCCGAGAGAAGTCGTCTTAGTCATCTGCGTAAACCTGTTGGCCGAATTAAATAGGGCTGCGAAGCATCGCTTTCAGGCGCATTGGCGCGGGATTAACCGTTGTCCAATATTGCCCGAGGGACGCTGCAAAGGGTGCGTATGCTAGCATATGACACCCCTGAAACACCCACCCCTGGCCGATGAAGCGTGCTCAGGGTGACTATGAATTGTTTGAGAGTTGCCGCCATGAGCCATACCGCCTTGATCGAAGCGCTGCAGACCCTGGTTGACCCCGGCAAGGTGCTGACCGACGCCGACTCCCTCGCCACCTACGGCAAGGACTGGACCAAACACTTTGCCCCGGCCCCGCTGGCCATCGTCTTCCCGAAGACCACTGAACAGGTGCAGGCGCTCGTCCGTTGGGCCAATCAGCATAAGGTCGCGTTGGTGCCCTCGGGCGGGCGCACCGGGTTATCCGCTGGCGCAGTGGCGGCCAATGGCGAAGTGGTGGTGTCGTTCGACTACATGAATCAAATTCTCGCCTTCAACGAATTTGACCGCACCGCCGTGTGCCAAGCCGGGGTTATTACCCAGCAACTGCAACACTTCGCCGAAGAACAAGGCCTGTACTACCCGGTGGACTTTGCTTCCAGCGGCTCTAGCCAGATTGGCGGCAATATCGGCACCAATGCCGGCGGTATCAAGGTGATTCGCTACGGCATGACCCGCAACTGGGTGGCCGGCATGAAGGTGGTCACCGGCGCCGGCGACATTCTCGAACTAAATAAAGACCTGATCAAAAACGCCACTGGCTACGACATGCGCCAGCTGTTTATCGGCGCCGAGGGCACCCTGGGTTTCGTGGTCGAGGCCACTATGCGCCTCGAGCGTACGCCGAAGAACCTTACCGCCATGGTACTCGGCACCGCCGATTTCGACTCGATCATGCCGGTTTTGCATGCCTTTCAAGGCAGGCTCGACCTGACTGCGTTTGAGTTCTTCTCCGACAAGGCGTTGGCCAAGATTCTCGCCCGTGGCGACGTGCCGGCGCCGTTCGAGTCCGAGTGCCCGTTCTATGCGTTGCTGGAATTTGAAGCCAGCACTGAAGAAGTGGCGAATGAGGCCTTGGCGATTTTCGAGCATTGCGTCGAGCAAGGCTGGGTGGTCGATGGGGTAATGAGCCAGAGCCAGCAGCAGCTACAAAACTTGTGGAAACTGCGCGAATACATCTCTGAGACCATCAGCCACTGGACCCCTTACAAAAACGACATCTCGGTCACCGTTAGCCAGGTGCCGGCGTTTTTGCATGACATCGACGCTATCGTCGAAGCCAACTACCCGGACTTCGAAGTCATCTGGTTCGGCCATATCGGCGACGGCAACCTGCATCTGAATATCCTCAAGCCTGAGAACCTCAGCAAAGATGAGTTCTTCGCCAAGTGCGCCACTGTGAATAAGTGGGTGTTCGAGACGGTGCAAAAGTACAACGGCTCTATCTCCGCCGAACATGGTGTGGGCATGACCAAGCGCGACTACCTGCACTACAGTCGCTCGGAAGCTGAGATCGGTTATATGAAGGCGATTAAGGCGGTGTTTGATCCGAACAACATCATGAACCCCGGCAAAATCTTCCCGCTCTGACTGGAAAGCTACTGCGCTCGGTGATGCTGCGTTGGCGTAGTTGGGAAAAATGCTCATTGGCGCCAGCCAACTCCGCTTTTTCCCAACTCCGCCGCCTTGCCTGACCTTCGCTCGTGACGCTTTCAAATTTGTATCTGTTTTCGACAAGCAGATTGGTAGGGCGGGTGAAACCCGCCGTTGCCGCCCACCGGGTTGCACCCGGCCTACGAAATTACGGATTGCCCTATGAGCTACCAACACCACTATATCGACGGCACGCGCATTCACTTTCCCATGGGTAAGGTGGTGTGTGTGGGCCGTAATTACGCCGAACACGCCAAAGAACTAAACAATCCGGTGCCGACCGAGCCGCTGCTGTTTATCAAGCCGGGCAGTTGCGTGGTGCCGATGGATGGCAGTTTCAGCATTCCTGATGATGAGCGCGGCGCGGTGCATTACGAGGCGGAAATTGCCGTGCTGATCGGCAAGCCGCTGTCACGCAAGCCGAGTGTCGAGGAGGTTCTGGACGCGATTTCCGGTTTCGCTCCGGCCCTCGACCTGACCCTGCGCGAGCTGCAAGACAAGCTCAAAGCCAAGGCTTATCCGTGGGAAGTGGCCAAGTCGTTTGACGGTGCCTGTGTGCTGGCGCCCTTTGTGCCGGGTGACGCGGTGGAAGACCTTACCGATCTGGGCATTCGCCTGAGCCTGAATGGCGAGTTGCGCCAAGACGGTAACAGCCGCGACATGCTTAACCCGATAGTGCCGCTGATCCAGCATATTTGTGGGCATTTTAGCCTGCAGGCCGGCGATGTGATTCTCACCGGCACGCCGGTTGGCGTCGGCCCGCTTAAACGTGGCGATCAACTGTTGCTGGAGTTGGTTGGCCACCCCGGCTTTACCAGCCGGGTGCTGTAGCTGCCGCCGCTGGCGGTTAGCGTTTTGTGGAGCTTTGCCGATGAGTTATCGAGTTAAACCGCGTGTTCTGCTGTTGTCGGCACTGGGCTTGGTCGTGTTGTTGGGGTTGGCCGGCGCACAGTACCTGCGCCTGTTCGAGCGTGGCTGGTTTAATCTGCAAGAGTGGCGGCACGCTGCGCAGTGGCGTGAGCGCTCGCTGTGGTTGCCCGACTATCAGGTGGATATCGAAGCGCTGCCAATTGTCGGGGTCAGCGAAAACCTCTCGGCCCTGAGTTTTGACCCGGACCGACGCACGCTGTTCGCGGTCACCAATAAACACGCCGAGCTGCTTGAGCTGTCGTTGGATGGCGAATTGCTGCGGCGTATTGCGCTCAGTGGTTTTGGTGATGCCGAGGCGGTGGAGTACATCAGCCCCGGCCTCTATATGATCAGCGACGAGCGCGCTCGGCGCCTGTTTAAAGTGCAGGTCGACAGCACTACCCGCCGGCTGGACGCCGCCGACAGCGAACAGCTGTCGCTGAACATCGGCGTTGGCGAGGGCGATAACAAGGGCTTTGAGGGCTTGGCTTACGACCGTGTTGGCCAGCGCTTATTCGTCGCCAAAGAGCGCAAGCCCTTGCGGATTTTGCAGGTCTCGGGCTTTGCCCAGCAGGACACCGACAAACCGTTTGCCATGCATGTGCAGGGTGATCCGGCGCGTGACCGCGGCTTGTTTATCACCGATCTGTCCAGTTTAGATTTCGATCAGCGCAGCGGTCATTTGTTGCTGTTGTCGGATGAGTCGCGGCTGGTGCTGGAGCTGGATGACGCCGGCAAGCCGATCAGCAGCCTGTCGCTGCTAGCCGGTATGCACGGCCTTAAACGCAGCGTGCCGCAGGCCGAGGGGCTGGCGGTAGATGATCAGGGCCATCTGTATGTCGTCAGCGAGCCGAACCTGTTTTATCGCTTCAAAAAGCCCGCTCAGCCTTAGTCGCCTGCTCGCCTATGGCGGATTAACGCGTAGGGTGGCATCGCCGCAGGCGCTTCCAGCGTTTAGCGCTTAAGGGTTTTAACCCCTTCGCTGGTGCCCAACAGCAACAAATCCGCCGGGCGCGCGGCGAACAGGCCGTTGCAGACCACGCCGACGATGGCGTTGATTTGGCTTTCTAGCTCGGCCGGATTGACGATCGACAGGTTAAACACGTCGAGAATGATATTGCCGTTGTCGGTCACCACGCCTTCGCGATACACCGGGTCGCCGCCGAGTTTCACCAACTGGCGCGCCACATGGCTGCGCGCCATTGGGATCACTTCTACCGGTAGCGGAAAGTTACCCAGCACCGGCACCAACTTGCTGGCGTCGGCGATGCAGATAAAGGTTTTCGCCACTGCTGCGACTATCTTCTCGCGGGTCAGGGCCGCGCCGCCGCCTTTGATTAGGTTCAGGTGTTCGTCGCTTTCATCGCAGCCGTCGACATAAAACTCCAGATCGCTGGCGCTGTTGAGGTCGTACACCGGGATGCCGTGGCCTTTCAGGCGGGCGGCGGTGGCATCGGAGCTGGCCACGGCGCCGTCAAATTCCATTTTGTGTTGGGCTAGTGCATCGATAAAGCAGTTGGCGGTGGAGCCGGTGCCGATGCCGATGATGCTTTTTTGATCCAGTTGTGGCCGGATAAAGTCCAGCGCCGCTTGCGCCACGGCTTGCTTGAGTTGGTCTTGAGTCATGCGGCACCGTGTGCGAGGAATAAGGGAGGGCCGCGATTATAGCCCCTAGGCGTGGTGGTTGCTGCGCCTAACTCGGCTGAATAACGGCCACAAGCTGCCGCCCTGGGCGTGACCTGCGTTAGACTCGCAGGCCTTAATCGTCAATATCAGCCAGAGCCAAGCCAATGCTCGAACAGTACGTGAAAAAAATCCTCACCTCGCGCGTCTACGACGTGGCGGTCGAAACCCCGTTGCAGCCGGCGCGGCAGCTGTCCGAGCGCACCGGCAATCAGATTTTGCTCAAGCGTGAAGACTTGCAGCCGGTGTACTCGTTCAAAATTCGCGGCGCCTATAACAAGCTGGCGCAGCTTTCCGCTGAGGAGTTAGCGCGCGGCGTAGTCACCGCCTCGGCTGGCAACCATGCGCAAGGCTTGGCACTGGCGGCTAAGCATCTGGGGGTGAAAGCCACCATAGTGATGCCCAAGACCACCCCGGAAATCAAAGTGAACGGCGTGCGTTCGCGCGGCGGCAAAGTGGTGCTGCACGGTGATAGCTTTCCCGAAGCGTTGGCCTACTCGCTGAAGTTGGTGGACGAAAAAGGTTACGTCTATGTGCACCCTTATGACGACCCCGACACCATCGCCGGGCAAGGCACTGTGGCGATGGAGATTCTCCGTCAGCAACCCGGCCAGTTGGACGCGATCTTCGTGCCGGTCGGTGGCGGCGGACTGATTGCCGGCATTGCCGCTTACGTTAAATACCTGCGTCCCGAGATCAAGATCATCGGCGTCGAACCGGATGATTCCAACTGTTTGCAGGCCGCCATGGCCGCCGGTGAGCGGGTGGTATTGAGCCAAGTGGGCTTGTTCGCCGATGGCGTGGCGGTGGCGCAGATCGGCAAGCACACCTTCGACGTGTGTAAAGACTATGTCGATGAAGTGATCACCGTCAGCACCGACGAAATCTGCGCTGCGATCAAAGATATCTACGACGACACCCGCTCTATCACCGAGCCGGCTGGCGCCCTGAGCGTGGCCGGGATCAAGAAGTACGTCGAGCGCCAAGGCTGCAGCGGCCAAGTGTTGGTCGGCATCGACTCGGGCGCCAACGTCAACTTCGACCGTCTACGGCATGTGGCCGAGCGCGCCGAACTGGGCGAGAAGCGTGAGGCGATCATCGCGGTGACCATTCCCGAGCGGCCGGGCAGCTTTAAGACCTTCTGCGAAGCGCTGGGCAAGCGGCAGATCACCGAGTTTAATTACCGTTTCAATACCAGCAGCGAGGCGCACATCTTCGTGGGTGTGCAGACCCATCCAGATACCGACCCACGGGCGGCGCTGGTCAGCGGCCTGCGCGAACAGGGTTTTCCGGTGCTGGATTTAACCGATAACGAGCTGGCCAAACTGCATATCCGCCATATGGTCGGCGGTCATGCGGCGGCGGTGCCGGATGAATGCGTGTTCCGCTTCGAGTTCCCCGAGCGCCCCGGCGCGCTGTTTAACTTCCTACTCAAGCTTGGTGGCCGTTGGAATATCTCGATGTTCCACTACCGCAACCACGGCGCGGCCGATGGTCGGGTGCTGGCGGCGTTGCAGGTACCGGAACACGAGCGGCATCTGATCCCGGCGGCGTTGGACGCCATTGGTTACCGCTATTGGGATGAAACCCATAACCCGGCTTACCGGCTGTTTCTTGGCTGAACCACAGGGTGGGCAACGCTGCGCGCTGGCCCACCCTAAGAACCACTCCTCATGCTGCACTGAACCGGAATCTCGCTAATGAATAACTACCTGCTACTAAAAATCGCCCACAGCCTGCCGGCCATCCTGGTCTTTGTTGGTTTGCTGGTGCATGTGCTGATGCTCTGGAAGGCCGCCCGTGGTGGCGATGCGGCAGTGCTGCAGCGTAAATTACGCCGCACCCGGCTGATCAGCCTGCCGCTGCTCGGCGTGCTGGCCCTGACCTTGCCGGTAACCGGCTGGTGCTTGGTGAATGGCGTTGGCTGGCCGCTCGGTCAATTGTGGTTGCTGCTTAGCTCCGGTTTGTATGTGTTGTTGATGCTGCTCGGCCTGTTGTTGGCCGGTCGGCTGGCGGCTTGGCAGGCGCTTGGCGCTACGCCGGCATCCAGCCGTTTGCTGCGCTTTACCGCTGCCTATGCCGGCCTGATGGTGCTGCTGTTGTTGGCGATTCTCGGCCTGATGGGCGCTAAGCCAGTCTGATGTGCGAGTTGTTGCCGAGTGTGGCTAGGGCTGCTCGCGGAGCGGCGCAATGAGCGGGTACCTGCTGCTAAAAACCCTGCATATTTTGTCGTCCACTGTGCTGTTTGGCACCGGACTGGGTTCGGCCTATTACGCCTTGCGCGCCTGGCGCAGTGGCGAATTGTTGGTGATTGCCACGACTTTTCGTCATCTGGTCACCGCCGACTGGCTGTTTATCGCCAGCACAGCGCTGTTGCAGCCGATTAGCGGTCTGGCCTTGGCTTATGTGGCCGGCTGGCCGCTGAATCAGTTGTGGTTGTTGTGGGCTATGGGCCTGTTTGTGCTGGCGGGGCTGTGTTGGTTGCCGGTGCTCTGGCTGCAGATCCGGGTGCGCGACATGGCTGTGCAGGCGTTGGCCACGGGTACTCCGCTGCCGGCGCTGGCCAGCCGTTATATGCGCTATTGGTTCGCCCTCGGCTGCCCGGCCTTTATCGCCTTTATCGCGATTTTCTGGCTGATGGTGGCCAAGCCGCTGCAGTAGTGTGCGTCGATAGCTGTGCGCCCAAGCTGCTTTAACGCAGCGGCGCACCGCCTTTAACGCAGCGAAATCACCGGCCAGCCACGCAACTCGGCGACCGCCTGCAGGCGTGGGTCGGGGTCGACGGCGATCGGCCGGCTGACTTGCTCAAGCAGCGGCAGGTCATTCATTGAATCGCTGTAAAAGCAGCTGCCGTCCAGGCTCATGCCGGTTTCGGCCAGCCAGCGATTTAACCGGGTGACCTTACCTTCTTTAAAGCAGGGCACGTCGGTGGTGCGCCCGGTGTAGCGGCCGGCGTGCATTTCACATTCGGTGGCCAGCAGGGTTTCAACCCCCAAGCGCGCGGCAATCGGGCCGGTCACGAAGCGGTTGGTGGCGGTGATGATCAGCAATTTGTCGCCGGCTTCGCGGTGTTCGGCCAGCAGCGCTTCGCCCTTGGCGAGGATGATCGGCTCGATACAGTCGCGCATAAACTCGCGGTGCCACTGTTCAAGTTGCGCCATCTGACTGCGGCCGAGAATCTCCAGACTGAAATTCAGGTAGTCGCTGATATTCAGGCGGCCGGCCAAATAGTCTTGGTAGAAATCATCGTTGCGGGCCTTGTACGCCACGCCGTCGAGAATCCCGCGCTCGCACAGGTAGTCACCCCAAGCGTGATCGCTGTCGCCAGCCAGAAGGGTGTTGTCGAGGTCGAATAAAGCTAAACGCACGGGCGATACCTTGCTGTTAAGGCCAAAAATGCCGTTCAGAATAACCACTTTTGCCGCCTCTGCCCAATGTTGCGCGCCCCGCGTTTGCCGCAGTCGCAGCCTTTGTGGAACAATGCCAAGACATGTGTTTATAAGGTTGAGTGCCGTGATTGATTGCGATGGTTATCGGCCTAATGTCGGCATTATTCTGACCAACGATGTGGGGCAGGTGCTCTGGGCTCGGCGGGTTAATCAAGACGCTTGGCAGTTTCCGCAAGGCGGAATTAATGACGACGAAACGCCCGAGCAGGCACTTTTTCGTGAATTAAATGAAGAAGTTGGGCTCGAAGAGCAAGATGTGAAAATTATCGCCTGCACCCGCGGCTGGTTGCGTTATCGTCTACCCCAACGCTTGGTGCGCACCCACAGCCAGCCGCTGTGCATCGGCCAGAAACAAAAGTGGTTCATGCTGCGCTTACTCTCCAATGAAGAACGGGTGCGCATGGACCTGACCCCCAAGCCGGAATTCGACGGTTGGCGCTGGGTCAGTTATTGGTATCCGTTGGACCAAGTAGTGACATTTAAGCGCGAGGTTTACCGTCGCGCCCTTAAGGAATTAGCGCCGCGACTGTTGGCGCGCGACTGACCACGGAGAACCGCTTTGAGCATGCTCGGTACGCTGCGCCGGATCGTCCAAGAAGTTAACGCCGCTGCGGATCTTAAAGCGGCGCTGACGATCATCGTCCAGCGTGTCAAAGAAGCCATGGGCAGCCATGTGTGCTCGGTGTATTTGCTCGACCCGGAAACCAATCGTTTCGTGTTGATGGCCACCGACGGTTTGAATAAACGCTCGATTGGCAAGGTCAGCATGGCCGCTAACGAGGGTTTGGTCGGCCTAGTCGGCACCCGGGAAGAGCCGCTAAACCTGCAAAACGCCGCCGATCACCCGCGTTATCGCTACTTTGCCGAAACCGGCGAGGAGCGTTACGCCTCCTTCCTCGGCGCGCCGATCATCCACCACCGGCGGGTGATGGGCGTACTGGTCATTCAGCAGAAAGAAAATCGCTTATTCGATGAGGGCGAGGAAGCCTTCCTCGTCACCATGAGTGCGCAGTTGGCTGGGGTTATCGCCCACGCCGAGGCCACCGGCTCGATTCGCGGCCTTGGCAAGCAAGGCAAGGGCGTGCAAGAGGCCAAGTTCGTTGGCGTGCAAGGCTCCTCTGGGGTGGCGGTGGGCACCGCGCTGGTGCGTTTGCCACCGGCCGATCTGGAGGTGGTGCCGGACAAGCAAGTCGCCGATATTGCCGCCGAACAGGCGCTGTTTCAGGTCGCGTTAGAAGCCGTGCGTGCCGATATGCGCGCCTTGTCGAGCAAGCTGGCGACCCAGTTGCGCCCGGAAGAGTTGGCGCTGTTTGACGTCTACCTGATGATGCTCGAAGACGCCGCCTTGGCCGGCGAAATCGTCCGGGTAATCGCCACCGGCCAGTGGGCCCAGGGTGCGCTGCGCAAGGTGGTCGGCGAGCACGTTAAACGCTTTGAATTGATGGACGACGCCTATTTACGCGAACGCGCCTCGGACGTCAAAGACCTCGGCCGGCGCTTGCTCGCCTACCTGCAAGAGGCCCGTGAAGAAGCCCGCGTCTACCCGGATAACACCATTCTGGTCAGTGAAGAGCTGACCCCAGCGATGCTCGGCGAGGTGCCGGAGGGCAAGCTGGTCGGGTTGGTCTCGGTGCTCGGCTCGGGTAACTCACACGTGGCGATTTTCGCCCGGGCTATGGGTATCCCGACCGTGATGGGGGTGGTCGATCTGCCCTACTCGAAGATCGACGGCATTCAGTTGGTGGTCGACGGCTATCACGGCGAGGTCTTCACTAACCCGTCAGCCGAGCTGTGCGCGCAGTACCGTGCGGTGGTCGAGGAAGAGCGGCAACTGTTTAAAGGCTTAGAGGCGTTGCGCGGCTTGCCCTGCGAAACCCTCGATGGCCATCGCATGCCGCTGTGGGTGAATACCGGCTTGCTCGCCGATGTTGCCCGCGCGCAAGAGCGTGGTGCCGAAGGCGTTGGCCTGTATCGCAGTGAAGTGCCGTTTATGATGAACGAGCGCTTCCCCAGCGAAAAAGAGCAGATGAAGATTTACCGCGAGCAACTGGCCGCCTTTCATCCGCTGCCGGTGACCATGCGCAGCCTGGATATTGGCGGCGACAAAGCCCTGCCGTATTTCCCGATCAAAGAAGAAAACCCCTTCCTCGGCTGGCGCGGCATCCGCGTGACCCTCGACCACCCAGAGATTTTCCTGGTGCAGACGCGGGCCATGCTCAAAGCCAGCGAAGGCCTGAATAACCTGCGTATTTTGCTGCCGATGATTTCCGGCACTCATGAGCTGGAAGAAGCCCTGCACCTGATCCACCGCGCCTGGGGCGAGGTGCGTGATGAGGGCGTGGACATTCCATTGCCGCCGATTGGGGTGATGATCGAAGTGCCGGCGGCGGTTTATCAGGTGCGTGAATTAGCCCGCCAAGTGGATTTCCTCTCGGTCGGCTCGAATGACTTGACGCAATACCTGCTGGCCGTGGACCGTAACAATCCACGGGTGGCCGATCTCTACGACTTCCTCCATCCAGCGGTGCTGCATGCACTAAAACTGGTGGTCGATGGCGCTCACGCCGAAGGCAAGCCGGTGAGCATCTGCGGCGAGATGGCTGGTGACCCGTCGGCGGCGGTACTGCTGATGGCGCTGGGCTTTGACAGCCTGTCGATGAACGCCACCAACTTACCGAAAGTGAAGTGGTTGCTACGGCAGATCAGCCTGAGCAAGGCTCGCGAGTTGCTGGGGCAAATCATGCGTATCGATAACCCGCACGTGATCCACAGTACCCTCGACCTGACCTTGCGTAACTTAGGGCTGGGCCGAGTGATCAATCCGGCGGCGACTATTCAGTCGTGAAGCTAGAGCTGCAAGCGCTGGCGCAGTTGCGTCTAGCTGCGGCCAGTGCGCTGGTGTGCAGTGGCGATGAGCTGCTGGTGCTGGCCGACGATGAGCTGGTGCTGCAGCGCTACTCCCATGAGGGTTGCTACCTTGGCCAGCAGGCTTTACTGGCTGGCAGCCTGCCCGCCGATCCAGCCGCCCGCAAACAACAAAAGCCCGACTTCGAAATGCTCTGCCAGTTAGCCGATGGTCGTCTGCTGGCGCTTGGCTCGGGCTCCACGGCCGAGCGCCGGCGCGGTGTGCTATGGCAGGCCTGCAGCGCCCTATTGATTGATCTCAGTGGCTTGTACCTCGCGCTCGAGGCGCGGCTCACTGGCCTTAATTTGGAAGGTGCGGTGGTGCAGGGCGAGCGCTTAGTGCTGGCTCAGCGCGGTAACAACGCCGGCAGTCTGAATGCGCTGATTAGCCTCGATCTGGCCTGCGTGCTTAGCCAGCTTGGCGGTGCCAGCCTTGGGCCTGAGAGTGTGCGCAGTATCACTCCGATCGAGCTGGGTACGTTGCAGGGCGTGCCGCTGAGCTTTACCGATTTGTGCGTGGGCAACGATGGTCGCCTGCTGTTTAGCGCCGCCGCCGAAGATACCGACTCCAGTTACCTTGATGGAGCCTGCGCCGGTAGCGTCCTAGGTTGCTTGGTCGATGGTCAGGTGCAGGCGCTGTGGCCGCTGGCCGGGCAAGCCAAAATCGAAGGCCTGTGCATGCTCGCCGATGGCAGCTTGCGGCTGGTCAACGACCCGGATGATCGCCGCGCTCAGTCAACGCTGTATCGTCTTGAACTGCCTATTTAGGCGCATCCAACACTAAGCGCGTTTCACCCAGCGGCACGCCGTTGGGGCCAAAACTGCGCTCAATCAACCAGCGCTGACCATCAGCCTGCACTTTCAGCACGGTGCTGGCACGGGTGCCATAGCTGGCGCTGCTAATAAATGCACTCGACAGCAAACGCTCGAACTCCAGTGCTATGCCGGTTTGCGGCAGGTCGGCATCGGCGGCGATTTGCCGGTCGGTCAACAGGCTAAACAAGGCTTCTTCTTGCTCGCTGGCCAGCGCCTCGGCCAGTGCGCTTTTGGCTCGCAGCAGCTTGGGCCAGGGCGTGTCGAGGCTGGCGTTAGACATGCCATACACACCGGCCGCCAGTTGTTGCGGCGCGCCGCTGCGTGGGTTGTAGTGCCAGAGTTGCTCGGCGTTACCCAGCAGCAGATTAAAACCGCTGAACTCGCTGGCTTGGCCTTGCAGCTCGGCCAGAAACGCAGCGGGCGATAATTGGCTGCGCAAAAAACCGACCGGTAGCTCACCCCGCGAGCGAGCGCCCTCGGCTTGCGTCGGGTCGCGCAAATTGGTCAGTGCGGCAAAGCGCCCCTGTGGCCCGACGCCCAGCCAGGTGCCGCCGGCCTGCAAATCGCGCCCGGCATAAATACCCGGCTGATCGTCCCAGTGCGCCAAAGGCAGGCTCGGGCGCGGGTAAAATTCATCCCGGTTCGCCGCCACCAGCAAGGGCAACGCATGGCCGGGACGCCAAGCAAATACGATCAGGCACATGCTGTTAGCTGCTTAGCCGTGCACGTACGCCGGCATCGTCGAGTTCTGCGCCGACATGCAGGCGAACCCGACGGGCACCGCAGCCCATCCCCAGCTCTTGCAGAATTCGTTCCTCGATCATGCTTAGACCTCCTTCCAGTCGTTCCATGGGCTGGATCAGTAGGCTCGGCGGGAGTGTTAACCAGCGGCGTGGTTGTAGCGTGCTCAGCGCCTGTTTCAGCGCCTGCTGGGCGGCGGAAAAATCGGCCACCAGCAGCCGGGCATTGCTGAATGCGGGCACTGCCTGCAGCGCAAATTGTTGAGCGCTTTCCAGATGGCGCAGGCACAGATGGTCGCAGCTCAGTTTTAGGTAGTAGGTATCGCGCATGCGGGGATTCCGTCGAGGACTTACGCCACTCTACGGAATGCGCTGCGGTTGTTCCATCTGGCTGTGGTGGCGGCGACCGCCGCCACCCGTTGCCATGCGTTGTTTCCGTTCTACGGGGCCGACGGCAAACTCAGTTGCCAGCTGTACCCGTGTTCGGCGGATATCTTCCTCGGCGTGCCGTTGCCATTGCCGGAAATGAAGCTCACCCCGGTGGTGAGCGACCTGCCGGCCTTCAAGTTTGAAGACCTCGAGCTGGTCGGTTATCAGATGCACCCGCACATTCCGGCACTGGTCGCCGTCTAGTTGTACTCGCTGTCAGGCTTTTTCGAGCGCAGCAGCGGCCACCACAGCTGGGCATACCACGGGTCATGGGGATCCTTCGGTATGCCATAGCGCGTCGGGTAGTTGTCGCGGGTAAAGTGTGCGGTGCCGAACAGTGTGTCCCAGACATACAGCAACTGGCCGAAGTTCTCATGCGGCGGCTTGCCCTCGGCGTTGAGCTCCGCGTGATGGGCGCGGTGGGTCGAGGGCAGTTGCACCAATCGCTCCAGCACCCAGGCTAAGGGTGCCAGCCAGCGGGAGCGATACAGCCAGCGATCCCAGGCGAAGGCGCTGTGCACCAGCAAATTGGCGGAACCGAAGATCAGGTTGCTGATCAATACCGCCTCGCCCAGCCCCATGGCAACCATGAAGCCGGCGTACCAGATGTCCGGCATAAACAGGTACCAGCGCCAGTTTTCCCGGTAGGCCACGCTCACGCTCATGGCTGTGGCGGTATGGTGGGTGCGGTGCATGCGCCACATGAACGGCACGCTGTGGCCCAGACGGTGGTACCAGTAGTGCAGCAGGTCGGCGGGGATCACCACCAGCAACACCGCCTGCCACAGTGGCAAGTCGGCTAACAGGTTGTGCGCTTGTGGCAGCAATTGCAGCAGCAAGAGGCCGGCGCCGGCCACTACTGCCGGTTTAATCAGCAAGGCAAACTGGCCGAGGCTGAGTGCATCAACCAGCAGTTCATCCGGCTGGCGGCGGTTAAGCAGGCGCCCGCCAAGCAGCTCCAGCGCGCCCAGCAGTATCAGCAAGCCGCTGACAACCAAAACATCGAGATGTGGCATGACATGCATCCTGTGAACTATTCAGAGATCACAGTTTCAACTGACGGTCAGGCGGCTGACTTGAAGGATTTTGCGGTCATTGGCTTGTGAGGGGCGCAAACCAAAGGTGCGCAGGCAGATGCGTGAGAGGTGCGCCGAGTCGGCAAATCCGGCGGCGTGGGCAACCTCTGTCGCGGCTTGCGGCGCAACCAACGACTCCAGCGCGCGGCGCAATTTACGCCAGAGCAGCAACTTACGCAGCGACAGCCCCAGCTCTTCCTGCAACCAGTGCGAGCAGTACGCCTGAGAGCCCGGATAGCGACTGCGAAAAGATTTCCACACGGCTTCAGCACTGGTCTCCTCATTGGCCATGCCGACCTGTTGCAGCAGATAGTTCAGCCGGGCACTTGCTTCGAGGACAGGTTGAGCGTGGCGGGCAAGCAGTTGCACTAACCAGTCATCAAAGTGGCTCTGGCTGGTTAGCGTCGCCAGCAGTGCGAAGTCTGCCGGTTGCGGTTGCAGGCCGGCCAGTTCGGGTTTCTGGCTACGTGCCCAGCGCAGCAGGCTGCAGTAGTACGGGTGGCCGGGCTCCACGGTAATGCTGATATGGCGTTGCGGGCTGATGAAGCGCCGCTGGACCTCCGGCGGCAGCAGTAGTGCACTGGCACTGACTGCCCCCACGCCAGTGATTTCCAGTTGCAGCGCCTGCTCCTGGGCCAACAGCAGGGTGACTCCGGGGCGCTGGTTGAAACCGCTGGGCAAGGAACTGGCATGCACGATCAGGGCGTGTTGGCCGATCAGCAACTGGTTGGGCGGCATGGCAACCTTGAGCAGATATTTATTTGTCCGCAGCTTAGCAGTTGCGTGCAGAACATCCGCAAGCGGCAGCCTTGGTTTGCGTCGGGTCGCGTCCGGCATAAATCCCCGGCTGATCGTCCCAGTGCGCCAAAGGCAGGCTCGGGCGCGGGTAAAATTCATCCCGGTTCGCCGCCACCAGCAAGGGCAACGCATGGCCGGGACGCCAAGCAAATACGATCAGGCACATGGCAGTTTTATCCCAAGAAACATACTTTGAGGTTAAAGCATCCGTCGCGGTAAGTGCAGGCGACCGGCCCCATCCGTTACCATGCTGGTCTGTTTGCGGAGGCATTGATGGACATTTTGCAATATCTGCTGCTGTACCTGGTGCTGGGTGGTTGCGCCGGGGTGTTGGCCGGTTTGTTTGGGGTCGGCGGCGGCATCATCATAGTGCCGGTGTTGGTGTTTAGCTTCGGCGCCCAAGGCTTTGCTCCCGAGGTGTTAACCCATTTGGCGGTGGGCACCTCCTTAGCGACCATCATCTTCACCTCGATCAACGCCGTGCTTGAGCATCAGCGTAAAGGCGCGGTGCGCTGGGAACTGGTGCGCTGGATGACCTTGGGGATTTTGCTCGGTGCCGGCTTTGGTGCGCTGACGGCCGCGGCGATTCAAGGCCCGCAATTGCAGAAAATTATCGGTGTGTTTGCCCTAGTGATCGCCGTGCAGATGGCCCTCGAGTTAAAGCCCAAGGCCAGCGCCGGCGTGCCGGGTAAGCCCGGCTTGACCTTGGCCGGGGTGGTGATTGGCTGGGCTTCGGCGATTTTCGGCATCGGTGGCGGCTCACTGAGCGTGCCGTTTTTAACTTGGCGCAGTGTACCGATGCAGCAAGCCGTGGCCACCTCGTCGGCCTGCGGCCTGCCGATAGCGGCCGCCAGCGCCCTGAGCTTTATGCTGATTGGCTGGCATAATCCGCAGCTGCCCGAGTGGACGTTGGGCTTTATTTATTTACCGGCGGTGCTGGGGATTGCCGTCACCAGTATGTTTTTCGCCCGTTTCGGCGCGCGCTTGGCGCATAAATTATCGCCACGGTTATTAAAGCGCCTGTTCGCCTTGTTGCTGTTTTGCGTGGGGCTGAATTTTTTGTTGTAGCGCCTCGTTGGGCTAGGTCCGAGCTGCGCGTCTAATCCCTAGACGGTGGATGGATGAAGCGTCATCCACCCTACGTTTAAATAATTAATGTTAAGGAGTACCAATGCTGGCTTTTCCGCAAATCGACCCGGTGGCCTTGGCCCTAGGGCCGCTCAAAATCCACTGGTATGGCTTGATGTATCTGGTCGGTATCGGCGGCGCGTGGCTGCTGTTGTCGCGCCGCCTGAAAGCCTTTGATCCGAACTGGACCAAGGAGCAGCTCTCGGATTTGATTTTTTGGTCGTCGCTGGGGGTGATTCTCGGCGGGCGGTTGGGCTATGTACTGTTTTACGATTTGGCCGCCTATATGCACGACCCGTTACTAATTCTGAAGGTATGGCAGGGCGGCATGTCGTTCCATGGCGGCTTTATCGGGGTGATGCTGGCCAACTTCTGGTTCGGCAAGCGCAACGGCAAGAGCTTCTTCCAGCTGATGGACTTTATCGCCCCGGTGGTGCCGCTGGGCTTGGCGGCTGGGCGCATCGGTAACTTTATCAATGCCGAGTTGTGGGGCAAGGCTACCGATCTGCCGTGGGCGATGGTGTTTCCCACCGACTCGCTGCACTTGGCCCGTCACCCCTCGCAGCTGTATCAGTTTGCCCTTGAGGGCGTGGCGCTGTTTGCCATTCTCTGGCTGTACACCCGCAAACCACGGCCGACCATGGCAGTGTCTGGGGTGTTTGCCCTGAGCTACGGGATCTTCCGTTTTATCGTCGAGTTCGTCCGCGTGCCGGACGCCCAGCTCGGCTATCTGGCCGGCGGCTGGCTGACCATGGGCCAAGTGCTGTGCCTGCCGATGATGCTCGCCGGCATCGCTTTAATCGTTTTCGCCTATCGCCGCGCACCGACCGCTCAAGGAGCCGCGCAATGAAACAATATCTCGACCTGATGCGCTTGGTGCGTGACACCGGCACCTTCAAGAATGACCGCACCGGCACCGGCACCTACAGCCTGTTCGCGCAGCAGATGCGCTTTAACTTAGCCGACGGTTTCCCGCTGGTGACCACCAAGAAGTGTCACCTGAAATCGATCATTCACGAGCTGCTGTGGTTTCTGCAGGGCGACACCAATATCAAGTACCTGCAAGATAATGGCGTGCGCATCTGGGACGAATGGGCCGACGAGAATGGCGACCTTGGCCCGGTGTATGGCTACCAGTGGCGCAACTGGCCGGCGCCGAATGGTGGCTCGATCGACCAGATCAGTAATCTGATCCAGATGATTAAAACCAACCCCGACTCGCGGCGGCTGATCGTCAGCGCGTGGAACCCGGCGCTGGTTGAGCAGATGGCGCTGCCGCCCTGCCATGCGCTGTTTCAGTTCTACGTGGCCGACGGCAAACTCAGCTGCCAGCTGTACCAGCGCTCGGCAGATATCTTCCTCGGCGTGCCGTTCAATATCGCCAGTTACGCCCTGTTGACCCTAATGGTGGCGCAGGTCTGCGGCCTGCAGCCCGGCGAGTTCATCTGGACCGGCGGCGACTGTCACCTGTACGCCAACCATATGGAACAGACCGACCTGCAATTGAGTCGCGAGCCGCTGCCGTTGCCGGTGATGCAACTCAACCCAGCGGTCACCGACCTGCTGGCGTTTAAGTTCGAAGACTTCGAGCTGCAGGGTTATCAGGCCCATCCGCATATCAAGGCACCCGTGGCGGTGTGATTTAAGGCTCTGTACCCGTTATGTGTTGAAACGTGCGGGTCGGTTAGACGATGCCTGGTACGCGGTAATTGGTAGGGTGGGTTAGCGGCGCGGCCGGTGATTGTTTGCCTCACCGTGCAAGCTGGGCGCCGCGTAACCCACCATGCGGTTTGCCGGTCGAGCGCGATGGTGGGTTACGGCGCGGTCGGGTTTTGCGTTGTTGGCAGGCCTTGGTACGCGCCTAACCCACCCTACAAAGCTACGCCGTGGTGAGTGCGCCAGCCAGCGCTTCGATTAGCGTTTGCCGTTCGGACTGGGCCAGCGAGGCCTCTGGGTTGAGCGTTGACCATTCAGGATGGGCGCGGGCTTTGCGCAGGGTGCTGAGCAATGCGGCATGGTTGCTCTTGTTGTCTGTGTCGGTCTCCAGTTGGATGACGTGTTGCGCGGCGTGGCCGCGCTGGCCGAGGGCGTTGAGCAGTTGCAGTTGGCGCACCGCGAGCAATTGCAACACGCCGTCATCGACACTCAATTCGCGTCGGCCTTGCAGTTTGCCGAGCAAGCGTGCGCCGTAACTGCGCGCGGTTTGCAGCCCGCCGCCGGCCAGTGCGCCGAGCAGTGTGGCCGCGCCGAGGCTGAGGCCACCGAGGAGTAAATCCACCCCAGCGCCGGCGGCTGCACCGGCGGCCACGCCACTGCCAACTTTGATGCCTAGCTGCTTGAGGGTTTCTGGGTTGAATAAGTCGTCGCCCCAACGGCCGCCCAGCAAGGGCAATTCGCCGGCGGCGGCGTCTTCTAGGCGAAACGCATACAGGCGCAACAAGGCTTCGACGCAGCGTTGCTCACGCTGGCGGATCAGCTCGCGCAGCGCGTGGATGGCGGCCTGTTGTTGCGCGGGTTCGACGGCGACGCTGCGCCGACACGCAGCGCAGTCGAGCAGCAACTCGGCAATCAGTTGTCGGCCGCTGTGTTGGCGCGCCTCGGCTTGCGCCTGTTGGTCGGCGAGCAAACGTTGCAGTTGTGGGCGGTGGCTTTCTAGCAGTAACGCTAGGCTTTCATACAGCCGGCGCTCGCCGTCCAGCGGCGGTGCCACCGTATCGAAACGTACCAGTGCATGCAGGCCTAAACGGGCCAGCGCGGTGCGCCATGCTTCGACCTGTTGATTGCTCGCCGCAACAAAATTCAGCACCGGCAACAGCGGTTTGCCGCAGCCGGCCAGCACCGCCAGCTCGTCGCAGTATTTGGCCAACACCGGTTCGCGGGCGTCGATCAGGTACAGCCCGGCGTCGCTGAGCAGCAACTGGCGCAGCACCTTGGCTTCTTGCTCGAAACGCTGGCGCGCTTCGCTGCTGGCGAGAAAGCGGCTGAGCCGGGCGGGGCCGTCGAGGCGTTCGCCGGGGCGTTCCAGTTGCTCTAAGTAATCCAGCAGGGCGATGGCGTCTTCCAGCCCCGGTGTGTCGTACAGCTCCAGCAAGGGCTGACCGTCCACCGACAAGCGTGCGCCTTCGACGTGGCGGGTGGTGCTGGGCCTATGGGACACCTGGCCAAACTCCACATCGCGGGTCAGGGTGCGCAGCAGCGAGGTTTTGCCGACATTGGTGTGGCCGACCACGGCCAGTTTCAGTGGGGCCGTCATCGGTCGCTTCTCGTCGCTGCGTTTGTGGTGATTGTAGGGTGGGCTTCAGCCCACCAATATTCGTGTCGGAGGTGGGCTGAAGCCCACCCTACGTTTGTGCCGGCCGCAGTCAGGGCATCAGTCATGGCCAGTCTCCAGCCAGTTGAAGGGCGCGCTGTCGGCATAGGTCAGCTGTAGTTGGCTGAGGGCGTGGTGCCAGTCGCCCAGCCGCTGGCTGTCCAACGCTTCGCCGGGCGCTGCGGGGAGCAACCAGATGCGGGTGGCGGCGGCGCTGCGGGCCAACTCGCCGAGCAGCGCGAGGGTGCCACGGTCGGGCGAGCGGCGTGGGTCGCAGGCAATCGCCAAGCGTGTCGGCGGGAAGCGGCTCAGCTGTTCGAGTAAGTGTTGGCGTTGCTCACGGCTGTCGAGCACGCCGGCGTCGGCGACCGTGGTTGGCAGCACGGGTGGCCACGGCCGTTGCGGGTCCAGCTCGATCGCCACCAAGAGTGCGCTACTGCTGGCTTGAGCGTGTGTTGTGGTGGCCTCAGCGGCCGGCAGTGCTGGCGCGGCGTCAGTCACGCCGAGGCGCTCGCTGCTCGGTTGCAGTTCGGCGCGCAGCAGTTGGTAGGCGGGCAGGCTTAAGTCCAGACTTAGGCGGCGTTGGCCCCGTTGCCAGCAGGCCAGGCACAGCAGCATCAGCACTAAACGTGGCAATACGCCAAACACCAGCAGCACGCCGAGCAGCCAACTGGCCCAGGCTTGCCGGCTAACATCGTCGAGCACCCCGCCGGTGCTGGCGGCGATCATGCTGCTGTCGGGCAGCTGAAAACCGAGCAGCGCCGGCACTGCGCCGAGGGTTTCGGTGAGCCGCACGAAGCTGTCACTGGGTAGCAAGGTGGTTTCCCAGACAAAGCCATAGCGTCGGCTGGCCAGTAATAGCAGCAAGCTGAGCCCGGCACTGCTCAGGGTCAGCAGCCAGAGGCCGTGGCTGAGTAAACCCAAGGCCCAGCGATTGAGGCGTTGGCGTTGCAACAGCAGCATCAGTGCCGGGAGCAGCTGCGCCGCTTGCGCATCGCGGGCCAGTTTGCCGCTTAGCCACAGCCACAGCCTTGCGAGTGCGCCGCCGCTGGGGTTGGGGAGCACACAGCTGGCGAGCCAGCCGGTCAGCATCAACAGGTTGAGGCCGAGCAAGCTGGCCAGTGCCCAGAGCAAATTAACCGGTCGTTGGCCGTCACCGAGCGCGGCGCTGGCCAAGGCCGCGCCGCTGAGGCTGGCCAGCAGCAACAACAGCGCCAAGGCCAAGCGTGCGCCTTGTTGATAATGGCCCAGTGCGGTCAACTGTCCGTTGCGTTCGGCCAGCCACAGTGCGCGGGTGGTAATGCGCTGGCCGAGGCTGCCGCCGCTGTTGCGGGCGAGGCGATTGGCTTCGCGGTCGGCGAGGCGCTCACCACTGGCTTCGCGCAGGCGAATAGCCTCGCACAGCCACAGTTGCTTAAGGTTGCTCAGCGGTTTGGCGCTGTTCGGCGGTGTGCTCACGCGTGTCTCGGGGCGGTCGGATGAACCTAAGAATAACCCTTGGCGGGCGGCTTTGCGTAGCAGGCAAAGCAGGGTGCGGCAGGCTAGACTGGGTAAATTAATAACAATAATTTCGTCGCGAGTGTGCGCATGCCCTTACCCAGCCTTGAGTGGGTCAATCAAGATTCTGCTTTCTTGCGTCAGCAGCGTGCCGGTTTTGCTTGGTTGCGTTTTGCCCCAGCCTTGGAAGTGGCGTTCCGTGGGTACTATGCGCAAGCCAATTTGCGCCGGATGCGCGGTGCGGTATTGGTCTCGAGCATCATCTGGGGGCTGTTCGCTCTGCTGGACTACCTGAGCATGCCGGCGGAGTTTCGCCTGCAGAGTTTAGCCTTACGCTTGCTGGTCTTGCCGTTGTTGCTGCTCGGGTGGTGGGCCACCTATCGACCCGCATGGCATGCGCGCCTGCAATTGCTGGTGGGTCTGGGTGCGCTGGCGGCGGGTCTGGCGATTAGTGGCGTGATTTGGCTGGCGCGCAGTCATCAATTTGCCTTGCCCTATGAGGGCATTATTTTGATGACGATATTTTCCTATTTCGTTATCGGTTTGCGTTGCGCTGCCGCGACTTGGTGCGGCTGGCTGACCTTTGTGGCTTATCTAGCGGTGGAGTTGAATACCGGCTTAGCGGCGCAGGTGCTGATCTACAACGCATTTTTTCTGGGCACTGCGAATGTGATCGGCTCGTTCGGCAGTTATTTTTTCGAATATTCGGCCCGTGAAACCTTTATTGCCCAAGGCCTGCTGGAGGATATTGCCGAACGTGATTTTCTCACTGGCTTGCTTAATCGGCGGGCGTTTAGCCAGCAAGCTAACCGCAGTTGGCGGCATGCCGTGCGGGCGCAGCAACCGGTGGCAGTGCTGATGCTGGATGTGGATTTTTTTAAGAGTTACAACGACCATTACGGCCATGCTGAGGGCGACTTAGCCTTGCAGGCGGTGGCTCGCGCCCTTAGCCCGCACGCCCAGCGCCCGCTGGATGTGTTGGCACGCTACGGCGGTGAAGAGTTTATCGGCCTGTGGCTGGATGTTAGTCAGGAGGCGATTGAGACCTTGGCCGAGCGCATTCGCGCCGATGTACAGGCGTTGGCGCTTAACCATCAGTACTCGGCGGTGGCTGCTGAAGTGACCATCAGTATTGGCGTGGCTTATGTGTTGGCGCCACAACCGGGCGCACTGGAAGAGGCGCAACGCTTTGCCGACAGCGCGCTGTATGCCGCCAAAGAGCAGGGGCGCAACCGGGTGGTGGTGCGCGCCGTAACCCTGTAAATCGGCATTTCAATAAAGACTCTGAAATCGCTCGGTGGGTTACGCCTCGCACGGGTTGCGAGCTGTGATTTTGAGCTTGCGTGGCGCTGCCCACCCGAAAATTCGTCTGCGCACATGACTGGGACACCGCCAAGCAAAACGCTATCCTTGGCGCTATGAAAATTACCCGCCCGCTGTGCCTGATTGCCGCCCTCGCGCAAAACCGCGTGATTGGCTGCAACAACCAATTGCCCTGGCATTTGCCAGCCGACCTTAAACATTTCAAAGCGCTGACCTTGGGTAAGCCAATCATCATGGGTCGCAAGACCTGGGATTCGCTCGGCCGGCCGTTGCCGGGACGACTGAATCTGGTGGTCAGTCGGCAGTTGGATTTGCAACTGCCGGGTGCCGAAGTATTCGCCTCGCTGGAGGCCGCCATCGTGCGGGCCGAGCAGTGGGCCGAGGCCGAAGATGCCGATGAGCTGATGCTGATCGGCGGCGCGCAACTCTACGAACAAGGCTTGGCCTTGGCCGAACGGCTGTACCTGACGCGGGTGGAGCTGAGCCCGGCCGGCGATGCGTGGTTTCCACCCTTTGAGGGGCCGCAATGGCACTTGGCTTCGCAGATTGAGCGCGCAGCCTCCGATGCGGTGCCGGGTTATGCCTATCAGGTGTGGCAGCGGCAGGTTTAATCCTGAGCGCTGTACTCGTTACGGTCTAAAACCCTACGCGTAGCTCTGCTGCCGAAAGCGCCTAGCCCGAACAGCTATCGCAGCTTTTGTAGGGTGGGTTAGTGGCGCAGAGCGGAATTTGAAAATCAACGGCGCAATGTGTGCGCCGCGTAACCCACCATGCGGTTTGTCGGTCGAGCGCGATGGTGGGTTTATCAGCGCTTGGTGGCGTGGCGCAGACATCGCATCGGCGGGTTACGCCGCTGCGCGGCTAACCCGCCCTACCAAAACGGCGTGTAACACCTCACTGATACTAAGCGGCTTGTGCGCGGCAGCAGGCGATGGCCGCCTGACTGGTGCTCTGAATGCTCTGCTGCAAGGCGTGCGCGGCGGCTTGCAAGGTGCTCAGTGGCTCCTCCGCCGGCTGCACTTTTAAGCGCTGCTCTAAGGCGGCCGCCTCGGCGCTCAACACATCCATGCCCAGAGTGCCGGAGCTGCCCTTGAGGCTATGCACCATGCGCTGGGCGGTAACCAAGTCGGCTTGCTCGAGGGCCTGACAAAGCTCCTCGGCAAAGCTGCTCGCTTGCTCGGCAAAGGCTTGCAGTAAGTCGAGCATGGTCGCCGTGCCCAACTGCTCGGCCAAGGCTAAAACCTTAACGAAGTGACCGTTGGCGTCCTCATTAATCGCGGCTGTCGGCTCGAGCGCAGCGGCCAGCGTCGGCAAATATTGCTGCAGGGTGGCCAGTAGGGTGGCGCGCACTATGGGCTTGCTGAGGAAGTCATCCATGCCAACCTCGGCGCAGTGCTGGCGGATTTCGGCGTAGGCATTCGCGGTCAGGGCGATAATCGGCGTACGCGGCTGACCTTCGGCCAGCTCCCAGGCGCGGATCGCACTGGTGGCGGCAAAGCCGTCGAGCACCGGCATTAAGCAGTCCATCAAGATCAGGTCAAAGCGCTCGCGCTGCACCGCTTCGACGCCTAGTTGGCCATTGTCGGCAAAGCTCAGCTGTAGGCCGAATGGCTGCAGCATGGCTTGCAGCACCGCTTGGTTGATGGGTGTGTCTTCGACCACCAAAATATGCCCGTGCAATTGCTGTTGTTCCTGGGCGAGCGAGACGTGGGTGCTCGGTGCCAGTTCGCCACGCAAGGCGGCGCTGACTCGCTGGCGCAGCAGCGTGCGGCGCACCGGCCGGTACAGGTAGTGCGGATCAGCCGCGTGCGCGTCACTGCTGGCCTGCTCGCAGAGCCACAACAGTGGTCCGTCGCGCAGTTCACTGGGCAAGCTATCGGCAAAACTGTCGCACACCAGTAGCAAGTCGTGGGCGGGTAAGGGCAGGCTGAGGTGCTGCAAATAGGTGATGGGGTAACCGAGCGGCTCCAGCGCCAGCTCGACGATATCTAAGTTAAGTGGCTGTGGGTCGAGCAGCAGCAGGCGTTTGTTTGGCAGCGCGGTCAGCGTCTCAACCGCTGTGGCGGGCAAGCACGGCAAGGCCAGCTCGACGCTAAAGCAGCTGCCTTGTCCCGGTTGGCTGGTGACGCTGATCCGGCCATGCATCAGCTCCAGCAGTTTAAGGCTGATGGATAAACCCAAGCCGGTGCCGCCAAACGAGCGGGTGGTCGAGGAGTCCGCTTGGGTAAATGGCTGAAACAGCCGGGCCTGTTGCGCCGCGTCCATGCCGATGCCGGTGTCACGCACCTGTAAATAGAAGGTCGCGTGCGCGCCCGGATTGCTACTCACGCTCAGGCTCAGGTGCACGTAGCCTTGCTGGGTAAACTTGATCGCGTTGCTGAGTAAATTGAGCACGATCTGGCGCAGGCGCAGTGGATCGGCGAGCACCTGTTGCGGCACATCCGGCTGAATGCGCAGGAGGATGTGCAGCTGTTTTTGCTGGGCGCGGGGCTGCAGTAATTTGATCGCGTCGAGCAGGATGTCTTCCCAGTCGCACGGCACTTGTTCGAGCTGGAGCATGCCGGCTTCGATTTTCGACAGGTCGAGAATGTCGTTGAGCAGCACCAGCAGCAAGTCGGCCGACATTTGTAGGGTACGCACCAGCTCTTGTTGTTGCTCGGTCAGGGCGGTGTCGGCGAGCACTTGCGCCATGCCGATGACGCCGTTCATGGGGGTGCGAATCTCGTGGCTCATGGTGGCGAGAAATTCACTTTTGGTGCGGTTGGCCGCTTCGGCCTGTTCGCGCGCTTGCTCAAGCAAGCGTTCGCGCTCACGCCGCTCACGCAGGTCGTGCAGTTGGATGGTAAACAGCTCTTCATCGGCCATTTTTACGTAGGCGCAGGTGAGCGCTACGGCGATGGCATGGCCGCGCTGATGACGGGCGATCAGTTCGCCGCTAAACACCGCCAGATTGCCCTGATGGCGTAGCTGTGTGGCGATGCCCCGCAGTTGTTCGCGGCTATGTTGGTCGTAGCCCAAACTCGGCGATGGTTGGCCTTGCAGCTCTGCGGCGCTATAGCCGAGCAGTTTGCAGCTGGCCGGATTGGCGCGCTGGATAATCCCGGCACCATCGGCAATCATCATGGCCTCACCGGCGGCGGTGAAGATGCTGTCGATCCGCGCGCGGTCGTTTTCTTCACGCAGTAGTTGCCCGTGCAGGGTGTTGGCCAATACGCCGAACTCGCTGCGGTCGTGTTCGGTTATCTGCTGCAATTGCCGCTGCGGATTGGCAGCGGCAATGGCTTGCAGCAAGTTAGCCAGTGGTCGCAGCACCTTCTGGCGCAGCAGCAGGGCCAGAATAAGCAGGGTGAGCGCAGTGGCGAGCATCAGCCAAGCGGTTTGCTTGAATATCTCGGCGCGCAGTTGTTGGTTCAGCGCACGAATATCCAAGCCTAGATAAATCGCGCCTTGGCTGCGCAGTTGGCCGGTCAGCTGGCTGTTGGTCAGCACCAGCGGGGTGGCGTAGTCAAAGTGATTGCCCGTGTCTAAGTGGCGGAATGCTTTGCGCTCGCGCAGCACTTGGCCGAGTATTTGCCGTGCTTCATCGTCGGCGGCTAGAGCCATCAGCGGCTGGGCTTGTTGCTGGACTTGGGTGCTGGCGAGAATCACCGGCGGCTCACCGGCCACCACCAGTAGCTCATGTACGCCTTTCTCGCCGCCCAGAGCCATGACCACGCGGCGCAGATCGCTGATCCGGCTGACGGTTTCGGCGGTCATTTGCACGCTGGCGAGAATGGTTTGCGCGCGTTCTTCTAAGCGGTTTTCGAGCTGCGCCTGGCCACTGCGCCAAGACAGCAACAAAATCACCACGCCACTGCCCAGCCATAGCAGGGTCAGCGGCAGCATAATTTGCCAGGATAAAGACAGTCGCTTGCCCATCAATTACTCCGCAATCAACGCGGCTAAATCGGTGGTTTTGCTTAGCTCACCGCTGGCTAACAGCACGGCTTGGGTGTTTTGCAGGGCCGGTAAGAGCAGTCCTTGCGGGCCAAAGTAGGCGGCTTGATCGGCGGCATGGAGTATTTTTAGGTCGTTTTCGACCGCTGCGCGAAAGTCTTGCGGGCTGATTTTTTCGCGCTCGGCCATGATCCGAAAAGCCTCCTCTGGATGCGCCTTGGCATAGCGGTGTGCGGCCTCCAGTCCGCGCAGCAAGGCCTGTATGTCGGCCTTGCGGGTGGCTATTACTTGGGCGTCGAGGGCGATGATATCGAGCACTTCACCGGGTATTTCGCGGCTGCTAAACACTTGCTTAAGTGGCAGTTGTTTAAGCATCTCAATGGAGTGCGGCGGATAGGTCACGGCGGCATCGATATCGCCTTTTTGCAGCGCCGTGAACATGTCGGCCTGCGCCAAGCTGACCAACTTGACCTGATCGAGCGTGAGCCCGACGCGATTGAGGGCGCGGGCGAGGATGTAGGTGTTGAGGGTGCCGGGTTCGATGGCCACGGTTTTCCCTTGCAGTTGTTTAACCTCGCTAATGGCCGCTTGCGCGACTATTAAATCGCCGCCGTTGGAGTAATCCGGCACATGGATTATTTGCGGCGAGCGCTCGCTTTGATCTTTGGCCATTAAGACCTCAACCAAGGTGCCGCCAAAGCCATCGACTTGGCCGCGCTCGTAGGCGCGGCGAGCGTCGTTGAGGGAGCTGAATTGTAAAATTTGTACCGCGACACCTTCGGCCTCAAGCAGCTTGAGTTGTTCGGCCAAAAACAGGTATTCGTAGCCGGGCCAAGGGTTAGTGGCAATTCGCAGTGGTTCTGGCGGTGGCTCTGAGCAGGCGCTGAGGAGCAACAACAGGCTTAGCAGCAGGTATCGCTTCATCGGTGAGCTCCATGCGGGGTTCTAGCACTATAGCCGGGCGTTGATTTTGTGCCGGCCGACATGCTCAGGGCGCCAGCAGCGCCGCGAGGTCAGTGGGCTGCTGTAGCTCATCATTGGTCAGCAAAACCTCTTGAGTATGTTGCAGGGCTTGCATTAATAAGCCATTGGCACCCAGATAAAACGGCTGGTCGGCCATGCGCAGCACTTGCAGGTCGTTACGCTGGATATTGGCAAACTCCTCCAGGGTTAGATTCTCGCGGGCGGCCATCAGCCGGTTGGCTTCGTCCGGATGCGCGCTGGCGTATGCATGGGCCGCTTCGAGGGCGCGCAACATGGCCTGTATCTCGGGTTTACGGGTGGCCAGCACCGAGGCGTCGAAGGCGATAACGTCGAGGACTTCGCCGGGGATGCTGCGGGTGGTGAAAATTTCTTGGTAGTGCGCTTGTTTCAACATAGGTACGGAAAACGGCGGATAACTTACCGCCGCGTCAATCACGCCGTTTTGCAGGGCTTCTAACATGGCGTCTTGGCCGAGGTTAACCAACGTCACCTGCTCGATACTCAGCCCGCTGCTGCGCAGGGCGCGGGCCAAAATATAGCTGTTGAGGCTGCCCGGCTCGACCCCGACGCGCTTGCCGACTAATTGCGCCACGCTGCGAATCGGCGCTTTGGCGACGATTAAATCGCCACCGCTGGAGTAGTCGGTGACGTGCACTATCTGCGGCTGGCGCGGGCTTTGTGCGCGGCTGAGCAGTACCCCGCCGGGCGTGGTGCAGTAGCCATCGACCTGCCCTAGTTCATAGGCGCGGCTGCTGTCATGGGCGGAGCCAAACTGGAGAACTTTTACCTGTACGCCCTCGGCCTCAAAGAGCTTCAGTTGCTCGGCTAAGTACAAATACTCAAACCCCGGCCACGGGTTAATCGCCACCCGCAGCGGCTCGGATGGCGGTGGTGAGCAGGCGCTGAGTAGCAGTAATAGGCTAAAGAGTAGGCCGCGTGACATCGCTGGGCTCCGGTGCTGGTTACGTCACTATAGCTGGCGAACACGCAGGCATAAAAAAGCCCGGCAATGCACCGGGCTCAGATGTGGCGTGCTGGCTTAGTCAACCAAACGATCGAGCAGCGCTTTGTCGCGCACCGCGCCTTTGTCAGCGCTGGTGGCGAGTAGGGCGTAGGCTTTGAGCGCGGTAGTGACTTTGCGCGGACGCTTTTCCACTGGCTTCCAACCTTTGGCATCTTGCTCGGCGCGACGGCTGGCCATCTCCTCGTCGCTGATCAACAGGTTGATCGAGCGTTCGTGGATGTTGATCAGCACCTTGTCGCCGGCGCGCACTAAACCGATAGCACCGCCCGCAGCGGCTTCCGGCGAGGCGTGGCCGATCGACAGACCCGAAGTGCCACCGGAGAAACGTCCGTCGGTGAGCAGGGCGCAGGCTTTACCCAGACCTTTGGATTTCAGGTAGCTGGTTGGGTAGAGCATTTCCTGCATGCCCGGGCCGCCTTTCGGACCTTCGTAGCGGATGATGACGATGTCACCGGCGACTACTTCGTCGGCCAAAATTCCGCGCACGGCGCTGTCTTGGCTTTCGAAAATTTTCGCCGTGCCTTCGAAGATGTGGATCGACTCATCGACCCCGGCGGTTTTCACCACACAACCGTCCACGGCGATATTGCCGTACAACACGGCCAGGCCGCCTTCTTGCGAGTACGCATGCTCAACGCTGCGGATACAGCCGTTCTCACGGTCGTCATCGACGGTGTCCCAGCGAGTGCTTTGGCTAAACGCGGTTTGGGTCGGGATACCGGCCGGGCCGGCGCGGAAGAAGGTGTGTACGGCTTCGTCGTTAGTCTGGGTGATGTCCCATTTGGCGATGGCTTCGGCCATGCTGGCGCTGTGTACGGTCGGCAGGTCGGTGTGCAGCAGGCCGCCACGGGCCAGCGAGCCGAGGATGCTGAAAATGCCGCCGGCGCGGTGCACGTCTTCCATGTGGTACTTCTGAATGTTCGGCGCGACCTTGCACAGTTGCGGCACTTTGCGTGACAGGCGGTCGATATCTTTCAGGTCGAACTCCATCTCGGCTTCTTGCGCTGCCGCCAGCAAGTGCAAGATGGTGTTGGTCGAGCCGCCCATGGCGATGTCCAGCGTCATGGCGTTTTCAAACGCCTTGAAATTGGCGATGTTGCGCGGCAGGGCCGACTCGTCGTTGTCTTGATAGTAGCGTTTGCAGGAACAACTGCTCGCGGTCGCTGTGGGTGGCCAGGGTCGAGCCGTTGCCGGGCAGGGCTAGGCCGAGGGCTTCCATCAGGCAGTTCATCGAGTTGGCGGTGAACATCCCCGAGCACGAACCGCAGGTCGGGCAGGCGCTGCGCTCGTATTCGGCGACTTTCTCGTCACTGGCGCTTTCGTCGGCGGCGATCACCATGGCATCGACCAAGTCCAGACCGTGGCTGGCCAGCTTGGTTTTGCCGGCTTCCATCGGCCCGCCGGACACAAACACCACTGGGATGTTCAGGCGCAGGGCGGCCATCAACATACCGGGGGTGATCTTGTCGCAGTTGCTGATGCAGACGATGGCGTCGGCGCAGTGGGCGTTGACCATGTACTCGACTGAGTCGGCGATGATCTCGCGCGATGGCAGCGAATAGAGCATGCCGTCGTGGCCCATGGCGATGCCGTCATCCACGGCAATGGTGTTGAATTCTTTGGCCACGCCGCCAGCCCGTTCGATCTCGCGGGCAACCAGCTGACCCATGTCCTTCAAGTGCACATGGCCGGGCACGAACTGGGTGAAGGAGTTGGCGATGGCGATGATCGGTTTCTTGAAATCTTCGTCCTTCATCCCGGTTGCGCGCCACAGCGCGCGGGCGCCGGCCATGTTACGGCCGTGGGTGGAGGTTTTCGAGCGATAGTCAGGCATGGCGGCGTTCTCGGAAGGCGGTCACGAAAAGGTCAGAATAACCGATCTGCCGCAGGGGGCGGCAGATCGAAAAGCGCTAAAACTTGTTCAGGGTCGTAGGGTGGGCTTTAGCCCACCGTTGGGCAGTTAACGCTGGTGGGCTAAAGCCCACCCTACGGTTTAACTGTTAGTTATTCGGCAATAACCGGCAGGTCAAACTCTTGATGTAGCGCGTTTCCGGGATGGCCGGATGCACCGGATGGTCCGGGCCTTGGCTGCCGCGTTCGAGCAATTGCATGTTGCGGTCCAGATGGCGGGCGCTGGTCAGCAGGATGTTCTGCAAATCGTCTTCCGGCAGGTGCATCGAGCAGGAAGCGCTGATCAAGATGCCGTCTTTATTCAGCAGGCGCATGGCTTGTTCATTCAGGCGACGGTAAGCGGCTTCGCCATTTTTCAGGTCTTTTTTGCGTTTGATAAACGCCGGCGGATCGACGATCACCACATCGAAACGCTCTTCGGCGGCTTTTAGCTGCTTAAGCGCCTCGAACACGTCACCTTCCAGGCAGGCGACTTTCTCATTCAGGCCATTCAGGCCGGCGTTACGCTCGACGCCATCGAGGGCGAAGGCCGAGGCGTCCACGCACATCACATCGCTGGCACCGAAGGCCGCCGCTTGTACGCCCCAGCCGCCGATGTAGCTGAACAGGTCGAGCACCCGCTTGCCCTTAACGTAAGGGGCGATGCGCGCGCGGTTCATCCGGTGGTCGTAGAACCAGCCGGTTTTTTGCCCGGCAATTACCGGCGCTTCGAACTTAACGCCGTTTTCTTCCAGCGCTACCCACTCGGGCACCAGACCAAAGGCGGTTTCCACGTAGCTGGCTAGGCCTTCGGCATCGCGGGCGGCGGAGTCATTTTTAAACAGAATGCCGCTCGGTTTGCATACCTGAACCAGCGCGGCAACTACGTCGTCTTTGTGCTTCTCCATGGTCGCCGAAGCCAGTTGCACCACTAAGATGTCGCCGAAGCGGTCGACCACCAAGCCCGGCAGCAGGTCGGAGTCGCCAAATACCAAACGGTAGAAGGGTTTGTCGAACAAGCGCTCACGCAGCGACAGGGCGACGTTGATGCGGTGCACCAGCAGTGATTTATCCAGTACATGGGTAACGTCGCGCGACAGCAAGCGGGCGCAAATTAAATTATTCGGACTAACGGCAACTATGCCCAGCGGCTTGCCATTGGAGGCTTCGAGAATCGCCTGATCGCCACTGGCAAAGGTGTTCAGCGGGGTGGCGGCAACATCCACCTCGTTGCTGAAGACCCAGAGGTGGCCGGCGCGCAGGCGACGATCGGCATTGGCTTTGAGGCGCAGGCTAGGCAGGGACATGGGGGTTCTCGGGCACTAAAAAGGGCGATTATAGCGCAGAGAAAGTTTTGCCGTTGCGCACACTTGGCTAGGCAAACACACAGCTACTACGACTACACTTTGTCATCAGCGCCCAAAGACCTAGCCCCCATGACCATCGAACTCAGCACCGAACAAATTCAACAAGCCTTGCTCGGCATTAGCGTGCCGCCGCAACCGCAGATTATGGTTGATCTGCAAATGGAACAGTACATGCCGGAGCCGGATCTAAACGCGATTGCCACGCTGATCAGTCACGATCCGGGGTTGTCAGGCGCGCTGCTGAAAATCGTCAATTCGCCGTATTTTGGCTTGGCTAATCGGATTGTTTCGATCAAGCAGGCAGTCAATCTACTCGGCTGCAATACCGTGATTAACCTAATTAACGCCCAGTCAATTAAGGGCGAGATGAGCGACGAGACTATCGTCACGCTCAACCGCTTCTGGGACAGCGCGCAAGACGTGGCCATGACCTGCCTGACGCTGGCCAAACGCATCGGTTATCAACCGGCGGATGAAGCCTATGCGCTGGGGTTATTCCATAACTGTGGGATTCCGCTGATGCTTAAGCGCTTCCCGGAATATATGAACGTCCTGGAGCAGGCCTACGGCAATGCCTCGGCTGACGTGCGCGTAGTCGATAGCGAAAACGATCAGCTGGATACCAATCATGCGGTGGTTGGCTATTACGTGGCCAAGTCGTGGAACCTGCCACGGCATATCTGCGATGCAATTGCTCAGCACCATAATGTCCAAGGCGTGTTCAGCGAGGACACCAGTCGCGACAGTAAACTTAAGACCTTACTGGCAGTTCTGAAGATGGCCGAACATATTTGCGGCTGCTACCGCACCCTCGGCCAGCAAGAGCATGATCATGAGTGGGACAGCGTGCAGGCCAGTATTTTGGAATATGTCGGCTTTACCGAGTACGATTTCGATACCCTCAAAGACACTATTCGTGATCTGGATATTAGCTAGCTGGATTGTCGCCAAAGGGTAGGATGGGGGAGCAGTCGCGCTACCCGTCCGCCTTCTCACTCGTCACTCGCTAGCGCAGCAATTGGCCATGGCTGGCGCTTGTAGCCCACACCTACAGTTGAATTCGCGTGTATGCCTGAACTCCCCGAAGTAGAAACCACCCGTCGCGGTATTGCGCCCTATTTAGAAGGCCAGCGCGTGTTGCAGGTGATCGTCCGCGAGCGGCGTTTGCGTTGGCCGATCCCGGAAGACTTAGATGTGCGCTTGTCTGGACAGTTGATTGAACGGGTCGAGCGGCGCGCCAAATACCTGCTGCTGTATGCCGAATCCGGCTGTTTGATCAGTCATCTGGGCATGTCCGGCAGTCTGCGGTTGGTGCCGGCCGACGCCCCGGTGGTCAAACATGAGCATGTCGACATCGTTATGGAGTCCGGCTTGGCCCTGCGTTATCACGACCCGCGACGCTTTGGCTCGATGCTCTGGAGCAATGACCCGCTCAATCATCCATTGCTGCACAAGCTCGGCCCGGAGCCGCTGACCGAGTTGTTTGATGGTGAACGTTTGTTTAGCCAATCGCGCGGTAAAAATATGGCCGTTAAACCCTTCATCATGGATAACGCCGTGGTGGTCGGGGTGGGCAATATCTATGCGTCCGAGGCGCTGTTTGCCTCCGGCATCGATCCACGCCGCGCTGCAGGCTCTATCTCAAGGGCGCGCTACCTGAAACTAGCCGCCGCCATCAAACGCATCCTCGCCGCCGCCATTGCGCGTGGCGGCACCACCTTGCGCGATTTTGTGGGTGGCGATGGTCAGCCCGGTTATTTTCAGCAGGAGTTGTTTGTTTACGGCCGTGGCGGTGAGTTCTGCAAGGCCTGCGGCAGTACGTTACGCGAGCTTAAGTTGGGCCAGCGCGCCAGCGTGTATTGCCCGAAATGCCAGCGTTAGGCTGGCTGCGGGAAGATTCGGGCGAGGCGTGCGAGCGGTATCGATAAAGGCTCAGGAGGTGGCCGTTTTAAGGGCAATAAATGTGTTTGAAAAAATTTCAACTGATTGACGGCGTTCACGCTGACAATTTCCAGCGCACTGTTATAGTTAGGTTTACCAATACGAATAGCTGAAGGATCGCCCCATGAATCTGTTCCGCACCACCGCCGCCATTCTGGCGCTGACCTCTGGTTTGTTGGCCCTGCCGGCGCAGGCAGATGAGGTTCAGCAGGCGACAGCCAACACCAGCAGCAACGGCAATACCACCAGCGGCAATCCGCTCTACGACACGAGCACCCCTAAGGGTTATGCGATGTTGGGCGACTTGATTATTGCTCGCCCGTTGCTGATCGGCGCGACCGCTATTGGCGCGGTAGCCTTTGTGGTTAGCCTGCCGTTTACTGCGCTGGGCGGTAATGTTGGCGAAGCCGGCGAAGCGCTGGTGTTAGAGCCGGGTCGTGAAGCTTTTGTGCGCTGCTTGGGCTGTACTACCAGCGGTTATCAACAGAACTAAGGGTTAACTTAGTTAGACAAAAAGCCGATCACTTGATCGGCTTTTTGTTGCCTGAATTTTATAATTTGGCTTGAGTCTGTACACGCTCGGTAACGCAAGCGGCGGGTTATTTCGGCTCTGCCGGCCACTGACTGGCCATGCCAATCCCGCGTGGGTCGCTAGCGGCTTCAACTGCGCCGCTGGGTTTGTCCCACAACAGCACGTGTTGATTGCCATAGGCGCGCTCGACATTCCTTAGGCTATGGCCACGTTGTTGCAGATGCTTGATTTCGCTGGCACTGAAGGTCGTTGGTTCGTGCTCGATAACGTCCGGTAGGTATTGGTGGTGGTAGCGCTGCACGGCGACCCAGGCGCTGGGCGGCTGTCCGTCGAGATAACTGAGCATGGCCAGCAATGCCATGCTCGGAATGCGGCTGCCCCCTGGTGTGCCGAAGACGGCGAAGGCGCTGGGACTTTCGATAAAACTTGGGCTCATGCTCGACAGCGGGCGCTTGCCGGCGGCGATCTGGTTGGCCGCGCTGCCGGTTAAGCCGTAGGCGTTGCTGCTGTTCACGGCGGCGGCGAAGTCGTCCATGTGGTTATTTAGCAGCACGCCGCTACCGGGCACCGTGAAGGCCGCGCCGAACGGTAGGTTGATCGACAGGGTGGCAGCCACCGCATTGCCGTCGCTGTCCAAAATACTGAAATGAGTGGTGTGGTCGCCCTCCTTCCACGCCGGTGCTGGCGGCAGATTGGCGCTGGGGGTGGCGCGCTGCGGGTCGATGCTGCGGGCTAACTGCTGTAGATAAGCGGGTGCCAGCAGTGGTGTGAGTGGATTGCGAATGAAATCCGGGTCGCCCAGCAAGCCTCTATCGCGGTATACCCGGCGCAGGGTTTCCACCACTAAATGGGTGCGTTGCAGCTTATCGGCGGTCTGCCAAGGTAGTTGCTGGAGGATGCCGAGGCTTTGCGCCAGTGCCACACCGCCGGCCGAGGGCGGCGGGGCGCTGATCAGCTCGCGGCCATCGGCTAATTTAAAGCGCAGCGGGGTGCGCTCGATCACGCGGTATTCGGCTAGGTCGCGCAGGCTCCAGATACCGCCCGCTGCTTGCACGCCGTCGACTAAACGCTTGGCTTGTACGCCGCTGTAAAACCCGTCGCGGCCGTCGCGGGCCAGCAACTCGAGGGTTTTCGCCAGTTCTGGTTGGCGCAGCAGGCTGTATTGCTCGGGGATTTCCCCCTTGGCGAGAAATAGCCGTGCGCTTTCTGGATCTGCCCGTAAGGCCGTTAAACGCCAGCCGGCCCGCTGTTGATAAATTGGGTCAATCCCCACGCCATCACGGGCTAAACGAATGGCCGGCGTCAGTGAGTCGCGCAATGGCAAGCGGCCATAGCGTTCGGCAAGTTCCACTAAGGCGGCCGGTAAGCCCGGAATCGCCGCCGCCAGCGCGCCATTTAATGACAGTTCGGGCACGGCTTGGCCATTGCGCAGGTACATCTGCGCGCTGGCGGCTAGCGGTGCGCGTTCGCGGGCATCGAGAAAGTGGTAACTGGGCGCGCTGCTGCGATTTTGTCGGAGCAGAAAGAAACCGCCACCGCCCAAACCGCTGCCGTAAGGCTCGACCACGGCGAGGGCTGCGCTAACCGCCACGGCCGCATCAAAGGCATTGCCGCCGGCGGCCAAGGTTTCTAGGCCGGCGACAGTCGCTGCCGGGTGGGCGCTGGCAATCGCCGCCTGGCTAGGGTGCTGATTCGCCTGCAGGGTGAGGCTGCAGAGTATGAGTAGTGCTGCGGTGGAAAGCTTTCTGAGCATTTTATTGATCGTCTGAGTGCGTAGCGAGCGAGGGTCAGACAAGGCAAAAGTAGGCGAGGACGCGGAGTTTACGTCTGTAAATGAGCAGTCCGAGCCTGCTTTAAGCGCCGTATGGCGCGCGAAGCCCGCAGCAGCATTCGGACGATCAATCAGGCCTTGCCGGTGAGAATGTTGTATTTAGCCAGCAACTCATCTTTGCTTTCGACGTGGTTCTCGTCCAGCGGGATGCAGTCCACCGGGCACACTTGCTGGCATTGCGGCTCGTTGTAATGACCCACGCATTCGGTGCACAGGTTAGGGTCGATGACGTAAATTTCTTCGCCCTGAGAAATTGCTGCGTTCGGGCACTCGGGCTCGCAGACGTCGCAGTTAATGCAGTCGTCGGTGATGATCAGGGACATGCAGCTACTCCTGCTAAGGCGCTAAACCTCGGCATACAGAAAACGATGGGTAAATTGTGCCGGATTGCCGTGGCGGGCGCCATCGGCGGCGCTGAATGGCAGCGCCGGGAGGCTTAGAATTTAGCGCTTGAAGCGTTCGGCCAGCGCCTCGGCGACCGCCGGGTGGACGAATTTGCTGATGTCGCCATCCAGCGCGGCGATTTCGCGCACCAGCGTCGAGGAGATGTAGGAGTATTTTTCCGAGGGAGTGAGAAACATGCTCTCAACATCGGGAGCCAGCTGGCGGTTCATGTTGGCCAGTTGGAACTCGTATTCGAAGTCTGAGACCGCGCGCAGGCCACGCAGGAATACGTTGGCTTTCTGTTCGTGGGCAAAGTGCGCCAGCAGGGTGGAGAAACCCACCACCTCGACGTTGGGCAGGTGCTTGGTGACTTCGCGAGCCAGCGCTACCCGTTGTTCCAATGGAAACAGCGGGTTCTTCTTCGGGCTGGCGGCGACCGCAATGATCACGGTGTCGAATAGCCGAGCGGCGCGCTCGATGAGATCGCCGTGACCCTTGGTAATAGGGTCGAAGGTCCCTGGATACAACACTCGATTCATCGCGACGTCCTAGTAGAGTCCAGCTGGGCAGCTATCTGGGTAATAAGGGCAGCTTCGGCGCGAGTAGCGAGGGCAGCATCCACTCGACTCATCGCAACGTCCTGCCGCAGGTCGGTAGGGGGGCCGATGGTAGCGCAGCCAACTCCAGCGGCCAAGCCGTTGGGTCAACTGTGCGAAATTTGCTTCGAGGCGGGGTATTTAACGGTCACGCAGGTCGTGCGGGGCATTCTGGATGGCACGCCAAGAGGCTTGCCATCCAGGCGTAGGGCGGGTGTAACCCGCGTGGGTTGCACCCGCCCACCATTGTCCGCATGCGATCAGGCGCTTTTTAGCCGCTCAGCCAACTGGCTGGCCAGTTGTGAGGTCAGGCCATAGATCGACAATTGTGGGTTGGCGCCGATGCTGGTTGGGAACAGCGAGCCGTCGTGGATCGACAAGTTACGCAGTTGATGATGGCGGCCGAGGCTGTCGGTTACCCCCAACTTCTCCTCTTCGCTCATGCCGCAGCCGCCCATCACATGGGCGCAGCCGAGGCGGGTGCGGTAAATCTCTAGGCTCAGGTTGTTGATCAGCTCGCGGGCTTTGGCCAAGGTCGGCACGTAGTCGGCATCGGCGTGCAGCGGTAACACCGCTTTAGCGCCAGCGGCGAACTGGATCTCGGCCATGGTGTGGTACGCCCGGCGGATGCCATCCCAGGTGTAATCGGTCATTTGGTAGTCGAGTACTGGGCTGCCATCGCCGCGCAACTCGACCTTGCCCACCGCGCTGTCGGGGTGAAAACCGTCGCGCATCAGCGCCAGCATCACGTTGGTGTGCGGCAGTTGCGCCATGCGCATGGCGTTGTCGATGCCAAAACGGCCGAGCAGGGTTGAGGTTATCGCCGGGTGCAGGGGCGGTACTTCGAGTTTGTAGGACATGCGCCCGGTGGCGCCGTCATCCCACTGAAAGTGGTCGGAGTAGATCGACTGCGGCGCGCCGTAGAACGGGTTAATCAGCTCGTCGAACAGCGCCGCCGAGAAGTTCACCGTGTGCAAGAAGGTCCGCGCACCCGTGCGCCCGTGTGGGTCGGGTGCGTTGGAGCGCATTAGCAGGCCGGGGCTATTGATGCCGCCAGCCGCCAGCACGTAATGCTTGGCCTTAACGGTGATTTTGCGCCCGGTCGGGGCGACGCACAGCTCATCCATGGCGAGGCATTCAACGCCGGTGACTTTATCGCCGTCGATTAGCAGGCGTTGGGCACGGGCCAAATACAACAACTCGCCGCCATTTTTTAAGGCCTCGGGAATAGTGGTGACCAGCATCGATTGCTTGGCGTTGGTCGGGCAGCCCATCCCGCAGTAGCCGAGGTTCCAGCAGCCACGCACGTTGCGCGGGATAACCTTCCAGTGCAGGCCGAGTTTGTCGCAGCCACGGCGAATCACGTCATTGTTGGCATTTGGCGGCATGGCCCAAGGGGCAACGCCGAGGCGTTCTTCCATGCGCGCAAACCAAGGTGCCATTTCGGCTGGGCTGTGGCCTTTAACGCCGTATTCGCTGGCCCAGTGCTCCAGCGTCGGGTCGGGGGTGCGAAAGCTTGAGGTCCAGTTGACCAGCGTGGTGCCACCGACAGCGCGGCCTTGCATGATGGTGATGGCGCCATCTTTGCTCATCCGGCCCATGCCTTCTTGGTACAGCGCGCCGTAAGCCTCGGGCTCCTGCATCTTGAAGTCAGTGCTGGTTTTCAGCGGGCCTTCCTCAATCAGCAGCACCTTAAAACCGGCTTGGCTGAGGATTTCTGCGGTGGTACCGCCGCCCGCGCCGCTGCCAATAATGGCCACGTCGGCTTCCAAAGTGAGGTCCTGCTCAAGGCGTGAGCCGTTGTAGGTTTTCCAGCCGCTGGCGAGGCCTTGTTGAAACAGATCGGGTACTGGCATTTAGGGGTCTCTTTCTTATGATTCCACTGCATACAAGGCTGAGCGAGCTAGAGCTAGGCTAGGCGCAGATGCGCGAGGACGCGGAGTTTACGAGTGGTAAATGAGCAGTCCGAGCGCATCTGCAACAACGCCTGGCCGACGCGCAGCCAGCCGTCAGACTGTAGGCGGGCCGGGATAGCCGCAATGCGCCCACGACTCGGGCTGGCCATACCAGGCCAGCATGACCAGCTGCAGGATGGCGCCATGGCCCATTTTTAACAGGCCCAGCGAGCTGTTCTGCCAACGATGAAGGAAGCTGCGCACGTCCTCGGCACTGGCGTTTTCCCAGCTGCCCCACACGCCGGTTAGCGGCCCACGGGTGAGGCCCAAGGCCAAGACATCAAACAACTGCACGGTGAGCTTTTGCATCTCTGGCGAAAAGCGCGTGAGGCTGTAGTCGATCCCCGTGATGCTTTGCTCAACGGCAGCGGCCATTTTCTCCGCGCTCACCGCGCCTTCGAGGATCACTGGGATAACGCTGCGCAAAAATGGCAAATCGCTGCTGCGTAAAGTCACTAAGCCGCTGGCTGGCACGCTTGCCGAGCAGCCGCTAAGTGTTGCGGTAACCCCGGCTGTCGCTAAGAACGCGGTGCCAAACAGGCCTACTTTAAGTAAGCCTCGGCGCGATAGTTGCGGGGCGCTAAGGATGCTGTCGTTCATTGTTATTCTCGGCTTTCTAGTAAGACCACCCAGTGCGCTGTGCAACGCTCTGGGTGGTAGGCCTCGGGCAGGTTATTAGCGAATAAACAGCTTGTAGACCAACTTTTGCAGGGCCTTGCCATACGGTGGGTAGATCATCCGCGCGGCATTGAAGCGCTGCTTAATAAAGGTGCCCTTGGCATGGCTGAAGGTTTTGAAGCCTTCATGGCCGTGGTAATGGCCCATGCCCGAGGGGCCGACGCCGCCGAACGGCATATCGTCTTGGGCCACGTGCAGCATGGTGTCGTTCAGGCACACGCCGCCCGAGTGGGTTTCGTGCAGCACCCGTTGCTGTTCGCTCTTGTTGTAGCCGAAGTAATACAGCGCCAGCGGCCGTGGCCGCTCATTGATGTAAGCGAAGGCTTGCTCAAGGTTGTCGTAGGGCACGATCGGCAGCAGCGGGCCGAAGATTTCGTCCTGCATGACCTGCATCTCGTCAGTCACATTCAGCAGCAGCGCCTGCGGCAAGCGCCGGCCTTGGCCTTCTGGATACAGGTTGATGACCTTGGCGCCCTTGTTCTCGGCGTCGCTGAGCAAACCCTTTAAGCGCTGCAACTGGCGCTCGTTGATGATCGCGGTGTAGTCGGGGTTGTCTTTCAGGGTTGGATAAAACTGAGTAACCACCTTGCTGTAGGCGGCGACAAAACCCTCGACGCGCTGGCGCGGCACCAACACGTAATCGGGTGCCACGCAGGTTTGTCCGGCATTCAGGGTTTTACCGAAGGCGATGCGCTCGGCGGCGTCCGCCAAAGGCACATCGGCGGAGATAATCACTGGCGACTTGCCGCCCAACTCCAAGGTCACCGGGGTGAGATTCTCGGCGGCGGCGCGCATCACGTGTTTGCCGATGCTGGTGGCGCCGGTGAACAGCAAGTGGTCGAACGGCAGCTTGGAGAAGGCCGCGCCGACTTCGGCCTCGCCCAAGGCCACGCAAACCAAATCTTCTGGAAAGATCTTCGCCAGTAAGTCTTTAACCAATTGCGAGGTGGCTGGAGTCGATTCGCTCATCTTCAGCATCACCCGGTTGCCGGCGGCCAGTGCGCCAATCAACGGACCCATGGCCAGAAACAGCGGGTAGTTCCACGGCACTATCACGCCGACTACGCCCAGCGGCTGGTACACCACTCGGGCAGCGGCCGGCTGAAAGGCTAGGCCGACTGCGCGACGCGAAGGCTTCATCCACTTTTTCAGGTTTTTGCTGGCGTAATGAATGTTCTGCAGGCTGGGCATGATCTCGGCCAGCAAGGTTTCATCCGCCGAACGGTTGCTGAAATCTTGTGAAATCGCCTTAATCAACGCCTCACGCTCACTGCTGAGCATCTGGCTGAGGGCTTTAAGCCATTGCAGGCGCTGCTCGGCACTGGGCATCGAATGGCTGCGAAAAGCCGCGCGCTGACCGGCAAATAGTTGTTCTAGCTGACTAATTTGCTGCTGCGACTGTTGCAGGTGGTGCTGCAAGTGGGCAATTTCGGCGGCCATGATAAATCCTTAAATACGCAGTGAACGGAGTGTTGGTAGATTTTTAGAGTAATTGCTCTATTCTGTCAAATAGCATGCGGGGCAACGCATGGCTTGGCTAGCAGGTAAAAAGTTGGGCGTGCGCCGTTGACGGTTTAAATACAGGCTACGGCGCGGCCAATGTTTATAAGCGTTGCGTCCATCCAGTGAGTTGGCGATCCTGTGCGCCTTTTTAACCCGCCGCTGTGCGGCCCCAAGGGAGTTTGACGCGGCATGGCTGACGCACCGATCAAGACCCGTGAACGTATCATTCAAGGTAGCCTTGAATTGTTTAATGCGCAGGGTGAGCGCAGCGTGACGACTAATCACATTGCCGCGCACTTGGGCATTTCGCCGGGCAATCTGTATTACTACTTTCGCAATAAACAGGCGATCATCGCCGAGCTGTTCGGTCAGTATGAGCAGCGTATCGACCAGTTTTTACGCGCCCCCGCCGGCCGGGCGCTGACGGTGGAAGACAAAACCTTCTACCTCGAAGCCTTGCTCGCCGCCATGTGGCATTACCGCTTTTTGCACCGCGATCTGGAGCACTTGCTGGAGTCTGATGCTGCCTTGGCGCAGGGCTATCGGGTGTTTGCCCGGCGCTGTATGGGCAATGCACAGGCGCTTTATCAGGGCTTTGTAGAGGCCGGTATTTTGTTAATGAATAACGACCAAGTTGAGGCCCTGACCCTCAATAGCTGGATCATCCTCACCTCGTGGGTGCGCTTTCTCTGCACCTCGCGCGAACAAGGTGTTGAGCTAAACCAAGAGCAATTGCGCCGTGGTATTTATCAGGTGCTGGCGCTGGAAGGCGGCTTTATTAGCGCCGACTCGCGCCCGGCGGTGCAGGCCTTGTACGACAAGCTGTATGTGCCGCTGGAGCGGGTGATTTAGGCGTCTGCGCGGTGGGTTTTAGTCGCTAAAGGGTTACCATTCGGAATTATCTGGATAAGCTCGGCAAATAATTTATTTGCCGTCTCAGGGGCCTTGTGAACTATGCCTGCACTAACTCCGCGGATTGCTGTGCTCTGCCAGACACCGGGTCGTTATCCGGCAGCCTTGGTTGATGGTTATCTAACCCTTGAAGAACTGCTGCTGGCACCGAGCTACGATGTGCTGCTGCTCGACTTGCCCTCAATCCAAGCTGGGCAGGCGCTGCGGCGGCTGCGGGCGGTGGAGGCATACCACTACAGTTTGGTCTATTGCTGCCAAGAACTGGACCCGTGGTGCGCCGCGCTGGGCGATGGCAAGGTGCTGGAGTTGCCGGCCATTACGCCGTTGTGGCGGCTGTGGCGCGAGCGCTTGGCGCTGTTTAACAATGGCTTGCCCGCCCAGCGCTTTGAAACCCGGGTTTTAACCTGGTTGTGGCTGCACTCGCATAACGGCATTCAGGCGTTGCGCGATTCCGCCGCGCCGCAGTTGTACCGCTACCCGTTGCTTGAGGCACTGGCCGGCACTGAGGCGATTAATGCTTTTACCTGGCTGCAATTGGCCACCCAGCAAGGTTGGCTCGACGAGGGTGAATTACTCGATCGATTGCGCCTGTGTACGGGCTGCGGTTCCGGGCGAATCAACTATGTGGACGTCTGTCCCGAGTGCCACGTGTTGGATATTGCCCGCCAGCCGTCACTGCATTGTTTTGCCTGCGGCCACATTGGCCCGCAAGAGCAATACCTTAAAGATGGCCTGCTGCTGTGCCCTAACTGCCTGAGCCGGCTGCGGCATATTGGCAGTGACTATGACCGCCCGCTGGAAAACTATCGCTGTCGCGGTTGTCAGGCGTTTTTTATCGATGCGGCCGTCGAGGCGCGTTGCCTGGATTGTAATCAGGTGCACAGCCCGGAGCGTTTGCGGGTTCGCGAGGTGCGCCACTTTCAACTGTCGGAGGTGGGTCGCCTGCGTTGCCGGCAGGGTTTTGAGGGCGAGTTGGCCGGTGCCAGCCATTTTGAGCGCCTCGGCTTGGTGGGGCTGCAAACCTTCACCGGCCTGCTCGATTGGCAAATGCAATTGACGCGACGCTATGGCGAGCCGGGCTTTTCCCTGCTTGGGCTGCACTTTGTGAACTTAAGCGAAACTTTCGCCGAGCTTGGCGAGATGCGTACCCATGCGGTGCTGGATGGTTTGGTTGAGCGCTTGCAAGAGGCGATTCGCGACACCGACCGCTGCAGCCGTAGCAGTGAAGAGTTGCTCTGGTTGTTATTGCCGCACACCCATGCGCAGGGCTTAGCACTGTTGCAGGAGCGTTTGTTGAACGGTTCTAAACTGCTGCAAGAGGGCGACGCCACTAAGCTTGAGTTGCGGGTGGTGGGGTTCACTGCGCCGGGCGATTTGGAGGCGCAAGAAACCGCCGAATTACTCTTGGCACGCCTCGCCGGACAGCTGGAGTAACGCGCCATGTTTGAGCTGATTGAGCAGTGGCAGGCGCTGCTGGCGAATCTGGCCAGCCCCGATGGCGTGTCGCAGTTGTTTTTGATGCTATTTCCGTTTTTCTTGTTGTTTGAGTTGCCCCTCAATCTGCTGGTTATGCTCGGGGTGCTGCGTTGGTTTGTGCGCCAGCGCAGCATGCGCCCGCAGCAGTCGCTGTATCGGCCACGGGTGTCGTGCATCATCACCTGTTACAGCGAAGGCATGGATGTGCAGAAAACCCTGCTGAGCCTGTGCGAGCAGGTTTATCCGGGGCATATCGAGATGGTTCCGGTGGTCGACGGCGCGGCGGTTAATCAGGCCACGTTAGACGCTGTGCGCAGTTTTAAGATCGACCCTGTGCTGTATCCGCGCCGGCATTTAAGGCCGATCGCCAAGTGGCAACGGGGCGGGCGGGTGTCCTCGCTGAATGCTGGCTTGGCCTTGTCGAGCGGTGAAATTGTGATGGCCATGGACGGTGACACCTCCTTCGACAACACCACCGTCAGTGCCTTGGTGCGGCACTTTGCCGACCCCAACGTGCCCGCCGTGGCCGGCAGCTTACGGGTGCGCAATTGCTGGGCGTCCTTGAGCACGGCCATGCAGGCGATGGAGTATTTGCTGTCGATTCATATGTCGAAAATTGGCCTGAGCGAGTGGAATTTAGTCAACAACGTCTCGGGCGCCTTCGGGGCTTTTCGGCGTAGTTTTATCGAGCGCATCGGCGGCTGGGACACCCACACGGCCGAAGACCTCGACCTGACCTTGCGAATTAAAAGCTACTTCGGCCGGCGCAATAGATTACGCATTCCGTTTGAGCCTGAGGCCATCGGCCATACCGATGCGCCGGTGACATTTCGGCAGTTTCTGATGCAGCGTTTGCGCTGGGACGGTGACCTGCTGTTTCTCTATGTGCGCAAACATTCGGCCAGCATGACGCCGCGCCTGTTGGGTTGGCCCAACTTCATCATGACGTTGATTAGCGGCTTCTTTTTCCAGCTGATGCTGCCGTTTATTATTTTGGGCTACAGCCTGTTGGCGCTGTTAACCCTGCCGAGCAACACCTTGCTGCTGTTGGCCGGGCTGGTGTATGTCTTGTATTTTTGCATCACCTTAATGCTCTATCTGAGCATGTTGCTGATGGTGTCTGAGCGGCCACGGCAGGATTTACGCCTAGGTTTGCTGGTGCCGGTGTTCCCGATTTTTATGTTTATTTTGCGTTGCTGGAGCGCGGTGGCCATTTTGAATGAGCTGTTTCGCCGTGGCCATGAAGAATCCAGTATGGCGCCTTGGTGGGTGCTCAAAAAGGCGACGAGGTTCTGACATGCGTGCTGGAATAATGCTGTTGTTGGGGCTTGCAGCGCCGCTGGTGGTGGCCGAGCCGCTGCCATTGGCGCAGTTGTTGAATGAGGTCAATGACTCGCCCGTGATGCAGGCCGCCACTGAGCGCTTGCAAGCGCTGCACGCCGAACAATCGTTGCGTGAAACAGAGCAAGGCTGGAGCTTGTTTGCCAGTGGCAGTGCCGGTTCTTATCGCGACCTCGATCGCGACGGCGGGCAAGAGCAGATTGATGATTACGTCGGGCGCAATTACCAAGTAGGCGTCAGTTACCCCTTGTTAGGCAGTTTGCAGCGCCGGCTTGACGCCTTAAAGGCCAGTGAACAACAAGTACAACGCCAGCAATTGCAGATCGCCTTGCAGCGCGCCAAGCAGCGCCTCACGGTGCGCACCGCGTATGCCGACTGGTGGCGCGCTGAGCAAGAACTGCACTGGTGCGCCGGGATGTCGGTCGCGGCGGTGGCGGCCCAAGAGCGTTTGTTGCAGCGTCAGCAAAGCGGCTGGTTGCGCACCTCGCAGGCGCAGTCATTGCGCAACGATTGGCAGGCACTGAGCCGTCAATGTGCACAGGCTCCCGAGCAAGCACAGGAGGCCCGGCGGTTGCTGGGCATGTTGGTGAGCGTGCCGGCCAGCGCCGAGGCGGTTAGCGATGCGTTGGTCGCAGCCCCCCGGCCGGCGTCTGAATGGCAAGCATTGTTGCAACAGCATCCGCGCATGGCCGAGCGCTCTGAACAAGTGCGCTACGCCGAGCAGTCACGCGACAGCGCTTGGTATGACTCGGTGGAGTCCAGTTTCAAGCTGGCGCAGTCGCTAGAGGATCGTAACGACTACAACAAAAATGGCAGTGGCTTGGTGGCCAGCCTAGATTTTTCCGCGCCCTTTGACTTACTTGGTAATGGCCGTGCGCGGCAACAGCTCAGTGAGGCTAATTATCAGGTGGCGCAGGCGCAGTTAAAGGCTGAGCAGCAGGCGCTGGAGATCGCCTTGGCGCGCAGCTTGCGCAGTTTGCGCAGCAGCACGCTGGAGCTGCAACAGCGCCTCGAACAGTTACCGTTGTTGGCCACGGCGTTGCAGGAGCGCCAAGCGCGGCGCAATGTCGATGGTGAAGATGCGTTGCTCGGCGAGCTGGTCGATGCGCGCAATTATTACCAAGTTGGCCTAGCGCAGATCGCCGCGTGGCATACCCTGTGGCTGCGCGAGGCCGAGCTGCGCATGTTTGCCGATGACGACAGCGGCTTTGCCGCCCTGTTGGGTGAGCAACGGCTCAATTGGTCGGCGACCACGCTTGGTGCGGTTGGCCTTGGTCAAGGCAGCAAAGCCGGCGCGTGGAGCCAAGCCACTTATGTTTGGCACAGCCAGGGTTTGCTTGATCCACGCCAGCGCCCGCAGCAACTCAAGGCGCTGCAAGCTGCCGGTATGCAGGGCATTTATCTCGGCTTAAATGCGCAACAATTGCGTCAGTTGCCAGCGACGCGAGCCAATCTGACCGCGTTGCTGGACGCGGCGGCGACCCACAACATTCGGGTGAGTTTGTTGCTGGGCGACCCGCACTGGATTACCCCGGCCGGGCGGGGCGACTTATTACGGGTGCTGGAGCAGTTGCAAGGCTTGCCGTTTGCCAGCCTGCACCTTGATCTTGAGGTGGAGCAACTGGCTTGGCCGGTGCCTGAACAGCACTTGCGGGACTGGCTGGACAGCCTGCGCGCGGCGGACAAGGCCAGCGCTTGGCCGCTGGAAATCTCCAGCCATCCGCGTTGGTTTGAACCGCCGCTGGCCAGCGTTTGCGTGCCTTGTGAGCTGCCTAAAATTGGCGTTAACAGCGTGAGTTTAATGCTCTACAGCCGCAACCCAGAGCGCAACAGCCAGCGCATGCAGGCCATGGCCAAGCGCTGGCCTGAGTTGCACCTGCGCTTAGCGCAAAGCGTCGAACCGTCATTGGCGGGCGACGAAAGCTGGGCCGGCAGTAGTCGCAGTGAGTTACGCAAGCAACATGACACTTGGCGAGCGGCGCTACAGGCGCAGGGCGTTAAGGGTCTTGATTGGCAAGCGTGGCAGTATTTTCCACAGTAATGGGGCGCTGATGAAAATTCGTTTTGATAGCCAAAAAGAGCGCGACCCGGCGGCGGACAGTGGTTTACGGGTGCTCTATGCCCCCGGTAAACGGGTCGCCTTTCGTTTGCGCTGGTATTTGATTCTGTTCTTGGTGGCGAGCCCACTGTTGTGGTTCTTTGCCCGCCTAGGGCTGGGTTACCTGCATGTACAAGCGCCGGCGATGCTGCAAATTCCGGTCGTCGAGCTGCGGGCTGGCGAGTCGGCGCAGGTGGAGCGTATTGATGTGCAAGTCGGCCAGCGTTTCGAGGTCGGGCATTCGTTGCTGCGCTTGGATAATCCCGGCTGGCGCGAGCGGGTGAAGGTGCTGCGAAGCTTAGAAGAAAGCCCGCGGGCGGATTTCTCCGGCGCGCAGCAGACGACTGAGCGGCAGCTGTTAAATCGGCAAATTAACCTAGCCCAGCAACGTGTTACGCAGCTGCAGAAATTGTTGAGCCAAGGCGCGGCGACCCGTGGCGAGCTACTGCGCGCACAAACTGAGCTGAATGCCACGCAGTTTGACTTGTTGAGTTTTGAGCAGCGTCAGCGCCAGCAGTTGCAAGCGGGCGAGGGCGAGGCGCGGGCGGCATTGCGCGAAAGCGGCGAGCGGCAATGGCTAGAATCACGCCTGCAAAGTTTGGCACTGAGCGCCCAGAGCAGTGGTCGCGTATTGGAGATACTGGTCAATTTAGGCGAGAGTGTCGGCCCCGGCACCTTATTGATGCGCCTTGAGCAAGCGGGTGAACCGCAGTTATTGATCTACCTCGATCCGCGTTACAACGCTTATGCCACGCCGGGCCAAGCGTTAGAGGTGCAGATGCCTGGCGGTCGCTGGCGGCCCGCCCATGTGCTGTCGGCGGCCGACAGCGCACAGCGTTTGCCGAGCAACCTGCAGCGCCCGTTTGCCGCCAGCCAGATGAGCTTGCTGGTGCCAGCCGCCTTTGATCAGCCGTTACCTGAGAAATGGCACGTGCAGCAGTTGCCGTTACGCGTGCGTTTTCGCCAAGATTGGTGGCGCACCTTAGGGCTGCGCGACTGATTGTAACCACTGCGGAATCCGCCGCTCCAAATACAGCCCCGGTTTGCTCACGCTGCCGTCGATAAAACCGACGTGGCCGCCGTGGGCATGCAACTCAAGCTGGGTGTTGGGTGCCAGTTCGCTGAGTTCTGGCACGCTGTGGCGGAACACGAAGGGGTCGTCGGCGGCTTGGATCAGCAGGGTCGGCACCTTGATCGCCGGCAGAAAATAACGGCTGGAGGCGCGTCGGTAGTAGTCATCGGCGTCGGCATAGCCATGCAGCGGCGCGGTGACTTGTCCGTCGAAATCCCAAAAGCTGCGCATCTTGTCTAATGGCCCGAGTTGCTCAAGTACGGCCAAGTGCGCGGGTTGTTGGGTGGCGCGGAAACGCTGCTTTTTGTCCTGCACATAGGCGCTTAGTGCGCGCATAAAGTGCGCTTGATAGACCCGCGAAAACCCCAAGCCAATCCGGTCGGCGCAGTGGTCTAGGCGAAAGGGTACGGACACCGCCACCGCCGCTTGCAGGCCCTCGTGCGCGCCGTGTTCACCCAGATACTTGAGCAACACATTGCCGCCCAGCGAATAACCCACGGCATACAACGGGGCTAACGGCCGCACGGCTTGCAGATGCTCGATCACGCTGGCGAGGTCTTCACTAACGCCGGAGTGATAGCCGCGCGGCAGTAAATTTGGCTCACCCGAGCAGCCGCGCCAATTCAGCGCCACGCTGGCCCAGCCTTGCGCCGCCAGCGCCTGCTGTTGGCCGAGAATGTAATGCGAGTCAGACGAGCCGGTCAGCCCGTGCAGCAGCAATACCAGCGGTGCCTCGGCGGTGTGCGGGCCGAACCAGTCCAAATCAATAAAGTCGCCATCGGCCAACCACAAGCGCTCACGGGTGCGTGCCAGCCGCAGCGGCGCACGCAAAAACGACGCCCACAGGGTTTGCAAATGCGCGCCGGGTAGCCACCACGCGGGTTTAAAAGTCGGGGTCATCAATTAGCTAAACCACTCAGTGCGTCGCCAAAGCGGGTCAGCTTGGCGTGAAAATGTTCGATGAGCATTTCGGCCAAGTCGCCCGGTGTTGGTAGTGCTACTCATGGGCGGCTTCCTGCTGACTCACAAGCGCTTGCCCAATTGGGGTTAGGCGATATTTTTGTAAGCGGCTGGCGGGCTTGTCTGGCACTGTGTAGGCGATCAGGCCGGCGGCGAGTAGGCGGCGTACGCTGCGGCTCAGTGCTCCGGTCACGGCTGGCAGGCCGAGGCGGCGGGCTAGCTCGGTCTTGCCCAGCGGTCCGTCATTCAGGGCGGCCAGCACGCGCCGCTCCTGTGACTCTGCCCCTGACTCTGCCCCTGACTCTGCCCTTAGTTGAGTGCCTGTGAGTGCGTTGTCTGGCACCTGTGCCAGTGTTGGCAGCATCACCGTCACGCGGAAAATCGACTCCTCGCTCAGAATCGGGTCCTGACCACCGAAGGCGCGGGCGTACTTGAACAGGTTGCGCACCCCGGAGCCCAGCTCTTCGGCCCACTGCAACTCGCGGAATATGCGGGCGATGGCCGGGTTCTTCGGCGACGGGGCGAAGTCGTCCGGGCGCAGCAGGCCCATGCCGTGGGGGTTGTTGCTGTTTTCCGTGGTCACCCGGTCGCGCTGGATAATCAGCTTGGCGGGAAACGGATTGAGGTACTCGCGGTGCACCAGCAGGTTGGCCACTACCTCACGGAAGATTCGCTCGCGCAGGCTGACACGCTGAGTGCCCTCTAGATAGAAAGGGTCAGCGATGTGTTTATTGACGAAGGCCATCAGCCGGTCGTAACTCTCAATTATAATTCTACGTCTGAAAATGAATCATAAAGTTCAGGAAGATTCTTCACTGAAACTCTAAATTGGCTACGCGCTTTGACGCGTGTTCGTACATCTCTCAGCCCTGTTAATTTTGGGGCAGGATCATAGTAAATATTTCCAGCGGCCATTGAAGCCAGATACCTTTCAAATGACGTGCCGATACCTAGATGTATCGGGCTCAGGTATCTGTAAAAATAAGATCCGCAATCCTCTTTGCGTTCATACTTAACGTAAGCTGCATTTTCATGCTTTCTAGACCAGTGTTTGATAAGGAATGAATATGACCATTTTGCGAGGCAGAAATTTTCGTCATTCAGTAATTCAATGCCGCCATGAACGTCTACTATTTTCTGCGATTTAGGGTCAAATCCTGAAAGTGCCAGCGTATATTCTGTTCCCTTATTTTTTGAGCCGACTTTATGGATACCCGTGAAGTACAAGGTATCCTCATCTCGCTGATAGCCGTAGTTGCGCAAGAAACGCTCAACCCCTTGCTCTCCATAAAAGCCGGAATCAGGCTCGGGGGTCATTAGCGTTATTCGGTCACCCGAATACGCTTTTAATTCCCAGCCCATATAGTCCGGCTCCGACCTGCCATTAGGCTTTATTTTTAATAGGGCCTCAAGGGTATATCCACCACCATTTGTTGCCTTGTAGGCAATGGGCTGTCCGCTCGGATTAAGCCTTATTGATTCATGCCAGCCATCATTGCGGATTTTGGTAAGCACCGCTGTTAGGCTGGCGATCTTGTCCACGACGCCATCATCGAGTATTTCGTAAATAACGCCTATTTTTTGATACTGTCCAGACTTGGCTTTCTCATCAAATTCAATAGACAGCTTACTGCCCGCCTCTGATAAATAAGAAATTATTTTGCCTTCGTCTGAAGTCCCCAGAAAAAGAACCCGGCCATCGCTTTCATTGTTGTTTTTTCGAAGAGTTATAGGCGTAGGCCTCATTAGCATCGATGGCGCAGATGAGCAGCCCTTGAGAAACCCTGACAACCTAACCTCTGGATATTCAGGGTATAAAATTAATTGTGCATGCTTTGCCTGCTCAATAGATTCGCCGTCAAACCAGAACAAGTTAAGGCGAGCCTTAAAATTTGGATTCTTCGGGGTGGTATCAGGAGTTATATCGCCAAAAGGGATATGTTTTATTACATCGAAGCCTTTTCCAAGATATATCTGCTGCTTTGAATTGTCATTTTCAGCCAGTGGTTTGGCGTATAGCTTATTAGTGCCGTGCGAAGCAAGAGCCGCTGCCAAGTTTTTGATGTCCATGTATCACCCAAAATTCCGTTTAAATTAGTTTGGCCTGCTACGCCCGGTAATGTTTCATGCCGCATTTGTCATTAATTCGCGTCAGAGCGCAAAGCTCCCATCACGAGCGGGTAGCATGCCTCGTAGACGTCATCACCTAGCGCTTGAAATAGCTGTGCCATGACTTCTCGTACTGCAGTTACTTCTACTGCGGTGAATACCTGCTTATTCGTTGCGACAGCAACTATGTCCTGCGGGTCGTCATCGGGATGGAATAGCAACTCTGCTTTTTGCATGGTTGCGAACCATTGCTGGGCAGTAGCAAAGGTCTGCTCTTGCAGTGCGGGTATACGGGAAATGGCTTGCATGGCATTACCTCGACTGTTCGGTGAAAAGTGCTAGCTCCGGCTCAAGGTGAGCAGGCTCAAGAAATTGCTGCATCAAGCGGGCAACGTGGGACATAACGCCAACAACGACTGAATTGCCGAATTGCTTGTATGCACGGGTATCAGAAACTGGAATGCGGAAAGTGTCCGGGAACCCCATAAGGCGAGCACACTCGCGCGGGGTAAGGCGTCGCGGACTCCTTCCGTCGCCTTGATCCACAAGAATCTCGGAGCCATCCTTGTAATAACGCGCAGAAAGGGTGCGGGTAACACTCTCAGGCCCGACTAGCCCGAAACCGAATCCGTTACCTTGAGCGCGATGCTTTGCTGCGTACATTTGTAGATAAGCCCAGAGTTTGGGCGTGAGGGTGTATTTGTCTGGCACCCGGCGGCCTTCATGATCAAAGAAGCGCTTGCCATCCCATTCCAGCGTTGGCTCTGTGCCATCGGTGCGATGGAGAATTTCTTTCAGGGTACGCATGCCCTTGGCCGGTAAAGGCAGGGCGTTCCAGTCAAAAGCCACTTGCTCGCGGAACCCGACGATAAGGATTCGTTCACGGTGCTGTGGGGTGAAATGTGCGCCGTCGATTACCTTGTGAAAGATGTGGTATCCCAGCTCATTTTTCAGGGTTTGACGAATTATTTCAAAGGTTCTGCCTTTGTCATGCGACATCAAGTTTTTGACGTTTTCCAACAAGAAAGCACGCGGTTTTTTATGGGCAATGATTCGCGCAACATCAAAAAATAAAGTGCCCTGCGTTGCATCTTGAAAGCCATGAGCGCGGCCAAGGGAGTTCTTTTTTGACACGCCAGCAATCGAGAACGGCTGGCAAGGAAATCCAGCTAACAGCACATCATGGTCTGGTATTTCAGACTCATGGAGCTTGGTAATGTCGCCATTTAATTCGTGTCGGTCGCGGTGATTGGCTTGATAAGTGCGCTGTGCGTAAGAGTCCCATTCGCTGGTGAAGACGCACTCGCCACCAATTGACTCAAATGCCAATCGCAATCCACCAATCCCGGCAAACAGGTCAATAAAGGAAAACGTACCGGGTGCCTTGTCATCATCAAATGGAATAACCATTTGTTTGAGGCGATCGACCACATAAGGCCTTGGCTTGGTCTCGCCAATTTCCCAGCGACGAACAGTGCCGACGTCCACTTCGAGCGCGGTGGCAAGGTCTCTGCGGCTGTATGCCTTAAAGGCCTCATGAAGATAAAAATTAACCTGCTCGCTACCCATACGGGATCCTCTGGGAGTTTTTTGTGCATTTTGCACAAAAAACCACACCTGTACAAGCAACCAGTTAAGTTAGCCTAGAGCAACGACCTATTGTTTGGCGGGTTGTAGATGCAATCCACCGGGAGGTAATCGGTGAAGGCATGTTTTACGCCGTGCGTTGCCACAGTCCGTAATACACTTGGCCGGCTTTTTGTTCGCGGTGCAGGCGCCAGTTGGCGGGCAGGCCGAGGCTGGAAGGCGGATTTTCGCTTTCGGTGTAGACCCACGCATCGTCCGCTAGCCAGCCGTGTTGTTCGAGCAGGTTGCAGGCCGGTAGCAGTAGGTTTTGGCTGAACGGTGGGTCGAGAAACACCAGATCAAAGCTGCTTGGCGCTTGCAGTTGCAGGTGCTGCAGGGCGTCGGTTTGCAGCACTTGGCAGTTACTGCATTCCAGCGTGGTCAGGTGTTCGCGCAGGCTGCTGACGGCTTTGTTGCTCATGTCTAGGGCCAGCGCGCTGCCGGCACCGCGCGACAGGGCTTCGAGGCAGAGTGCGCCGCTGCCGGCGAACAGGTCGAGCACCTTGGCACCTTCAACGTAGGGTGCCAGCCAGTTAAACAGGGTTTCGCGCACGCGATTGGGCGTCGGCCGCAGGCCCGGTGCCATCGGGAAGCTGAACTGCCGCGAGCGCCATTGGCCGCCGATTATGCGCAGTTGGCCGAGGTCGTCGCTGTGGGCGGTTTTGTGTTTGGGGACGCGAGTACGCATTAGTGCTCCGGTACGCCAAGGGCTTGCTCGGCGGGATTGTCGGTGGGGGCGGGTAGCGCTTGTTGCGCCACAGTCGGGCCGGCGGTGACGATCAGCATGGCGTCGGGATTGAGGTGCTTGGCCATGGCGGTTTTAACCTGTTCGACGCTCAGGGCTTGAGTCTGCGCCATAAAGTCTTCCAGATGGGTTAAGGGCAGCTGGTAAAAACCCATGGAGCCGAGTTGGCCGACGATGTCGGCGTTGCTGGCGGTGGATAGCGGGAAGCTGCCGGCCAATTCACGTTTGGCGTCGTCTAGTTCCTTCTGGGTCGGTCCATCGCGCAGGTAGTCACGCAGAATTTGCTGCACCAGTTGCAGCGTGCCTTCGCTGAGTTCGGCGCGGGTTTGTAGGTTAAGCATAAAGGGTCCGCGTGCCTGCATGGCGCTGAAGCCGGAGTACACGCCATAAGTGAGGCCGCGTTTCTCGCGCACCTCTTCCATTAAACGGGTGCCGAAACCACCGCCGCCGAGGATCTGGTTGCCCAGATACAGCGCCGCGTAATCCGGGTCTTGGCGGTCGATGCCCAGTTGCGCGAGCAGCAGATGGGTTTGCTTGGAGGCAAACTCAATGTGGTGCTTGCCGGGCGCCGGGGTGGCCGGTGGCGGGCTGTTGCTCAGGGCCACGCCTTTGGGCAGGGCAGCAGAAACGCCGGCAGCTATGGCTTCGGCTTGGGCGCGGTCGAGGTCGCCGACCAAGGCGATCACCGCATTGCTGGCGCTATAAGCCTTGGCGTGGAAGGCCTGTAACTGGGCGCGGGTGATGCGCGGGATCGATTCGGCATCGCCCTCGCTCGGGTGGGCGTACGGGTGCTGGCCATACAGTTGGCTAAACAGCGCCAAACTGGCGAGCTTGCCGGGGTTTTGTTTTTGCTGGGCAAAGCCGGCGAGCAGCTGGTTTTGGATTCGCGCCAGTGAGTCGGCGGGGAAGCTTGGCGCGCCTATGACTTGGCTGAACAACGCCAGCGCCGGCTCGCGTAACTCTGGGGTGCTAAGGCTGCGCAGGCTGAGTACGGCCATGTCGCGATAAGCACCGTTGCCAAAATTAGCCCCGAGGTTTTCAAAACCGGCGGCAATAGCGCCGACGTCTTTGCCGGCAATCCCTTCATTGAGCATGGCATTGGTCAGCATGGCCAAGCCGGGTACGCCTGCGTCTTGGCTGCTGCCGGCGGCGAAGGTCAGGCGCAGGTCGAACATCGGCAACTGGTTGGCGGCAACAAACAGCACCTTGGCCCCTTCGGCGGTTTGCCAGGTTTCGATGTTCAGGTTGCGCCTCGCTGGCGCTTGGCCGTCGAGTGCTGCCAGCGAGGCCAATATCGGCGGGTTGCTGGTGGAGTTGCTGGAACTGGTGATTTCGGTGCTGATTTTTGCCGCGTTGCTGGCGACTACCAAGAGGCCCAGCGAGACGGGCAAGGCGAGGGCAAAGGCGGCGATTTTCAGGCGGCGGCTGCGGGACTTATTCATGGCTGCTCTCCTGCGGCAGGATATGGGCAACGCTTAGGCGGTCGCGGGTGAAGTAGTCGCGGGCGACTTGTTGAATATCGGCAGGCGTCACGGCGCTGAGTTCACTCAGTTCGTTATCCATCAAGCGCCATGACAGGCCGACCGTTTCCAGTTGGCCGATGGCGGTGGCTTGGCTGGTGATCGAGTCGCGCTCATACACCAGCCCAGCGATGACTTGAGCGCGCACGCGGGCCAGCTCTTCTGGGCTGGCGAGGGTGGTTTTCAGGTTGTCCAGTTCTTGCCATAGGCCGGCCTCGGCCTGCGCCAAGCTGACGCCTTTTTGCACGTTCGGCGTGGCCGTCAGCATAAATAGGCTGTCGCCACGGGTGTAGGCGTCATAGCTCGACGAGGCGCCCGCCACCAGCTCTGCGCCGCGCTCCAAGCGGCTCGGCAGGCGCGCGCTGTAGCCGCCATCCAGCAGTGCGCCGGCCAAACGCAGGGCCTGCACTTCGCGCGGTTTTTTACTGGTGGCAACGCTGGGCACGTTAAAGCCCATCATCAGGCTCGGCAGCTCGGTTTTTAACTGCAGGGTGAGCAGGCGTTCACCGGGTTTGGCCAGCTCCAGCGGGATTGGCGCCAGCGGTACCGGCCGCGCCGGGATGTGGCCGAAGTAACGCTGAGCTAGCTGATACACCTCGTTCGGATCGACATCGCCGACCACCACCAAGGTGGCGTTGTTGGGTGCATACCACGCCTGGTACCAAGCGCGCAGCTCTTGCACGGTCATGCGCTCAAGATCGCTCATCCAGCCAATGGTTGGATTGCCATAACCGCTGGCCGGGAAGGCCATGGACTGAAAACGCTCGAAGGCTTTGGCGGCGGGCTTGTCGTCGGTGCGCAGACGGCGCTCCTCTTTAATCACCTCGATCTCGCGGGCGAACTCGGCTGGCGGTAAGCGCAGGCTGGCCAGCCGGTCGGCTTCCAGCTCGAAGGCCACGCTCAGGCGGTCGCGGGCCAGCACTTGGTAGTAGGCGGTGTAGTCGTCGCTGGTGAAGGCGTTTTCCTCGGCGCCGAGTTCGCGCAGTATCCGCGAGGATTCACCGGGGCCGAGCTTGTCGCTGCCTTTAAACATCATGTGCTCAAGGGCGTGGGACAGGCCGGTTTTACCCGGCGTCTCGTAGCTGGAGCCGACTTTGTACCAAAGCTGCGAGACCACCACGGGGGCGCGATGGTCTTCGCGCACTATCAGTTTCAGTCCGTTATCGAGGGTGAATTCGTGGGTGTTTTGCGCCGGCGCACTGGCGGCGAGCGCCGGCAGGCTTAGCTGGCTCAGCAGTAGCGCCGCGAGTAACAGGCCGACGGCATTCTGGGTTCGTGACTTCATGGGAGTATTTGACCTGTTCGGCGGCCCGCTTAGCGTCTGCGGGCGAGGAGGTGCTAGGATACGCATCCGTTTTACTGGCGGCCACGACTGTTAAGTCGGCTAAAAACCAGCGTGCAGCTTTTTGGCGATTGTTTGCTCTGCACCCTTTAAGGCTTTTAGGCCTGTTTACTGGCGCGTCGCCCTTTGTCCATTTGCCTCTTTGAGAGATCCGCTCTCCATGTTTGGTTCCGATCACGACAGCAATAAACCTGCAGTGCCGGGTGCCGCTCCAGCAGCCTCGGCCGCACCCGAGCAGGCGGCAGTAAAACCCGCCGAGAAAAAATACTTGTTCGGCTGGTTGCGCCGTAAGCCGCAAGCCCCAGCAGCGGTCAGCGCTGCAGCGCCTGAGCCGGCCTCAGTCTCAGCACCGTTGGACGGGGCCGCTAGCACGCCGCCGTTGCCGGCGGTCGTCGAGGCGGCAGTTAATGTCGCGCCTATGGTTCTGGCTGAGCCAGTGGCCGCCGTGCGGGTTGCGCCACTTGAGCCGCAGGTTGGCGCGCCGAGTGAGGCTGTGACCCCGTCGGAGTATTCGCCTGTGGTCGCCGCCGTGGCGCTGCCAGTGCCTGAGTTAGCCGCGCTTGTCGTTCCAGTTCCAGCGCCAACACCTTCTCCGGTTGCACCAGCGCCAGTCGCTGAGGTTGCGCCACAAGCGCTGACTAGCGCTGAGCCAATCGCCGCGCCACGGGCCTCGCGCTTTCGCTTTAATGTCGGCAGCGAAGTGTTGCATGCGCATCTCGATACGCCGCCGGTGGTTGAGTTGCCGGTGGTTGAACCTGTTGTGGTCGCGCCTGTGGCGGTGGTGGCCGAGGTTAAGTCGCAAACGGAGAACAAAGCCGGTTTTCTCGATCGCCTCAAGCAAGGCTTGTCGAAAACCAGCGCCAGCATTGGCGAGGGCATGGCCAGCCTGTTTTTGGGCAAAAAAGCCATCGATGATGACTTGCTCGAGGAGCTGGAAACTCGTCTGTTGACCGCCGACGTTGGCGTTGAGGCCACCACGGTCATTATCCAGAGCCTGACCCAGAAGGTCGCGCGCAAACAACTGACCGACAGCGGCGCGCTCTATCAAGCGTTGCAAGAAGAGCTGGCCGCGATGTTGCGACCGGTGGCCAAGCCCTTGGTGATCGAACCGTCGAAAAAGCCCTTCGTTATTTTAGTCGTCGGCGTCAACGGTGCCGGCAAAACCACCACCATCGGCAAGCTGGCGAAGAAGCTGCAGTTGGAAGGCAAGAAAGTCATGCTCGCTGCCGGCGACACCTTTCGCGCCGCCGCGGTCGAGCAGTTGCAGGTTTGGGGCGAGCGTAATCAGGTCACGGTGATTGCTCAGCACACCGGCGCGGACTCGGCCTCGGTGATTTTCGATGCCGTACAAGCCGCCACCGCGCGCGGCATGGACGTGCTAATCGCCGACACTGCCGGGCGCTTGCACACCAAAGACAATTTGATGGAAGAACTTAAGAAAGTCCGCCGGGTGATTGGCAAACTCGATGACACCGCGCCGCACGAGGTGTTGCTGGTGTTGGATGCCGGCACCGGGCAGAACGCCATCAGCCAAGCCAAGCAGTTTAATCAGACCGTGAACCTGACCGGGCTGGCCCTGACCAAGCTCGACGGCACCGCCAAGGGTGGGGTGATCTTCGCGCTGGCCAAACAGTTTGGCATCCCGATTCGTTATATCGGTGTCGGTGAAGGCATCGATGACTTGCGCACCTTCGAGGCCGAGTCCTTTGTTCAGGCGCTGTTTGCCGGTGCTGCACAAGCCGAACAGGAGCGTCCATGATCCGCTTTGAAGGGGTTGGCAAGCGTTACGCCAATGGTCATGTGGGCCTGCACGAACTGAGTTTTCGCGTGCGCCGTGGCGAGTTTTTGTTCGTGACCGGCCATTCCGGCGCGGGCAAGAGCACCTTGTTGCGCTTGTTGCTGGCCATGGAGCGCCCGACCAGTGGCAAATTGCTGCTGGCCGGGCAAGACCTCGGGCAAATCAGCAACGCGCAGATCCCATTTCTGCGCCGGCAAATCGGCGTGGTGTTCCAGAATCACCAGCTGCTGTTCGATCGTAGCGTGTTCAATAACATCGCCTTGCCGCTGCAGATTCTTGGCTTATCCAAGCCGGAAATCAGCAAGCGCGTAGGCGCGGCGCTGGAGCGCGTGAGCCTGTCGGATAAGACTGATTTATTCCCCGGCGACCTCTCCACTGGCCAGCAACAGCGCGTCGGCATTGCCCGCGCGGTGGTGCATCGCCCGGCCTTGCTGTTGGCGGATGAGCCGACCGGTAACCTCGATCCGCGCTTGGCGGCAGAAATTATGGGGGTGTTTGAAGACATCAATCGCCTCGGCACCAGCGTGCTGATCGCCAGCCACGACTTGGGTCTAATTGCGCGCATGCGCCATCGTATGCTGACCTTGCAGCGCGGCCGCTTGATCGGCGACGGGGAGTCGAGTTAATGAGTGCTAAGCATCATTCCAAGCCGGCCGAGCGGGTTGGCGGTAATCCGCAAAAAGCCAGTAAGTCCGATGTCGACGAGCCAACTTTTGCGCATTTACTCCAAGCTTGGTTGGAAAACCATCGAGCCAGCCTGATCGACAGCTTGCGCCGTCTGCTTAAACAGCCGATTGGCAGCTTCTTTACCTGTTTGGTAATGGCGATTGCCCTGAGCTTGCCGATGGGCCTGTCCCTGCTGCTGAGCAACGTCGAACGTCTGGGTGGCTCTTGGCAGCGCGCTGCGCAGATTTCCTTGTTTCTACAGTTGCAGGCCAGCCCACCAGAGGCTGAACAACTGCGCGCGCAAATCGCCGAGCTGCCAGAGGTGGCGGCGGCCGAGTGGATCAGTCGCGAGCAGGCGCTGGAAGAGTTTCAGCAGCAGTCCGGGTTGGGCGAGGCGCTGAAAGAACTGCCGGAAAATCCACTGCCGAGCGTGATTCTGGTCACCCCCAAGCAAGTCGATAAGGCTACGCTAGAGGCCTTGCGTCAACGCTTGGCCGAGTTGCCCAAGGTTGAGCAGGCGCAGTTGGATTTGGTTTGGGTTGAGCGGTTAAGCGCGATTCTCAAACTCGGCGAGCACTTTGTATTTGGTTTGAGCCTGTTGCTGGTGCTGGCACTGTTATTGGTGATCGGCAATACCATCCGCCTGCATATCGAGAACCGGCGCATCGAAATCGAGGTGATTAAACTGGTGGGCGGCACCGACAGTTATGTGCGCCGGCCGTTTTTGTATATGGGTGCCCTGTACGGCGTGGGCGCGGGCTTGTTGGCATGGCTGGTATTGGTGTTTGGGCTGGATTGGCTGAACGCGGCCGTGGTCAAACTGGCCGGCCTGTACGGTAGCGATTTTGCGCTGGGCGGCGTGCCGCTCGCCGATGGTCTGTCGTTACTGCTGGGTGCGGTATTGTTGGGCTATATTGGTGCTTGGCTGGCCGTGGCGCGGCATTTGAACGAGCTTGCACCGCGCTAGCAACGGCTATTTTTACGCGCTCTAGGCTGTTTAGGCCTAAGTGTAAGGGAACTTTGCCACGGGTTTTCTGCCTGAAACTGCAGTGCTAGACTGCCTGTCGTATTATCTGTTGCAGCTGCAGTATCTGTTTAAGCAAGAGTCGGAGGATTCGCATGACCACTTCTTTGCAACCTGTTTATGCCTTAGTCCCGGGTGCCAACCTGGAGGCTTATGTGCATGCGGTTAACAGCATTGCGCTGCTAACCCCTGAGCAGGAGCGCGAGCTGGGCGAAAGTCTTTACTACCAGCAAGACCTTGAAGCAGCGCGGCAAATGGTGCTCGCGCACCTGCGCTTTGTGGTGCATATCGCCCGCAGCTATTCCGGTTACGGCTTGCCACAGGCCGATTTAATCCAAGAAGGTAACGTCGGTCTGATGAAAGCGGTAAAGCGCTTTAATCCAGAGATGGGCGTGCGCTTGGTGTCGTTTGCGGTGCATTGGATCAAGGCCGAGATTCACGAGTTTATCCTGCGTAACTGGCGCATCGTTAAAGTCGCCACCACCAAGGCGCAGCGCAAATTGTTCTTTAATCTGCGCGGGCAAAAGAAGCGTTTGGCTTGGCTGAATAACGACGAAGTGCATGCCGTGGCCGCCAGCCTTGGGGTTGAGCCACGCGAAGTGCGCGAGATGGAAAGCCGCCTCAGCGGGCATGACATGGCCTTTGACCCGGCAGCCGATGAGGATGACGAGAGCGCCTACAAATCCCCTGCGCATTACTTGGAAGACCATCGCTACGACCCGGCCGTACAGCTGGAAGCCTGCGACTGGAGCGACACCGCCTCAACCAATCTGCATGAGGCGTTGGCTGGTTTGGACGAGCGCAGTCGCGACATTCTGCAGCAGCGCTGGCTCAACGAAGACAAGGCCACCCTGCACGAGTTGGCTGCTAAATACAGCGTTTCGGCTGAGCGGATTCGCCAGTTGGAGAAAAACGCCATGAGCAAACTCAAAGGCTCGTTAGCTGCTTGAGCCTAACGGCTTAACGGTTGAGCAAGCCGCACCTCGGTGCGGCTTTTTTCTGTCTGTAACTTTCTAGGAATAGCGAAATGAAGTTTGCGCCTCTGCGTGTGCAGCATGGCTTGTTGTTTGCCGTGCTGGCGGTGCTGTTTTTCGCTTTGGGCGTTTGGCTGATGCGCGCGCCGGTGCCGGCCGAGCCGTTGCCGTGGCTGGCCGCGTGGCAAAGCCAGCGCTTGCCGGCACTGGCTGCCGGACAGTTAAGCTTGGCGCAGTTAAGCTCGGTGGATTCCCGCGATGCTGATGGTGAGTTGTGGCTAGCGTCGCAGCCCGACGGTGCGCAATTGCAGTTTCGAGCGACATTGGGCGGCGCGGATGACACTTGGGCATTGATTGCCGTGCTTGAGCTAAGTGCCAGCGAACGCGACAGCTTGGTCGCTGCTGCCGGTTTTCAGGCCGGTGGCGGCGAGCAACCGCTGAGTCGGCAGCTGCTGCAGTCGTTAGCCGGTTTGCCGGTGCGCGAACTGCAGCTGACCCCGACCACGGCACTGGCGGCCGAACGGTTGGCGGCCACCTTGGGTCAGCCACGCGTACGTTTACAGCTTGAGGGCGGTGAAGCCTGGGTCTATCCCGCGCTCGGCCTAACCGTTCGGCTGCAAGACCAGACTTTGTTGCAGCTGCATGCCGTGCCTAAGCGCGCGATGCAGCATTGACTCTGGCTACTGTGCTTGCCACCAATCTGGGCGCTGCGGTTTAAGTCGATTTAGATAATGACCACCGCCCAGTTGCCAGCTTTGCCGGCGTATCCAACTGGCGCGTTGGCTGACGTAGTTGCTGGGCTTCTTCGGGCTCCATTCGCGCGGATTGGGCAGTACCGCAGCGAGCAGTGAGGCTTGCTGGTTAGATAAATAACTGGCGCCAATGCCGAAATGTTTGCGTGCTGCGGCTTCGGCGCCGAATATGCCATCGCCCCATTCGACAGTATTTAAGTACACCTCAAGAATCCGTTGCTTGGGCCAGAGCAGTTCAATCAGCCCGGTAAACCAAACCTCCAAACCCTTGCGCGGCCAACTGCGGCCGGACCACAAGAACAAATTCTTGGCCACTTGCTGGCTTAGCGTGCTGGCCCCGCGTAACGAGCCGCCGCGCTCGTTGTGCGCTAAAGCGGCGCGAATCGCATCAACATCAAAGCCCCAGTGTTCGGCAAATTTTTGGTCTTCGGCGGCAATCACCGCCACTTTTAAATTATCCGGCAATGCTTCCCAAGGCACCCATGTGCGTTGCAGGGTTATCGGTTGGCCGTTGAACCACGACTCCAGCTTGCGTTCAATCATCAGTGCGCTACCGGGTGGTGGCACCCAGCGCAGGGTTAGTACCAGCAACACTGAGGCCGCCGCAAAGTAGCAGAGCCATTTAAACAGGCGGCGTAGTAAGCGTCGGAGCATGAGCGGCTTGGCCAAGTCAGTTGAGCGGGCCATTATAGCCAGCCTATTGATCAGGATTGGAGCTTGTTGATGATGCGTGTATGGCTGTTGTTGGCGGCGTTTTTTGCGTTTACCGGGGTTGGTATGGGGGCGTTCGCTGCCCATGCCTTGAAATCGATACTGACGCCCGAGTATTTGGCGGTATTTCAAACCGGCGTGCACTACCAAATGTTGCATGCATTGGCCTTGCTGGGTTTGGCCTTGCTGGCGCGGCAGTTGCCGGGCCGCTGGCTATGGGCGGCGGGCAACCTGTTTACGCTGGGGATTGTGCTGTTCTCGGGCAGTCTCTACGCACTGACCCTCAGTGGTGTGAGTGCGCTGGGCATGATCACGCCTTTGGGTGGTCTGGCCTTTTTAGCCGGCTGGCTGTGCCTGGGTGTGCATGCTTGGCGGCTAACCCCGACAGGCTGCTAGGTGGCACCGCTGGTGCCTTTTACCTTGGTCAGAGGTGGTGATCGGGCTAGAATGCCAGCCCCTGAAAAATCTTCGTGGCCCTTATGCAGATTCAGTTGAATGGCGCCGTTTTTGAGCTGGCCGAGGCCCAGACCATCGCCGGTTTGCTTGAGCAGTTACAGCTCGGCGAGCGTCGCGTGGCGGTGGAGCTGAATCTCGATATTGTGCCGCGTAGCCTGCACGCCAGCACCCAGTTAAATCCGGGTGATGTGTTAGAAATCGTGCATGCGATTGGTGGTGGCTAAGCTGTCGCGCGCTCTGCGTTTGATCATCCCCGTTAATGCCGGTAAGGAGTTTTCGTGAATTCAGCACCTGTGAGCCCAGTTGTCAGCGATCAGCCGTTTGTCTTGGCGGGTCGCACCTATCAATCGCGACTGCTGGTGGGCACGGGCAAGTACCGCGATCTTGAGCAAACGCGCTTAGCGATTGAAGCCTCGGGTGCCGAGATCGTTACGGTGGCGGTGCGTCGTACCAATATCGGCCAGAACCCCGGCGAGCCGAATCTGCTCGATGTATTGCCGCCGGATCGTTACACCATTTTACCGAATACCGCCGGTTGCTTTGATGCCATCGAGGCAGTGCGCACCTGTCGTTTGGCGCGCGAACTGTTGAATGGCCACAACTTGGTTAAGTTAGAAGTGCTTGCGGACCAGAAAACCCTGTTTCCCAATGTGATCGAAACCCTAAAAGCCGCCGAAGTGCTGGTCAAAGAGGGTTTTGATGTGATGGTGTACACCAGCGATGACCCGATCATCGCCCGCCAGTTGGGCGAAATTGGCTGCATTGCGGTGATGCCCTTGGCCGGTTTGATCGGCAGCGGCTTGGGGATTTGCAATCCGTACAACCTGCGCATCATTCTCGAGGAGGCCAAGGTGCCGGTGTTGGTCGATGCCGGTGTCGGCACGGCCTCGGATGCCAGCATCGCCATGGAGCTGGGTTGCGCGGCCGTGTTGATGAACAGCGCCATCGCCAATGCACAAAACCCGGTCATGATGGCGCAGGCGATGAACCATGCAGTCATCGCTGGGCGACTGGCGTATCTGGCCGGTCGGATGCCGAAAAAGCTCTATGCCAGCGCCTCATCGCCGCTGTCTGGGCTGATCAATTAAGCTAAAAATTCACCTGTTAAGAGTTAACCCATGTCTGAATTACCAGAGCCTGCGGCATCAGCCGAAGAGCCACGGGCAATCCGCCCGATCAAGAGTTTTGTGATGCGCGCTGGGCGCATGACCGAAGGCCAGCAGCGCGGCTTGGAGTTGGGTCTGCCCAAATTTGGTCTACAGCTGGCCGATGGTCTGCGTGACTTTGATCAGGTGTTTGGCCGCAGTGCGCCGCGCACCTTCGAGATTGGTTTCGGCATGGGTGGTGCCACGCTAGAGATGGCCTCCGCGGCACCCGAGCACGACTTTATCGGTGTCGAAGTGCATCGTCCCGGTGTGGGTGCTTTGCTTAATGGGGTGCTGACGCAAAACCTGAGCAATCTGCGGGTTTACAGTTTTGATGCCATGGAAGTGCTGCGCGATTGCGTCGCCGACGCCAGCCTCGACCGGGTGTTGTTGTTTTTCCCCGATCCGTGGCACAAGGCGCGGCACAATAAACGTCGAATCGTGCGCCCTGAGTTTGCTCAGTTGGTGCGGCAAAAGCTGAAAGTCGGCGGCATTTTACACATGGCTACCGACTGGCAGCCGTATGCCGAATTTATGCTTGAGGTGATGCAGGTCGCTCCCGGTTATCGCAACGTGGCCGCTGATGGTGGCTGTGTTGAGCGTCCGCCGGAGCGCCCAGTGACCAAGTTCGAGCGCCGCGGTGAGCGTCTTGGCCATGGTGTTTGGGATATCAAATTTCAACGTGTCGACTAAGCTGTAAGACAGTTTCATCGCGCCGCTTAGGGCGTTCAGGATGCTCAAACAGACCGAGTGAACTCGGCACAGGGATGGAATCCTGCTTTGGCAATGATTAATGCTCAGGCGGCTGGTAACGGTCGCCGGCATTCACAGAACGCAGCAGTCACTGCGCGTTGGAGGAGATAACTGTGTTGAGAAAATTTGCAATCCTGCTGCTGGCAGGCTGTGCACTGCAGGCTCAGGCCAAGGTCGATGCCACTCAGGCGGCGCGACTTGGCGGCGAGTTAACCCCTTTGGGTGCGGAAAAAGCCGGTAATGCGGCGGGTACTATTCCTGCTTGGGATGGTGGCGTTACAGCACCTGCTGGCTACCAGCCGGGCATGCATCATCTCGATCCTTACGCCAGCGATGCTGTGCAGTACGTGATTAACAGCAAGAACCTTGGGCAATATCAGGCACTGCTGCCTGAGGGCTTAAAGGCTTTGCTGGAAAAACAACCGGAGTATTTTTTACGCGTGTTTCCAACGCATCGCAGCGCTGCGGCACCCGCGCATATTTATGCTGCGGTTAAGCAAAATGCGCAAAACGCCGAGTTAATCGCTGGCGGTAATGGTGTCGACGGAGTGGCGGCGGGAGTGCCTTTCCCAATTCCAAAAGATGGCTTGGAAGCTATTTGGAATCACATCATGCGTTACCGCGGTGACCAGATCCATTTCGTCACTAACCAAGCGGCAGTGCTCAGTAACGGCAGTTACAACCTGCTGAAACTCGATCGGAATATTTACTTTCTCTATGGCCGTGACGGCATGACCCCGCAAGGCTTGGCCAACACCTTGTTCTACTACAAGTACCAAGTAGTAGCCCCGGCCAAGTTAGCCGGTTCCGCCTTGGTGGTGCAGGAGACCCTCGATCAGGTCTTAGCGATTCGTAAAGCTTGGCGCTTTAACCGTGGCGAGCGCCGTGTGCGCCGTTTGCCGATGCTGGCGTTTGACACCTTGCAGCCAGACACCAATGGTATGGCGACCGCTGATATGGTCGACAGTTTCAACGGTGCGCCTGAGCGCTATGAGTGGAAGTTGCTCGGCAAAAAAGAAATGTTAGTGCCGTACAACAGCTATGCCGTGCACCAGAAAGGCATTCCTTACGAAAATATTCTTAAGGACAAAACGGTTAATCCGGAGTTGTTGCGCTACGAGTTGCACCGGGTTTGGGTGGTTGAGGCAACCGTGCGTAAGGGTTTTAGTCATCCCTATAGCAAGCGTCGGTTTTATCTAGACGAGGACAGTTGGCAAATTCTGGCTGCTGATCTGTATGACAAGAGCGGTGCTTTGATTGGCCTGCAGGAAAGCCACTCGATCAACTATTACGATGTGCCGATGCTCGGTAGCACCCTCGAGACCGTCTACGACTTCCCGGGTGATCGGTATTTTGCCGATGGTTTGGACAACAACGAGCCCATGTACGATTTCAAAGCCAAGCTCGCACCGATTGATTTCACCCCGCAAGCCTTGCGCCGCGAGGGCAACTAACGCTTTTTACCGGGCATAAAAAAACCGCCTTCGGGCGGTTTTTTTATGCCCATGAGTTAGTCGATTAACTCGGCGCCGTGAATGGTGGCTTCGGGCATAGAGGGTGGCGCTGGGCAGACTTGCAGGTACTTGATGCTTTCGCGTGGGATCAGCAGTAAGTCGCCATCCACCTCGATGCTGATAAAGGGCGATTCAAGTTGCATGCGCAGCAAGCGCGAGATCTGTGCGGGGTCGCCTTGCTGCTGCGGGAAGCGTAAGGCTAGGCGCTGGCCATCTTGAAAGTACAGGTACAGGTGTTTAGTCGGTTTCATCGGCTCTTCTCGGCGTTAGGCAAGGTGCCGGCGCGCCGCGAAGACCGCCTGAATTAGCTGCGGTCGGCCAGTACACCGATCACAAAGAAGACTAGTAGCAATACGGGTGCGAGGCTGTAGTTATTGAAGGTGGCCAGCGCTTGGTGCAAATAAGGCGTTAAGAAGATGATCGCCAGACCATAGACGACGGCGCACAGCAACACGAAAATCAGCGTGCGCAGGACGAAGTTCAAGCCGCTTATCGAGCGCTGCACCCACGCATTCAGCCCCGGCCCAAAGAGCACGAACAGGGTCGCCATCAGCGCCAGCGAAATATCACCGAGATGACTGCGGCTCCAGCGCGACAGGGTGGCGATTAGGTCGAGAAACAAGTCCATCGGTGCTCCTTAATTATTGTTATGCGGGCTGTTTATGGCGGCGGCTTAGGGCAGAAAGTACTGCAGTAAGTCGTTCAAAAACAATTGCCCTTCGCGACTGGCGGTTAAACGTGCCGGGTCTTGTAGCAATAAACCGCGTTGCTCGGCGCTCTTGCGCGCCGCCGCGAGCAGGCTCAGCGGCAGGCCAGTGCGCTGGGTAAATAACTGGCTGGCAGCGCCATCGTTGAGGCGCAACACGTTCATCAAAAACTCAAACGGCAACTCATCGGCGCTGAGCACTTTTTCTCCGGCCAAAAAGCCCTTGCTGCTGTCGAGATAGTCTTTCGGTAGGCGGGTTTTCCAGCTGCGCATGATCTGTCCGCTGGGGCTGCTGAGCTTGGCGTGGGCGCCGGCACCAATACCGAGAAAGTCGCCAAAGCTCCAGTAATTCAGATTGTGGCGCGCACGCTGGCCATCGCGGGCGTAGGCCGAGACTTCATATTGCGCATACCCGTGCTCGGCCAATAACTGCAGGCCGGCCTCTTGGATATCCCAGAGGATGTCGTCTTCTGGTAATTGCGGCGGCTGGCTCCAGAACACCGTGTTCGGCTCCATGGTCAGCTGGTACCAAGACAGGTGCGTGGGTTGCTGGGCGATGGCGGTGCGCAGGTCGAACAGGGCGTCGTCGATACTCTGGTCCGGCAGGCCGTGCATTAAGTCGAGGTTGAAGTTATCGAAGCCAGCTTGGCGCGCCATGTCGGCCGCGCGGATCGCCTCATCACCGTCGTGGATGCGGCCCAGGGCCGTGAGCTTGGCCTGCTGAAAGCTCTGCACGCCAATCGACAAGCGATTAATCCCCAGCTGCCGGTAGGCAGAAAACTTGGCCTGCTCGAAGGTGCCGGGGTTGGCTTCTAGGGTGATTTCGATGTCGGCAGCAAACTTAATGCGCTGTTCGACGCCGGCCAAAATGCGCCCAAGCGCCTGCGGGCTAAATAAGCTCGGGGTGCCGCCGCCGAAGAAGATCGAAGTCAGTTGGCGGCCATGCACATGCTGCAAATCGGCGTCCAGATCGGCCAGTAAGGCATCGACATAGGCGCTCTCCGGTAGATTTGGCCCGGCGGCATGCGAGTTAAAATCGCAATACGGGCATTTGCGCACGCACCAAGGGATGTGGATATACAGCGACAGTGGCGGCAGCTCGAAACCGCCAGGCGTGATGGCTAAGTCGCTGTCGTGCCGGCTCATAACCCCAAACGCTGCTTAAGCAGGCGCATGGCGATGGCGCGATGGCTGAGCTGATTTTTTTCGGCGGATGGCAGTTCGGCGCTGGCACAATCGCGCTCGGCGACCCAGAACAACGGGTCATAGCCAAAGCCTTGATTGCCGCGTGGGGCGCGCAAAATACTGCCGTGCCAGAGACCTTCGCAGACAATTGGCAGCGGGTCGTCGGCATGCCGCACCAAGGCGACGGCGCAGACAAACTGCGCGCCGCGTTGGTCGTCCGGCACATCTTTGAGGGCGTCGAGGAGCTTGGCGTTGTTGGCCGCATCGCCCTGACCGTCGGCGTAGCGTGCCGAGTAGATTCCCGGTGCGCCGCCGAGGGCATCGACCGCCAAGCCGGAGTCATCGGCTAGCGCCGGTAAGCCAGAGATACGTGCGGCATGCCGGGCTTTGAGAATGGCGTTTTCGATAAACGACAAACCGGTTTCTTCCGGCTCAACCAAGCTGAAGCTGCTCACGGCTTGCACCTTGATGCGGTCGCCGAGCATGGCCTGCAGTTCTTTGAGTTTGCCGGCGTTGTGGCTGGCCAATACCAGTTCGGTTAGCGCTTTCATTGGCCAGGGAAGAATTCTTGGTTGAAATCGAAGCTGCGCGGCACGCCGTCAGCACCTTTAACGTTGAGGGTGAAACGCAGCATTTCTTGCTGGTCGAAGGGGAACTGCGCCAAGTAATAAATCGCCGTGCCTTCTTTGACTTGCTTGAAGGTCAGCGGGGTAATTTGCCCGAGTAGGTTTTTTACCTCGCCAGTGACTACGCCGGTGCTGGCCTTGCCCGCTTGCAGTAGGGCGACATTGACTACGCCTTGGGTTTTGCTGCGCACTAGGCCGACGGCTGCGGCCACCTCGGGCTGCAAGAAACCCGAGTTAAAGGCGCTGTAATGCACCTCTAGTTGGCCATAGGTTTGTTTCTGTTCGGCCATGGCCGGCAGGGCCAAGCAAAAGGCTAGGAGCATAAGGGCTAAGCGTTGCATGGGGAGTCTCCTCGGGGTGCGCGGGTTATTCTGCTTGGCGCGCCGGCGCCGAAGGATTCGGGCCGCTGACGCGATAGATGCCGATTTCACCAAATAGATTAGGCCATATCCGACTCGCCCAGTGATGCCGGTGCAGGCGATCCACGGCCAGTCGGTCGAGCACCCGCACCTGACGCTGGTGGCAGAGCTCTTCGAAGTCGAGGAAGGTGCAAAAGTGAATATTCGGGGTGTTGTACCAAGTGTACGGCAGGAACTCAGACACCGGCATCTGGCCCCTGCGCAACAGGTCCCAGCGGCAATGCCAATGGCCGAAATTGGGGAAGGTGATGATGCACTGACGGCCAATGCGCAGCATCTCTTCCAGCAGTCGGTCGGGGTACTGCACGGCCTGCAGGGCTTGAGTCATCACCACCACGTCAAAGCTGTTGCTGGCGAAGTTGCTCAGGCCTTGATCGAGGTCTTGCTCGATCACGTTGATGCCTTTGTGCAGGCATTCGGCGATGTTGTCGGCGTCGATTTCTAGGCCGTAACCGCTGACCTGCTTGTGATCACGCAGCCATGCCAGCAACTCGCCGTCGCCGCAGCCGAGGTCGAGCACTCGGCTGCCGGTCGGAATCCAGTCTTGAATAATATCTAGGTCGGCTCTCATGGGCAGCTCAAACGCTAATTCGCTGCATATAGGCGTTAAAGGCCTGCAGGTAGCGTGGAATAGGAATCAGGAAGGCATCGTGGCCTTGCGGTGCGTCGATTTCTAGGTAGCTGACGTTTTTACCCGCCGCCATCAAGGCATCCACCAGTTCGCGTGAGCGTGCCGGCGAGAAGCGCCAGTCGGTGGTGAACGACATCACACAAAAGTCCGCGGTGGTATGGCTCAGGGCTTTGGCGAGGTCGCCGTCGTGGTTGGCGGCCGGATCGAAGTAGTCGAGGGCTTTGGTCATCAGCAGATAGGTGTTGGCGTCGAAGCGTCCGGAAAACTCTTCGCCCTGATAGCGCAGGTAGCTTTCGACCTGAAATTCGACACTGTGAAAGTCGTAATTGAGCTTGTCGCTTTTCAGGTCACGGCCGAATTTTTCGCCCATGGCATCATCCGACAGGTAGGTGATATGGCCGACCATACGCGCCAAAATCAACCCGCGCTTAGGGATTACGCCGTGCTCCTGAAAGTGCCCACCGTGGAAGTCGGGGTCAGACAAGATCGCTTGGCGAGCCACTTCGTTAAAGGCGATATTCTGTGCCGATAGTTTCGGCGCGCAGGCAATGGCTAAGCAATGACGCACGCGCTCTGGGTAGCTGATGGTCCATTGTAGGGCCTGCATGCCGCCCAAGCTGCCGCCGACCACCGCCGCCCACTGACTAATACCCAAGCGGTCAGCCAGCAGCGCTTGGCTATGCACCCAGTCCTCGACCGTCATCATCGGGAAGTCGGCACCGTAAGGTTTGCCGGTTGCCGGATTGAGGCTGGATGGCCCGGTGGAGCCATTACAGCCGCCCAGATTGTTCAGGCTAACGACAAAGAACTTGTTGGTATCAATCGGCTTGCCGGGGCCAATACAGCTGTCCCACCAGCCGGGCTTGCGCTCATCAATGCTGTGATAACCGGCGGCATGGTGATGCCCGGACAGCGCATGGCAAATCAGCAGCGCGTTGCTGGCGCTGGCGTTGAGCTGGCCGTAGGTTTCATACACCAGTTGGTAGCTGGCCAAACTGCGTCCACAGGCGAGCGCTAAGGGTTCGGCGAACTGTTCGGTCTGGGGGCTGACGAGGCCAACGGAATCTTCTGCAAAGACGCTGGGCATTGAGCCTGCTCGCACTTAAATAAGGTCGTCAGTCTAAAGAGCGAGGCCCCCTGCGGCAAGCGCAGGGGGCCTCGGGTGTTGCCTAATTACGGCGTAGATCAAGCACTTGGGCTTATTCGACGGCACTCAAGCCGCGCCCTGCACCGGGCAGGCTGACCACTTTGCCCTGGCGCTGCACGGGGGCGGGGCGACGGAGCACGCGCAGCATGTCATTGGCTTGGGCTAACTGCTGCTCAAGCTCGCTGTTGTAACTGGCCAAATACTGGCTGCGTTGTCGGCTTTGCTGGGTTTCTTGCGCCAGTGCTTTGAGGCGCAACATATGTGACTCCAGCAGTTGCTTGTTCTCCAAGGTGTGCTGCAGCAGCGGGGTCAGCGCATCGCCGGCCCACTGTTCGGCATCTTGGCGCAGGCGTTGATGCAGGCCTATCACTTCTTGCACCAAGGTGGCAAAGAAGCGCCGACTGAGGGTGCTTTGATTGGTCAGCAGGGTTTTCAGGTGCAGGCGGAACTGGTCGGCCTGCACTTGCAACTGCTTAAGCTCGCGCAGTGGGCGCTTGAGGTTAAATTGCGGGGCGTCGACGCCGTGCAGCGGGTTGTCTTGATTGTGCCGATGATAGATGGCGGCAACCATTTTATTCGCCAGTTCGGCTTCGTGGCCGAGGCTGTGCAGGTCGGTTTCGATGCTGCGAAAGAAGTGCAAGATGGTCTGGTTGATACCGAAGGTGGTCCAACTGCCCGAGAGATTTTTGCGCAGCAGATCTAGGTGTCCGTCCAGCTGCTCGCTGCGCACCGAGTTGCGCAGCAGGTCACCTTGGCGCTTGAGCAGGCGTTGATTGGTTTTCAGGCCGAGCAGGCGTTTGTGATGCTGGCCATGGTCTTCTTTGGTCTTGGCGGTCAGTTCAAACAGTAACTGGCCGTTATCCTGTTGGTGAGCGGTGAGTAGCTCGTGCTGCTCACGGACTTTAGCCAAGCGCAGGTTGAGCACATGCTGGCTGTTTTGCAGCAGCGCGAGCACTTGGTTAACCACGCGGTCTTCGATAAGACGTTCTTTTTGCGCGACTATGCGCTCGCACAGCAAGGTCTCAAGGCCGGCCAGTTGGCTGCGATCAAATAGCGCTTGGTCTTTGCGTACCTTGGCCAACAGGGCTTGTTTGGCCGAAACCGGCAATACATTGGCGCTGTCGATGCCCAGTTGCTTGGCGGTAGCGTTGCGGATTTTCTCAATGGCGTGCTGCACGAAGGTTTCGCCGGCAAGATCATCCCAGAGCACGTCGATTTTGTTCAGCACCGCCAATAGGGCGATTGGGTTTTCTTCGTCCAGTTGCAAAATATGCTGCTGCCAAACCGCCATGTCGCTGGCGGTGACGCCGGTATCGGCCGACAGCAAAAAGATAATCGCCTGCGCGCTGGGTAACATCGACAGCGTTAGTTCTGGTTCGCTGCCTAATGCATTTAGGCCCGGCGTATCGAGAATGCGCAGACCTTGGCGCAGCAGCGGATGGTCGAAATTCACAATCGCATGACGCCATGCCGGCACCAAGACGATGCCGGGTTTGCCGGCGCTTTCGAGCATATCTGGATGGAAACCGAGCTGAATTGCCTGGGCCACCGGCATGGGTTTGGTCTTGGCCACTTGGGTAAAGGCCTGCACCATGTTATCGGGGTCGCTGAGGTCCAGCGGGATGTTCACCCAGTGGCTCGGAATGCGCTTGAACTGAGCCACGCTGGCTTGGGCGCTGCGGGTTTCAATCGGCAGCAGGCGAATATAGGAGCGTTCGGAGCGAGGATCGAAAAACAGTTCGGTTGGGCACATGGTGGTGCGCCCAGCATGGGACGGCAGCATGCGTTGACCGTATTCGGAGAAGAACAGGCTGTTAATTAACTCGGTCTTGCCACGCGAATATTCACCCACGAAAGCCAGGGTAATGTGATCGGTGCGCAGCAGTTTAAGCGCGCGCTCAAGCTTGCCCTCGACGGCCTCGGAACTCAGATGGTTATGCGCCAGCCAACTGCGATAGCGGGTGATTTCGCGCATTATCTGGCGCTTCCAGGCAACATAAGCGGTTACCTGATGACTGAGACGTTCCATGCTCATATCGGTGCTCCTGGGTAAATGCATCCTGCTGTGAGTAGGCAAGATCAACGTGGACGGTGGCTTGTATCTGCCGGCGATCAGTCACGGCTGAAGGCGGGCGCATAGTGTCCATTTGATAGCATGTATTATCCCGAACCGCCCTCGGCCGTCAAACGCTTAGCGTCATATTCCCACCTTATGGTCAGTCAAGGTGACCGAGCGGTCAGACCCGGCAGGTCGGGCAGTCGCTTTGGTTGGTTAATCCGCACGCGTTTTTGTCGATTTAGCTCGCCACTGATCAACTCAACCTGACTTTTTGCCACACCAAAGGCGCTGCCTAAAAAGGCTAGTAGGTGGGCATTAGCTTTGCCGTCGACCGGCGGCGCGCTGAGGCGGATTTTCAGCCGTTCACCGTGCAGCCCGGCAAACTCATCGCAGCTGGCTTTGGGCTGCAGGTGACAGTCGAGGATTAGATCGTCACCGTCCCAGCGGAAATACGCCATTACATCAGCAGGCGCAGTACGTCAGGCATGCCGGTCATTTGCACCATGTTTTTTATCACCAGCATGTCCACCAGCTTGATCGCCATAAAGGCAAAAATCGGTGACAAATCTAGGCCGCCGAGGCTGGGCAGCAAGCGCCGAAACGGCATTAGCAAGGGTTCGCAGAGCTGATTAACCAGCATGGCGGCGGGGTTGTGGCTGCCTTGGGCGACCCACGAGAGAATCACACTGATGATCAGGGCGTAGAAGAAGATGTTAATAAACAGCCCGGTAATGCCAATCAGCGACCACATCAGCATTTGCACTGGGCTGCCGGTGGTGCCGTAGGCCAGCAGCATGGTGAGTGCCGTCAATACCAGTTGCACCAGCAGGGCCAGCACTAAGGAGGCGACGTCCAACCCGGCAACGCTGGGGATGATCCGCCGTAACGGTTTGAGTAATGGCTGGGTTGCGCGCACGGCAAACTGGCTGAGCGGGTTGTAGAAATCGGCGCGCACCAACTGCAGGATAAAGCGCAGCAACACGATCATCAGGTACAGGCTGCCGAGGGTTTGCAGCACGTACAGTGCAGCTTGATTTAATTGATCCATGATCTGCTCCTTATTGACCTAGTTCTTCGGCGAGTGCCGCCGAGCGTGCGGCTGCGGCGTTCAGGGCTTGCTCAACCAGTTCGGCAAAGCCGCCGGCTTGGAAGGTTTTGATCGCCGCCTCGGTGGTGCCGTTTGGCGAGGTGACGCGGCGGCGGAGTTCGCCGGCATCGACATCGCTGGCCAGCGCCATGCGTGCGGCGCCGAGGGCGGTTTGCTGGGTGAGTTGCAGTGCAATGGCAGGAGATAACCCGAGTTTTTCCCCCGCAGCCACCATCGCCTCGATCAGTAAAAAGAAATATGCCGGACCGCTGCCCGACACGGCGGTTACCGCGTCGATCTGCGCTTCATTATCCAGCCACACAGCCAAACCCACCGCCGATAACAGTTGTTCGGCTTGTTGGCGCTGGGCGGCAGAAACCTGCGCGTTGGCGTACAGGCCGCTGACGCCTTCGCGCAGCAGTGCCGGGGTATTCGGCATGCAGCGCACTATGGCGCGGTTACCCAGCCAGCGCTCAAGGCTGGCGCAGCCGATGCCGGCGGCAATCGAAACGATCAGCTGGCCCGGCTTAAGGCTGCTCGCAAGGTTGCTGCAGACGGCCTGCATCACTTGCGGTTTAACGGCCAAGACCACCACGTTGGCGCCGTCTACCGCCTCGGCGTTTTCACTGAATACCTGAATGCCGTGCTCGGTAGCGACCTTGTTGCGTTGTTCGGCGCCTGGCTCGCTGGCGCAAATGGCGGCGGCCGCAATGCCTTGGGCGCGTAAACCGCCAATCAGGCTGGCGGCCATATTGCCGGCGCCGATAAAGGCAATCCGAGGTGTGCTCATAGCGGTAGTTCCTTTAATAGTGCCGGGGTAGCGCCGTCGATTGTTGCGCTGGACTGCGCCTGGCCGTAGTCGCGGGCGCCGAACAGCGCGCTGCCGACCCGTACCCAGGTCGAGCCTTGGTTGATGGCGGCTTCTAGGTCGTCGCTCATGCCCATCGATAGGGTGTCGAGCTTAAGATTGAACTGTGCATTTAACTGCTCTTGCAGTTCGCGCAGGCGGGCAAAGGCCGCATTTTGCTGTTGCGGATCGGATGTTGGCTCCGGGATGGCCATTAAACCGCGCAATTTCAGGCGCGGTAGTTGTGCCATGGCCGCGACCAGCACGGGCAAGTCGCTCGCCGCGCAGCCGGCTTTGCTGGCCTCATCACTAACATTGACCTGCAGGCAAATGTTTAGCGCGGGCAAATCGGCGGGGCGTTGCTCGTTCAGGCGCTGGGCGACCTTTAAGCGCTCGACCGAATGCACCCAGCTGAAGTGCTCGGCAATGGCCTTGGTCTTGTTCGATTGGATGGGACCAATGAAGTGCCAGGTCAGGGCTAAGTCGGCCAGCTCGCGCTGTTTCTCCAGGGCCTCTTGCAGGTAGTTCTCACCGAAGTCGCGCACGCCTGCCGCAAAGGCTTGGCGCACGGCGCTGGCGGGCTTGGTTTTGCTCACCGCCAGCAGGCCAATGGTGTGGCTATCTCGCTTGGATGCTTGCGCCGCCGCACGGATGCGCGCACCGACCTTTGCAATATTCTCTGCTATCGTGGACATTACCTGCGCCCGCCGCCTTTAGGTCTGCGGCATTCTACCTGCTTACTAGTATTTGGGGAGTCCCATGGATATCACTGAGCTGCTTGCCTTCAGCGCCAAGCAAGGCGCTTCTGACCTGCATCTCTCGGCGGGTCTGCCGCCGATGATTCGCGTCGACGGCGATGTGCGCCGGATCAACCTGCCGCCCTTGGATCATAAACAGGTGCACGCGCTGATCTACGACATCATGAATGACAAACAGCGCAAAGATTTTGAGGAGTTTCTGGAAACTGACTTCTCCTTCGAAGTGCCCGGTGTGGCGCGTTTTCGGGTTAACGCCTTTAACCAAAATCGCGGTGCCGGCGCGGTGTTTCGGACCATTCCCTCCAAGGTTTTGAGCATGGAAGACCTCGGCATGGGGGAAATCTTCAAGAAGATTTCCGATGTGCCGCGCGGCTTGGTGTTGGTCACCGGGCCAACCGGTTCGGGCAAATCGACCACCTTGGCGGCGATGCTCGACTATATAAACAGTAACAAATACCACCACATTCTCACCGTCGAAGACCCGATCGAATTCGTTCACGAATCGAAAAAGTGTTTGATCAACCAGCGCGAAGTACACCGCGATACCTTGGGTTTCTCTGAGGCGTTGCGCTCGGCACTGCGGGAAGACCCGGACATCATTCTGGTCGGTGAAATGCGTGACCTCGAGACCATTCGTTTGGCTCTGACGGCAGCAGAAACCGGTCACTTGGTATTTGGCACGCTGCACACCACCTCGGCGGCGAAAACCATCGACCGGGTGGTCGACGTGTTTCCCGCAGAAGAAAAATCCATGGTGCGCTCAATGCTGTCCGAGTCACTGCAGTCGGTGATCTCGCAAACGCTGATCAAGAAGGTCGGTGGCGGCCGTGTGGCTGCGCACGAAATTATGATCGGCACGGCGGCGATTCGTAACTTGATCCGTGAAGACAAGGTCGCGCAGATGTATTCGGCCATTCAAACCGGCGGCGCGCTGGGTATGCAGACCCTCGATTCATGCCTCAAAGGCTTGGTCGCTAAGGGTGTGATTACCCGTGAAAATGCCCGTGAAAAATCCAAGACCCCCGAAAACTTCTGATTGCGGCCCGCGTCGTTATTGGGCTGGCGTTAATAGGCGAGAGAACTCATGGAATTTGAAAAGCTGCTGCGTTTGATGGTGGAAAAAGGCGCCTCGGACCTGTTTATTACCGCCGGCGTGCCACCGTCAATGAAGGTCAACGGCAAAATTATGCCAGTGACGAAAAACGCTATGTCGCCGGAGCAAACCCGTGAAACCGTGCATTCGGTGATGAACGAGCAGCAGCGTCGCGACTTTGCCGAAACCCATGAATGTAACTTTGCCATCAGCGCCCGTGGGGTCGGCCGCTTTCGGGTCAGCGCCTTCTATCAGCGTAACCTGGCGGGCATGGTGCTGCGCCGGATCGAAACCAACATCCCAACCCTTGAAGACCTAAAGCTGCCTGAGGTGCTCAAGCAGTTGTCGCTGACTAAACGTGGTTTGGTGTTATTTGTCGGCGCTACCGGTACTGGTAAGTCGACCTCGCTGGCGGCGATGATCGGTTATCGCAACAAGAACAGCAGCGGCCACATCATCTCGATCGAAGATCCGATTGAATATATTCACCAGCACCAGAGCTGCATCGTCACCCAGCGCGAAGTGGGTATCGACACCGAGACCTTTGAGGTCGCGCTGAAGAACACCCTGCGTCAGGCCCCAGACGTGATCATGATCGGCGAGGTGCGGACCCGCGAAACCATGGATCACGCGGTAATCTTCGCCGAAACCGGTCACCTCTGTTTGGCCACCTTGCACGCCAACAACGCTAACCAAGCGTTGGACCGGATCATCAACTTCTTTCCGGCCGATCGTCAGCAGCAGGTGTGGATGGATTTGTCGCTGAACCTTAAGGCCATCATTGCCCAGCAGTTGGTGCCGACCCCAGACGGTAAAGGCCGGCGCGCGGTGATTGAGGTGTTAATTAATACCCCGTTGGCCGCTGACCTGATTCGTAAGGGCGAGGTGCACGAGCTTAAGGCTTTGATGAAGCGCTCCACCGAATTGGGTATGCAGACCTTCGATCAGGCGCTGTATAACCTCTACAGTCAGGGCGAAATTACCTATGAGGACGCGCTCTCACATGCCGACTCGACCAACGATTTGCGCCTGCTGATCAAGCTGGGTTCGGAAACTGACGGCGAGCATCTGACCAGCATGTCGCAAGGGCTGTCGCTGGAGGCAAATGATGAGGGGCCGGGGCGGCGCTTTCGTTAAGTGCTGTCCTGTTATATAAACCCGCCACTGTGCGGGTTTTTTTATGCGCGGCGCGGGCGTAACTGTTGTTCGCTCGGCTAGGTCCGTTATGGAGGGGAGCAGTATGCAAGTGATGCAAGATACGCACAGCAAGGCCATCGGCTATCTGTTGTGGATTTTCGGTTTTCTCGGCGCCCATCGGTTTTATTACGGTAAGCCTGTGACAGGTACGCTGTGGTTTTTCACCTTGGGTTTGCTTGGCATCGGTTGGATCATCGACTTGTTTTTGATTCCGTCGATGGATCGTAACGCGGATTTGCGCTTTAACGCCGGTGCGCTGGATTACAACGTGGCGTGGATCTTGTTGGTGTTTCTCGGGATTTTTGGTGTGCATCGGATGTATCAGGGCAAATGGCTCACTGGGATTTTGTATTTGTTCACCGGCGGGTTTTTTCTGCTCGGTGTGCTTTACGATTTTTGGACCCTGAATGATCAGATTTCTGTTGGTAATGCCCAGAACTCGCGCGCGCTGTTGTAAAGCGGCCAGCAGGTTTGCTGTAAACGCTCGGTTAACCGCACATTTGTGCCCATAACGAAGAGGCCCGCCAATTGGCGGGCCTCTTCGTTAATGCGGTTTTAACCTTGGAAGCTGACTCGGCCATCCACCAAGGTGTAGCGCACCGCGCCCGGCAGGCAGTGATCAATAAAGGGGCAGTTGCGGCCTTTCGACAGCCAGCGCTCGCCGGCCAAAGTTGACCCTTGCGGGTCGAACAGCAGCAGGTCGGCCGGTGCGCCTACGGCGAGCCGGCCGACGGGCAGACGCAGCGCCTTGGCCGGCCCGGCGCTGAGGCGAGCGAGCAAGGTGGGCAGGTCGAGCAAGCCATCTTGCACCAGCGTCATGGCCAGCGGCAGGAGCAGTTCAACGCTGCTGATGCCCGGCTCGGTCGCGGCAAAAGGCGCGAGCTTTGCGTCTGCTTCGTGCGGTTGGTGGTGGCTGGCAATGGCCTGAATCACCCCGCTTTTGACTGCCGCGCGCAAGCCGTCGCGATCGGCGCGGGTACGCAGCGGCGGTTGCACGTGGTACAGGCTGGAGAACTCAGTCAGCGCCTCGTCGGTCAGTATCAACTGATACAGGGCCACGTCGGCGGTCACCGGCAAGCCGCGTGCCTGTGCCTCGGCGATCATTTGTGCGCCACGGGCGGTGCTCAGTTGACTGAAATGCGCACGCACACCGGACTGTTCAACCAGCAATAGGTCGCGGGCTAAGGCCACGGTTTCGGCACTTTCAGGAATCCCGGCCAGACCCAGAAAACTGGCAGTCGGGCCTTCGTGGGCGATGCCGCCAGCGGCGAGGTCACGGTCTTGCGAGTGAATAATCACCGTCAAATTAAAGGTGGCGGCATATTCCAGCGCCCGGCAGAGGGTGCGGTTGTTGCTAAAACTCTGCAGGCCGTTGCCAAAGGCCACGCAGCCGGCGTCGCGCAGCGCCACCAGTTCGGCAAGCTGCTCGCCTTCGAGGTTTTTGCTCAGTGCGCCAATCGGGAATACTTTGCAGTGTCCGGCGTCGCGGGCACGGTCAAGAATAAGTTCGGCCACGGCGGGCGTGTCCAGCACCGGTTTGGTCTGCGGCGGACAGCACAGGCTGGTGACGCCACCGGCGGCGGCGGCGAGGGTCTCACTGGCGATTGAGCCTTTGCGGCTATAGCCCGGCTCGCGCAGGGCCACGGCTAAATCGACCAGACCTGGGCTGGCAATCAGGCCGTTGGCGTCGATGCTGTGCTCGGCCACAAAGCCGGCTGGCGCTTGGCCGAAGGCGGCGATTTTGCCGCCCTCTAAAAATAAATCGGTGATTTGATCAAGGCCGCTGGCCGGATCTATTACCCGTGCGCCGAAGATGTGCATACGCATCAGAGTTGTTCCTCGCGCTCTTGATTCAGTTGCCGCTGCGCAGCTTGCCCGCTCATGGCCATCGACAGCACCGCCATGCGAATCGCAATGCCGTAGGTGACCTGATTAAGAATCACCGACTGCGGGCCATCGGCGACTGCCGACTCAATTTCCACCCCGCGATTGATCGGCCCCGGGTGCATTACCAGCGCATCCGGCTTGGCCAGTGCCAAGCGTTGCGTGGTCAGGCCGTAGGTGCGGTAAAACTCGCCCGCGCTCGGTAGCAGGCCGCCGTGCATGCGTTCGGTCTGCAGGCGCAGCATGATGATGACATCGACGTCCTTCAGACCTTCGGCCAGGTCGGTATAGACGTTGACGCCGTATTGTTCGATGCCGACCGGCAGTAGGGTTTTCGGCGCGATTACCCGAATATCCGGGCAGCCGAGGGTTTTTAGCGCGAGCATATTGGAGCGCGCCACCCGCGAATGCAGGATGTCACCGACAATCGCCACCGAGAGGTTTTCGAAGCTGCCTTTGTGTCGGCGGATGGTCAGCATGTCGAGCATGCCTTGGGTTGGGTGCGCGTGTCGGCCATCACCGCCGTTGATGATGGCGACGTTGGGGCAGACGTGCTCGGCAATAAAGTGCGCTGCGCCAGAGTCGCCGTGCCGCACCACGAACATGTCGGCGGCCATGGCCTCTAGGTTGCGCAGGGTGTCGAGCAGGGTTTCACCCTTGCTGGTCGATGAGGTCGAGACATTTAAGGTAATAACGTCGGCCGACAGCCGCTGAGCGGCCAGCTCGAATGTGGTGCGGGTGCGGGTGGAGTTCTCGAAGAACACGTTGCACACGGTTTTGCCGCGTAACAACGGGACTTTTTTCACCGCGCGGGCGCCGACTTCGAGAAAGGAGTCAGCAGTGTCGAGAATCTCGGTTAGCAACTCGCGGGACAGGCCGTCAATCGAGAGAAAGTGGCGCAGTTGGCCCAGGTCATTGAGTTGTAGCGGGCGCTTAGCTACGGTCGGTGTCATCGCGGTGGGCCTCAAAGCTGTTTGCAAAGTGTCTGCGCTCGGTGATGCTACGTTAAAAATGGCTTCGGACTGCTCATTTACAGCTTGTAAACTCCGCGTCCGAAGCCTTTTTTGCCTTGCCTGACCTTCGCTCGACTACTTTGAAATCAGCTTTTTCAGTTGGGGGCAATAGTCTGGCGCTCAAGCGTGAGCGGGGTCGGGCCGAGCAATTTTACCCGCTCCAAGGGGGCGAGCGACAGGCTGGCACCGACCACGTCGGGGCGAATAGGCAGCTCGCCGGCATTCAGGTTGAGTAGACAGACCAAGGTTACGCTGGCGGGACGGCCATAGTCGAACAGCTCATTGAGGGCGGCGCGGATAGTGCGCCCACTCATCAGCACGTCATCGATCAAAACCAGATGCTGGCCTTCGATTTCGAAGGGCAATGCCGAGGGACGCACCTGCGGGTGCAGGCCGCTTTGGCTAAAATCATCGCGGTAAAACGACACGTCGAGGGTGCCCAATGGCGCCTGCAGGCCGAGGTGTTGCAGTAAAGCCTCAGCAACCCAGATGCCGCCGGTGCGAATGCCGATAAAGCGTGGCTGGCTGATCTGCCGTTGCTGCAGGTGCGCGGTCAGTGCGGCGGCCATTTGCGGCAGCAGCGTGGCGGGATCTGGCAGGTTCATGGGCGCTCCTCGGTGGGCTTGTTTTCGCCATAGGCGGCGAGCCAGCTTTCTAGCAGTAGGGCGGCGGCGAGCGCATCGACCGGGTTGTCGCGGTAACTGCCGTGCTGGCCTTGGCTCAGGCGTTGGCCTTTGGCTTCATAGGTGGTTAGGCGTTCGTCCTGCATATGCACCGGCAAGTTGAAGCGGCCATTCAGGCGGCGGGCGAATTTCTCCGCACGTTCACTCATGGCGCTCGGTGTGCCATCCATGTTTAGCGGCAGGCCGACCACTATGGCGTCGGGCTGCCACTCGCGGATTAGGGCTTCGACCTTTTGCCAGTCGGGCACGCCATTTTGCGCCTTGAGAATGCACAGCTCGCGGGCCTGGCCGGTGATGAGCTGACCCACCGCAACGCCGATTTGCTTGGTGCCGTAATCAAAACCCAGCAGTAATTTCAGGGTCGCAGCCATTAGGCGTGACCTACTTGGGTGCTGAGTAGGCTGAGATTGACCCCCAGGCTAGCGGCTGCGGCTGCGAGGCGTTGCTCGGCAGGTAAATCGAACAAGATATGCGGGTCTGCCGGGCAGGTTAGCCATGCATTGGCGACCAGTTCGGCCTCCAGTTGCCCGGCCTCCCAGCCGGCGTAACCCAGCGCGATTAAGTGCTGGCTCGGGCCATGCCCTTGGGCAATGGCAAACAGCACATCTTGCGACGTGGATAAACCCAGTGAGCCGAGTTCCAGCGTGGCTTGAAACTGCGGGCCGCTCGGGTGCAGGACAAAACCACGTTCGGTTTGTACCGGGCCACCGGAGAAAATCGGCAGATCCTGACAGGCGCTGATCGCTTGTAGCTCGGGGTCTAGTTGCTCGATCACGTCGGCCAGACTCAGGCCGCTGGGTCGATTAATCACCAAGCCCATGGCGCCTTCGGCGTTGTGCTCGACCAGATAGGTCAGGGTCTGGGCAAAATTTGCATCGCGCATGTGTGGCATGGCGATTAAAAAATGGTGTTTGAGGTAGCTTGGGCTGGCATTTTTCATGGGGGTAGTGTCGCCGCTAGAGGGCTGCGCTGACAAGTTGAGTCACTGGCTGGACAGGTGGTCGCCACGATCAAAGCGCCAGGTGCGGATGATCTCTAAGCGGTCGAACTCGGCCAGGTCTTTATTGAACGGTGCGAAGGGCGCTGCGAGACGAACGATGCGCAAGGCGGCTTGATCGAGGGTGGCTTTCCCGGAGGACTCAAGCAGTTGCACTTCGTACAAACTGCCGTCACGGTTGATTGAAACCAATAAGCGCAAGCTGCCATAGATCCGTTGCTCACGGGCTTCGGCTGGATAGTTGAGGTTGCCGATACGCTCGACTTTTTTGCGCCACTCCTCTTTGTACCAAGCACCCTTGTCGCGCATGGTGGAGGCGGCGTTGAGGCGTTGAATTTTTGGCCGTTTGGCGTACAGCTGCTGCTCTTGTGCCAGTTGCGCTTCTAGGCTGGCGATCTCGCTAGACAGTTGGCTGCTGTCAAATACCGGGGCCGGGCGCGATTGCTCTTCGGGCTTGGCGCGTGCGCTCTTAACCGGGGTTTTCTCTGTTTGCGGGGCTTTGGTGGCGACTGCGGCTTTCGGCGCTTCCTTTTTACGGGTGCTGGCCGGTGGTGCTGCGGGTGGCGTAACGCGCTTGACTTGGGTGTCTTGAAACAGCGCGCGCTCGGTGGTTTTCGGCGCGGCTTTTTTGTCCAGCGTGCCGCTGCCTTGCTGGTTGTCTTGGGCTAAATAGTCGGCTTGCTTGGGTTTCTCTGCGCTTTTAAAGGTCGAGAGGGTTATCTCTAGGGTTTTGCTGATCTGCCCAGGCTCGGCCAAGCTAAAACTCAGGCCAAGAATCAACGCGGCATGCACGGCCGCAGCCAGCAGCAAGGTGAAGCCCAGCCGGTCTGCCGGGCGCACATTGTTAGTAGCACGCAGGGTGGGTTTGGAGGCCTTTTTCATGGTGCGGCGCGAGACTCGGGCAACTTAAGGAATGCAAAGTTGCGCGCAGTCTGACCAGCAGCAGAATAAAAGTCTATGAAGCACTGCGCGCTGTGAGCAGTTCGGCGATTGCGTCCATCAACTGCTCGGCGATTTTTGTGCCGAAGGTATTGTCGATTTCACGGATGCAGGTTGGGCTGGTGACATTGATCTCGGTGAGGTAATCGCCGATTACGTCCAGGCCGACAAATAGCAGGCCTTTTTCGCGCAGGGTGGGGCCCACTTGTGCGGCAATCCAGCGGTCGCGCTCTGTCAGTGGTCGGGCCTCGCCGCGCCCGCCAGCCGCTAGGTTGCCGCGTGTTTCGCCGGCGGCTGGGATGCGTGCCAAGCAGTAGGGGATGGGTTCGCCATTGATCATCAATATGCGTTTGTCGCCGTCTTTAATCGCTGGCAAGTAACCTTGCGCCATGATTTGCTGAGTGCCGTGGGCGGTTAGCGTTTCGAGAATCACGGAAAGGTTTGGGTCGCCCTCGCGATGGCGAAATATCGATGCGCCGCCCATGCCATCCAAGGGTTTGAGAATGATGTCACGCTGCTCGGCGGCAAACTCGCGCAGAATGTCGGCGCGGCGACTGACTAAGGTGGGCGGCGTGCATTGCGGGAATAGCGTAGCGAACAATTTTTCGTTGCAGTCACGCAGGCTTTGCGGGCGATTGACCACCAGAACACCGGCTTGTTCGGCTTGCTCAAGCAGGTAGGTTGAGTAAACAAACTCGTTGTCGAAGGGCGGATCTTTGCGCATCAGAATGACATCCAGCTCGCTGAGAGCGATGTCTTGCTCGGCTTGTAGTTCAAACCAGTGCTGAGGATCTTCGAATACTTGCAGGGGGCGAGTGCGGGCACGAGCAACGCTGGCTTTTTGATAAAGGTCTTGCTGCTCCATATAGAACAGCGACCAGCCGCGGGCCTGCGCCGCCAAAAGCATGGCCAGCGAGCTGTCCTTTTTAAAGGAGATGCTAGCAATTGGATCCATGACGATCCCTAGGCGTATGCTCATGGTTGGTTCTCCGCGATAAATTCGGCAGCGCTAAGCTGGCGTGACTAGAATGTAAGGCTTAAGGGTGGCGTGAGCGCAGTTTGCGGTCAAGGCGTGAGTTGTCATTCTGCGAGTTATAGATTGCGCTGGGAGAGTGTGCTAAAAAGGCCAGACGATTTGGGTGTAGCCCATCGGTGACAGGGCCTTTAGTGCGCTGGTAGAAAGCAAAAATAACGACTCACCGAAGCGATGGTAGGGCAAACATGGAACAGCATTCTGAAGGCTTGAGAGTGATGGTGATTGACGACTCGAAAACGATTCGTCGCACTGCCGAAACACTCCTGAAAAAAGTCGGTTGTAATGTCATAACGGCAGTCGATGGTTTTGATGCGTTGGCAAAAATTGCTGATACGCATCCGAGCATTATTTTCGTCGACATCATGATGCCGCGACTCGATGGTTATCAAACCTGCGCCCTGATCAAGAACAACAGCGAATTTAAATCTACCCCGGTTATCATGCTGTCCTCTAAGGACGGTTTGTTTGATAAGGCCAAGGGTCGTATCGTCGGTTCAGATCAGTACCTTACCAAGCCCTTCAGTAAAGAAGAGTTGCTTGGGGCGATAAAGACTCATGTGCCAGACTTCGTTCCGGTGGAACAAGCTTCTTGATGCCCAGCCATAGAGCTGGTGATATCTATTGCGTATGGGGAACAGCATGGCTCGTATTTTAATTGTTGATGATTCGCCGACTGAAATGTACAAATTGACCGCGATGCTGGAAAAGCATGGCCATCAGGTACTTAAAGCGGAAAATGGCGCGGATGGCGTGGCTTTGGCGCGTCAAGAAAAGCCTGATGCAGTATTGATGGATATCGTTATGCCTGGCCTCAATGGTTTTCAGGCGACCCGTCAACTGACTAAAGATGCAGATACCAGCCACATTCCGGTGATCATCGTAACCACCAAAGATCAGGAAACTGACAAGGTTTGGGGTAAGCGCCAAGGCGCTAAGGATTATCTGACTAAGCCGGTCGATGAGGCTACCTTGCTGAAAACCCTTAATGCGGTGCTGGCCGGTTAACTCTGTGCTGTTTGTAAACCAATAATAATAAGGCTAAGGCCGACATGTCAGACGCTCAAACCCCATTTCAGCTTCTCTTTGAACTCGATCAGCGGTGTCGGCGGCTGGCGGCCGGGCTGCCATCGCAGAAAGAAGCCATACAAACATGGAGTGGCATTGGTTTCCGTATGGGAGAGCGCTTGTTTGTGGCGCCCATGGGGGAAATCGGCGAAGTGCTGCATGAGCCGCGTTACACATTGTTGCCTGGGGTAAAAAGCTGGGTTAAGGGTGTGGCTAACGTGCGCGGTCGTTTGCTGCCGATCATGGATCTATGTGCGTTTTTCGGTGGCGAGCTATCGCCGTTGCGCAAAAAGCGCCGGGTGCTAATTGTTGATCACCAAGAAATCTTTGCCGGACTAACTGTCGATGAAGTCTTTGGTATGCAGCATTTCCCGGTGAGTGCCTTTTCCGAGCAGTTACCACCGCTCGAGGCGAGCATTCAGCCCTTCATTCATGGCGTGTTTCAACGCGAACAGCCTTGGTTAGTGTTCAGCTCGCATGCGCTGGCGCAGGATCAGGGCTTTCTTGATGTGGCGTTCTAAAGCAGTTTCGGTTGGGTCAGCAGTGCTGGCCTTTTGGCGTTACATAGGAATCGTAGTGCAGTCGGTCCGGGCGGGGGCCTAACAATGAAAAAATTAAATGCAGGCAGTTTTTTGGCGGGTATGCGCACTAACACCATGGTTGCAGGGCTGTTTGTTGTCCTGATCGTTGCCATAGTGCTGTTGTTCGTCAACTTCGCCTATCTCAACACTCAGGCTGGCTTCGATAAACAGTACATCAGTAACGCCGGTGAACTGCGGGTTCTATCGCAACGTATCGCTAAAGCGGCAACTGAAGCAGCGGCCGGTAAGGCGCAGGCTTTCGTTTTGCTCAAGGAAGCGCGTAACGAATACGCCAAGCGCTGGGATTTTTTGGTGAAGGGTGATGAGGCCACCGGCCTTCCGCCAGCGCCTGAGGCTGTGCAGGTACAGATGAGCGCAGTGCAGAAGGAGTGGGACAGCATGCGGCAAAACGCCGATGCTATCTTGGCCAGTGAGCAAACGGTGTTGTCCTTGCACCAAGTAGCCGCCACCTTGGCTGAAACCATTCCGCAGTTGCAGGTTGAGTACGATGAAGTGGTCGAGATCTTGCTGCAAAGCAAGGCCCCGGCTATTCAGGTTTCGGTAGCTCAGCGTCAATCCTTGCTGGCTGAGCGAATTCTCGGCTCGGTAAACAAGGTGTTGACCGGTGATGAAGACTCGGTCCAAGCCGCCGATATGTTTGGTCGCGATGCCAGTCTGTTTGGTCGGGTTCTGAACGCCATGCTGGAAGGCAATGCGGCAATGGACGTGTCCATGGTGACCGATAAAGAGGCCTTGGATCGTCTGGCTGAAATTTCCGAGTTGTTCCAGTTCGTATCTGGCTCGGTAGATGAAATTCTAGAAACTTCGCCTGAATTGTTTCAGGTTCGTGAATCAGCGGGCGGTATCTTTAGCGGCTCGCAAAAGCTGCTCGATAAAGCGTCGGAACTCACCTACGGTTTCGAAAACTTGGCTGGCGGCCGGGCTGTTAATACCTTGGCCGGTTATATCTTGGGTGCCTTGGCCTTAGCATCGATTATTTTGATTGGCTTGGTAATGGTGCGTGAAACTAACAGTCGCTTGGCGCGCACTGCTGAGAAGAACGAACGTAACCAAGTGGCGATTATGCGTCTGCTGGATGAAATTGGTGACCTTGCAGACGGTGACTTAACCGTTTCTGCGACGGTAACCGAAGACTTTACCGGTGCGATTGCTGACTCGATCAACTACTCGATTGACCAGTTGCGCGACTTGGTAGAAACCATTAACCAAACGGCCGTACAGGTAGCCGGTGCCGCGCAAGAAACTCAAGCAACGGCGATGCACTTGGCTGAGGCTTCGGAGCATCAGGCGCAAGAAATTGCCGGGGCTTCGGCCGCGATCAACGAAATGGCCGTGTCGATTGACCAAGTATCGGCCAACGCCTCGGAGTCTTCCGCGGTAGCAGAACGTTCGGTAGCCATCGCCAACAAGGGTAACGAGGTGGTGCATAACACCATCACCGGCATGGATAACATTCGTGAGCAGATCCAAGACACCTCGAAGCGGATTAAACGCCTCGGTGAGTCGTCCCAGGAGATTGGTGACATCGTTAGTTTGATTAACGACATTGCCGACCAAACCAACATTCTGGCACTGAACGCCGCGATTCAGGCCTCCATGGCTGGTGATGCCGGCCGAGGCTTTGCTGTGGTTGCGGACGAAGTACAGCGTCTAGCTGAACGTTCGTCAGCGGCCACCAAGCAGATTGAAGCGCTGGTAAAAACCATTCAGGCGGATACCAACGAAGCGGTTATCTCCATGGAGCAGACGACATCGGAAGTGGTGCGTGGTGCGCGCTTGGCGCAGGATGCCGGGGTTTCGCTGGAAGAGATTGAGAAAGTATCCAAGACCCTCGCGGCCTTGATTCAGAACATCTCCAACGCTGCTCGTCAGCAAGCATCGTCGGCTGGACATATTTCCAACACGATGAACGTGATTCAAGAAATTACCTCGCAAACGTCATCCGGCACCACGGCAACAGCACGAAGCATTGGTAATCTGGCCAAAATGGCCAGTGAAATGCGTAAGTCGGTTTCCGGCTTTACGCTGCCACAATCGCCAGACCAAGCTTAAGCAAGGAAGTGCGGTGGCAGTAATGTCGCCGCTCAATGGCCATGAGCGAAAGCAGCCCAATGCAGCCGAGCGGAGTCTGGGCTCTAAAGCCGGTGATAGAAATGTCGGCAGTAGAGTTTCATAGCTGGCAAACGTTACTGGAAGATCGTACTGGTTTAGTCATTAACGAGCAGCGCCGGGCATTTCTGCAAACCAACTTAAGTGCGCGGATGCGTGAACTCGGCGTTGAGAGTTATGCCAGTTATTTTCGTCAGGTAACTGATGGGCCAAGTGGTGCGGTTGAGTGGTCAACCTTGCTTGATCGGCTGACGGTGCAGGAGACGCGGTTTTTTCGTCATCAACCGTCATTTGACTTACTTGAACGGTATTTGGCTGAGCGCCTAGAGCACGAGCCTGCGAGTGCGCCGTGGTCGCTGTGGAGTGTCGGTTGTTCTAGCGGCGAAGAGCCCTACTCAATGGCGATCAGTGCCGCTCAAGTGTTGCGTGAAGCCGCGCAGCCCGAGGGTTTTGGCGTAACCGGCACCGATATAAGTCTGAGTGCGCTGAGCAAGGCGCGCAATGGCGTTTATGTAGCGCGTAAGTTGGAACAAATGGATCCAGTCTTGCGTGAGCAGTATTTTCACGTGCAAGCCGATGGGCGTTACAAGGTAGTACCGAGTTTGGCTGCGCAGGTGTGTTGCGCCCGACTCAATGTGTTGGAACTGGCGAAAGCGCCGATGTCCGGTATGGACGTAATTTTCTGTCAAAACTTGCTGATTTATTTTCGTCGCTGGCGACGCCGCGAGATCCTTAATCGTCTAGCTGAACGCTTGGCGCCGGGTGGTCTGCTGGTGGTTGGAGTGGGCGAAATAGTCGGTTGGCAGCACCCGGATCTACAGCCGGTGGCGGACGAGCAAGTCTTGGCATTTACCCGGAACAGATTATGAGCGGAGTCGTTATGGGTGATCGGCACGACTATGTCGCTCTTGAGTGGGTTAAAGGCGAGATTGCCGAAACCCTGAAACAGGCGCGACAAGCACTTGAGGCATTCGTCGAGAATCCGCAGGATTCGACTCGCATGCGTTTTTGTCTGACCTATCTGCACCAGGTTCAGGGCACTCTGCAAATGGTGGAGTTCTATGGCGCTGCGCTGCTTGCAGAAGAAATGGAACACCTTGCTCAGGCACTGCTGGAAAATCGGGTTAGCAATCAGACCGAAGCGCTAGAAGTGCTGATGCAGGCCATCCTGCAAATGCCGGTGTACCTCGATCGGACCCAGAGTGCGCGGCGTGATCTGCCTATGGTGGTGTTGCCGCTGCTCAACGATTTACGCGCCTCGCGTGGCGAAAAGCTGCTCTCTGAAACCAGTTTGTTTTTACCTAATATTGCCGATCAGTTACCGGCTTTGTCGCATGAGTCATTGGCTCAGTTGCGTACCGCTGAATTGCCAGTGCTGTTACGCAAGCTGCGGCAAATGTTGCAGATGGCTTTGGTTGGGGTTATTCGCAGTCAAGATCTTGCGACCAATTTAGGTTATATGGCGCGGGTTTTTGCACGTCTCGAAACCCTGTGCAAAGACGCCCCGCTCGGCCCTTTGTGGCATATGGCGTCGGGCATTGTCGAAGGCTTGGCCAATGGCAGCGTGATTAACGGCACCTCGGTGCGCACGTTGCTGCGTCAGGTCGACAAAGAACTTAAGCGTTTGGTTGAGCAGGGTGCTGACGGGATTAACCAACCAGCACCTGAAGACCTAGCAAAGAATTTACTGTTTTATATTGCTAAAGCCGCGACTCAATCGCCGCGCATTCGGGCCCTTAAGGAACGTTATGGCCTCGATGATGCCTTGCCCGATAGCGATGTTGTCGATCAAGAGCGGGCTCGGTTAGCCGGCCCGGACCGTGATGCGATGCGCTCGGTGGTGGGCGCGTTGTGCGAGGAATTAGTCCGGGTTAAGGACAGTCTCGACTTATTTGTGCGCAGCGATCGCCAGCAAGTGTCTGAGCTAGAAAGCTTAATGGCGCCGCTTAAACAAATCGCCGATACCTTAGCGGTACTCGGCTTTGGCCAGCCGCGTAAGGTTATTGTCGACCAGATTGATGTGGTTCACAGCCTAGCACTTGGCCGAACTGCGCCCACTGATGCGGTGCTGATGGATGTTGCCGGGGCTTTGCTGTACGTCGAGGCCACCTTGGCCGGTATGGTCGGCCCTGCAAACGATGGCAATCAGGAGCAGAGTCATCTGCCGACTACTGATGTGGCGCAAATCCATCAGCTGGTAATTAAAGAGGCACGCACCGGGCTGGAGCAAGCCAAAGACGCCATTATCGAATTTATTGCCTCGCAATGGGATCACGAGCACCTTGCCCGCGTTCCAGATTTGCTCACGCAAGTGCGTGGCGGCTTGGCGATGATTCCGTTGGCTCGCGCAGCTGACCTGTTGCGTGCCTGTAATCGTTATATCCAAGAGCAGTTACTGGTGCGCAAAGCCGTGCCTAACTGGCAAGACCTCGACACCTTGGCCGATGCCATCACCAGTGTGGAGTACTACTTAGAGCGTCTTTCTGAAGACCACGCCACCCAGGGCGATTTAATTCTTGATGTCGCCGAAGAAAGCCTCGAAGCCTTGGGTTATCCGCTGAAGGAAAAACCGTCGATTCTCGATTGGCCCGCTGAACGCTTTGCCCCCGCGCCGCTTGACGATCCAATGCATGACATCGAAGTACTGGCTGATGAGCCGGAGCTAGAAGCAGAAATGCAGACAGAGTTTTCCGGTGCTGATCAGCCTGCAGCCTTGAGCGCGGATGAGCTGGAGAGTGAGTTAAGTTTTGAGCTACTGCCGGAGTTGCTGGAAGCCACGGGCGAAGAAACTGAGTTGGTGTTCGATGAGCTGCCTTCGCTTGCTGTTGAATTGTCCGATAAGGCATTTGAGAGCATAGATTTTAACTTGCAGGACAGCACTCCTGAGTCGGTAGAAATACCCGCGTACGAGTCATCCGAACTACCCGAGTTTGCTGACCTAGCTGATCTAACAGATTTGGACGGGACTGAGCTTGAGTTGCTGCCGCTGGAAGACTCAGGCTTTGATTTCGATGAGCTAAACGCGGATGACAGTCCTGCGCATTGGAATGCTGATGAGTTTGCAGCGCTTGAGCTCCCAGAAGTAGAGTTGCCGAGCGCACCGTTCGAACCTGAGCTTACGCAGTCGGTTGAGCCTAAAGCCATGTCGATGGCCGATGTTATGGCCGCCCCCGTGCAAGCGACTAATCCGCCAGCGCAGGATGTACCGCCGAGCTTATTGCCACCACCGGCCGATGAAGAACCGGTGGATGACGAATTGCTGGAAGTCTTCGTTGAGGAAGCCGCCGAAGTACTGGAAACCATTGCTGAGTACCTGCCGCAATGGCGTGCCGATACGCAAAATAAGCCAGCCTTAAGCGAAGTCCGCCGCGCCTTTCATACCTTGAAGGGTAGTGGGCGAATGGTCCGTGCTTTGGTGATTGGCGAGCTGTCATGGTCGATTGAAAACCTACTCAATCGGGTGCTTGAGCGCAGTGTTGAGCCTGGCGAACAGGTACAGCAAGTTATTGCCTCGGTCGTCGAGTTGCTGCCTGAGCTGGTCGAGGAATATGCCGCTAAAGCGCAGCGCCAGCGCGATGATGTTGATCTGCTCGCGGCGACGGCGCATGCCATCGCCAAGGGGCAGCTGCCAGCTAGCCCCTCGAATGTTCACGAGGTCCAGGTTTTACCGGCGCTGGAAGCAGAAGCCGCACAGAGTGCAGCAGTTAGTCCGGATGATGAATTCGACGAACAACTGCTGGAGATTTTTCGTAATGAGGCCCAGTCCCATCTCGACAGCTTGGTCGCTTTCTTAGCCGACTGTGCGCAGATGTTGCCGCAGCCCGTTACCGATGACTTACAGCGCGCCTTACATACGCTCAAAGGTAGCGCCTATATGGCGGGCATTCTGCCGATTGCAGAAATCGCCGCACCATTGGAAAAGCTTGTTAAGGAGTGCAAATCTCATCTTATTTCGATGGACTTGGCCGAAGCTGAATTACTCAGCAGCGCTGAGCAGTTGTTTCGATTGGGTCTTGAGCAACTTGAAAGTCAACCATTGGCTGAGATACCCGGCGCTGCAGAGTTTATTGCTCGAGTGCATGCCCTGCATCATGAAAGGTTATCTGCCGCTGAAAACTCGCGGCAAACTGAGTCAGGTGACAGCCGCGATCCACAGTTGATCAATATCTTCCTTGCCGAAGGCATGGATATTTTGCTGGATGCCGAAGACTTGTTAAGTCGCTGGCGTGAGCATCCGTCCGAGCAGCAAGAGCTAAGCGCCCTGCTGGATGAGTTGAATACGCTGGAACGTGGCGCGCAGATGGCCGAGTTGCCGCAAATTGAACAAATTTGTCAGGCACTAGTAAATATTTATAGCGCGGCCCAAGAAGGTCGTTTAGCGGTGAGTGAGGCGTTCTTTAAGGGTGCTGAAAACGCCCATGAAGCGCTCGTGCATATGATGGATCAAGTTGCCGCAGGCCTGCAGGTCAGCATGCAACCTGAGCCATTGGCCGCGCTTCAACTGCTGCTTAGCCAGACCTTGACACCGCAGACGTTGGCCTTGCTTGAGCCAGACGCAATCAGTGGGCTCGAATTGGTTGAACTCGAGGGCGAGTTGACCGAGTTTCCTTCATCGCTGACGCAAGAGCATTCATTTACAGAGCAGGAGATTGCCCTCGAGGTTGAGGAGCCACTCACTCTCGAACCTGCCGCAGCAGAGCTTGCTCCGCCGCTTGAGCCCGTTGCAGTCACGCCAGAAGTTGCCAGCCCAGAGTTTGTATCGCCAGAACCATTGGCGGTGGCCGTTGCAGCGCCAGTTGAATCACTGCTAGACGATGAGATGGTCGAGATCTTCCTGGAAGAGGCGGTCGATCTGCTCGAGAGCGCCAGCCAGTCGCTTGATCGTTGGTTGCTTGAACCGGAAAATCAGCGCGCTCTATCGTCATTGTTGCGCGACTTGCACACCCTTAAAGGTGGCGCTCGGATGGCCGAGATTCGCCCAATTGGCGATTTGGCCCATGAGTTGGAGTCGCTCTATGAAGGGTTGGTTGATCGACGCTATAGCTTCTCGCCGGCCTTAACCGGCCTACTCCAACAGAGTCACGACCGTTTGGCCTTGTTGCTTGAACAGTTGCAAGCCCAGCAGCCTATGCTCGAGCCAATTGAGCTGATCGAGTCGATTCGCCATTTCCGCCAAACTGGCAGCCCTAAAGATTTACCCGTGCTAACCGCTGAGCCACAGGACGAAGCGCTGACTGTCGATACGCTGCTTGAGCCGCTGAGCGATGAGGTGCAAGAGCTGTCGGGGTTGTCAATTGAATCGATAGAGTTAAGTGACGATGCGCTGGCCGATAACGACGCCTCGATTGTGCTGTCAGCGTTTGAGCTTGCTGATCTGGCCGATACCGCTGAATTTGATGTCGCTGAAATTTCGCTCGATAGCCTTATTCCCGCGCCTGATGAGGTCGATGGCCTAGGGTTGGATTTGGCCGGTGTTGCCTCGGAACAAATTGACGTGGCAGAGCCTGAGTTCACTGCAGACGTTGCCCTACTGCCGCAGGACGATCTGTCAGAGGCTGAATTTGACCCCGATGCACAGGCTGAGCTGTCGTCGCCAGTTGTGCTGGTTCAATCCGATGAGCTCGACGAGCTCTCTCTGACCGGGACTTCTGAGCCTGATTTGCTCGTGAGTGTTGGCGAAGATTTGCCCGCGCCTGCACCTGAGATCATTGAGGACGCTTCAGCAGGCCCAGCTGTAAATTTAGTCGAATCACTCCCCGTAATGGTGGAAGACGATCGTGATCCTGAGCTGGTAGAAATATTCCTCGAAGAAGGCTTCGACATTGTCGATAGCTCGGCTACCTCCCTGCAACGTTGGATGGATGACGTTAATAACAGCGTGGAGCTGGAGGCTTTGCAACGCGATCTGCACACCCTCAAGGGCGGTGCGCGGATGGCCGAGATTCGCGAAATTGGCGATCTTGCCCATGAGCTCGAGTTTCTTTATGAAGGTCTGGGTAATGGTCGTTTACGCGCTAGCCCAGAGCTGTTTGGCTTGCTGCAGAGCTGCCACGACCGTTTGGCACAGATGCTTGAGGCTGTGCGCGACAAGCAGGCGCTGCCTTCTGGTAGCGATCTGATTGCCTGTATTCAGAGTTTTCGGGCGAACCCTGAACAACATCTGAGTATGCCTGCCAGCGTGCACCTCACTGCCGTGCCAGCAGAGCATGTCGAATCCGCGGAAGAAGACATCCTCGATATTTTTCTAGAGGAAGCCGACGAACTGCTGGAAGAGTTCGAAAGCGCCGCTGGGCGACTGGAAAGCGCTGGCAATGACAGCGCTCCTGTCGACGACATGCTGCGTATTTTGCATACCCTCAAAGGTGGTGCGCGTCTAGCTGGGCAAAAGCGTCTGGGCGATTTGACCCATGACCTTGAGCAACACCTAAGCGAGGCGCAGCAACAAGGCGCGCCTTGGCCGGAAAGTTTGTTTGTCGATGTGCAATCAGGCTTTGAAGCCTTGCAGGTCGAAGTTGAGCTATTGCGCCAGCAACTGTATGCCAGCGCTGCGGTGGAACCGGTGGTCGGCGTCGCAGACGTTCATGTCGAACTGGATGCTGCGCCAGTCGCGGTGTCCGTGCCGCGTGCCGAGCTAAGCCTGCCGATTATCGCCGCCAGCGCCATGCCGGCCAAAGTCGAAGTGGCCAAGGTCTTGCCGTTTGTTCGGCGCGCCCAAGAAGCCGCGCTAGAGGCGGCGTCACGTCGCGCTCCGCAAGAGCTGGTGAAGGTGCCAGCAGACTTGCTCGAAGGCTTGGTTAACTTGGCGGGGGAGACTTCAATCTTCCGTGGTCGGGTTGAGCAACAGGTTAGCGATGTTGGTTTTACCCTCGGGGAAATGGAAGCGACCATTGACCGGGTGCGTGATCAGTTGCGTCGCCTCGATACCGAAACCCAGGCGCAGATTCTCAGCCGTTATCAAGAAGAAGCCGAGCGGGTGGGTTATGAAGACTTCGACCCGCTGGAAATGGACCGTCACTCACAGTTACAACAACTTTCGCGGGCGCTGTTTGAGTCGGCTTCCGACTTACTCGACCTGAAAGAAACCTTGGCCGCGCGTAACCGCGATGCGGAAACCCTGCTGCTGCAACAGGCGCGGGTTAATACCGAGTTGCAGGAAGGCTTGATGCGTACGCGCATGGTGCCTTTCGATCGTCTGGTGCCGCGTCTGCGGCGGATCGTGCGACAGGTGGCTGGCGAGCTGAACAAACAAGTTGAATTCGTCGTTGGTAACGCCGACGGCGAAATGGACAGAACGGTGCTGGAACGCATCGTTGCGCCGCTTGAACATATGCTGCGCAACGCCGTCGACCACGGTATTGAGACTGCCGAGGTGCGCCGTGCTGCGGGTAAGCCGGAAGTCGGCAATATTCGCCTGACGTTGGGGCGTGAGGGCGGCGATATCCTGCTGACTCTGGCCGATGACGGCGGTGGCATTCGCCTCGAAGCTGTACGGCGTAAAGCCATTGAGCGCGGCATATTGGACGCCGACTCAGACTTGTCTGACCACGAAATTTTGCAATTTATTCTTGAGGCCGGCTTCACCACCGCCGAGAAAGTCACGCAGATTTCCGGGCGCGGCGTGGGCATGGATGTGGTGCACTCGGAGGTTAAACAACTCGGTGGCTCGATGAGTATCGAGTCGACGCCGGGCGAGGGCACGCGCTTCTTGATTCGCCTGCCATTCACCGTGTCGGTTAACCGCGCGTTGATGGTGCTGTCCGGCGAAGACCTGTACGCCATCCCGCTGAACACCATCGAAGGTATCGTGCGGGTTTCCCCGTATGAGCTGGAAGCCTACTACGGCCCGGATGCGCCGCGTTTCGAATACGCCGGACAAACCTATGAGTTGAAGTACCTAGGCGACCTGTTGAATAACGGCCAGCAGCCAAAATTGATCGGCCAAAGCCTGCCATTGCCAGTCATTCTGGTGCGCTCTAACGAACACGCCGTGGCGGTGCAGGTCGATAGTTTGGCTGGCTCGCGGGAAATTGTTGTGAAGAGCTTGGGCCCGCAGTTCGCCGGTGTGCACGGGGTTTCCGGTGCCACCATCCTGGGTGACGGCCGCGTGGTGATCATTCTCGATCTGCTCGCGACCATTCGGGTCTTGCACGCGCATCTGTTGGCGCAACTGCAACCGCGGTTGGCCGGCGCCTCGGCGACGGTTGCCGAGATTGAAGCGGATCGGCCGACGTTGGTGATGGTGGTCGATGATTCGGTCACCGTGCGTAAAGTTACCAGTCGCCTGCTTGAGCGTAATGGCATGAACGTGATGACCGCCAAAGATGGCGTCGATGCGATCGCGCAATTGCAGGAGCGCAAGCCGGACATCATGTTGCTGGATATCGAAATGCCGCGCATGGACGGTTTCGAAGTGGCCACTCTAGTGCGCCACGATGAACGCCTGAAAGACTTGCCAATCATCATGATCACCTCGCGTACCGGCAGCAAACACCGCGACCGAGCCATGACGATTGGCGTCAACGAGTACTTGGGTAAGCCTTATCAGGAATCCTTGTTGCTTGAAACGATCCAGCAGCTGGTTAACAAACATGACTGAGCAGGCTGCCGCACGCATTGCCGTACTGGCCGATACATCCCTGCAGCGCCATGTGCTGCAACAGGCCTTGGTGGCTAACGGCTATACCGTGGTGCTAAACACCGACCCGGCGCGTCTCGATGAAGCCGCGTTGGCCGAGTGTGAGACCGATCTGTGGCTGGTCGATTTGGCCCAGACCGAAGACTCGCCCTTGGTCGACAATCTGCTGGAGCACGCCAGTGCCCCAGTATTGTTTGGTGAGGGACATGCCCCTGAGCGTCATTCGGAGAACTATCCGCGCTGGGAACGGCGGCTATTCGGCAAGCTAAAAAAACTCGTGGGTGACCCCTCACAAGGCGTTGGCAATAGCCTCGCCAGCCTGATGGTGGATACGCAGCGGCCAGCCCGTCTTGAGTTGCCGCAGGCCTTGGCCAACACGCCGCTACTGGCGGGCGAGCCGGCCAAGCAGGTGTGGTTGTTGGCCGCGTCTATGGGCGGCCCAGCGGCGGTTAAAGAGTTTCTTGATGCGCTGCCCGGCGGTTTGCCGGTGGGCTTTGTTTATGCCCAGCATATCGATGCCAGCTTTGAAGCGAATTTGCCGCAAGCGGTTGGTCGGCACAGTCAATGGCAGGTCAATCTTGCACGGCATGGCGACTCGGTGCGCTGTGGTGAAGTAGTGGTGGTGCCCATCAGCTTCGAATTGGGCTTTGCCGAAGATGGTGTGATGCAAATTGCTGAACGTGGCTGGCCGGAACCCTACAGCCCATCCATTGATCAAATGATGCTCAATCTGGCCCAGCACTTTGGCGCGCAGGGTGGGGTTATCGCGTTCAGTGGCATGGGCAGCGATGGCAGTGCTGCGGCCGCCTATGTGCGCCGGCAGGGCGGTGAAATTTGGACCCAGCGCGCCGACAGTTGCGCCTGTTCGAGCATGCCCGACAGCTTGCGCGAGGGCGGTTATAGCGCGTTTGGCGGCTCGCCCCGTGAACTGGCCGAGGCCTTGGTTAATCGGCTGGTCGGTCAGTGCAGCTAACTACTCGAATTAGGATCTAGCCATGAGCCAAGCTGTAGCTACTAATACCGCCAGTGCCACCCTCACCGGATTGATGGTGCCTTTGAGCGATCGCACCTTGTTAGTGCCCAACGTTGCGGTGGCCGAGTTACTGCCATACCGCGCACCGCACGCCACCCCCGGCATGCCGGCGTGGATGCTCGGGCAGATTGCTTGGCGCGATTTACGTCTGCCATTGTTGTCGTTTGAGGCCGCCTCAGACGGTGCGCCGCAGATCACCAGTAATACTCGGGTGGCGGTTATTAATGCCTTGGGTGGTCGTCCTGAGGTGAAGTTTTTAGCCTTGTTGGTGCAGGGCATTCCGCGCTCGATCAAGCTTGAGAGCAATCTGGCGCGCGCTAATGTGCACTTGGCGCCGCTGGAATTGGATGCCGTCAGTATTGGTGAGGGCGTGCTAAAAATTCCCGACCTGATAGGTCTTGAGCAATTACTGGCGGATGCCGGACTGATCTAACCCACATCTACCCGGCCCTCCCAAGCCCCCGTTTAGCTGCCGTGCTAACGGGGGCTTTTTAGTTCTGCTGTGCGTGCAGAACAGCGCTTAAAAATCCCCCCAGAGTTGCTGGGCCACGCTTAGGGCCACAGCGGCAGCGGTTTCGGTGCGCAATACGCGCGGGCCTAAGCGGGCGGCGTGAAAATGCTGGCTCACCGCGTGTGCTACTTCGGCGTCGTTTAGGCCGCCTTCTGGGCCGATTAAAAAGGCCAGCGTTTGCGGTTTGGCGTGGCTGGCCAAGGGCTCGGCCACAGGATGCAGCACCAGTTTCAAGTCGGCTTGCACCTGTTGCAGCCAGTCGGCGAGCAGCATTGGCGGATGAATAACCGGCAGCGTCGAGCGCCCGCATTGCTCGCAGGCGCTGATGGCCACTTGTTGCCAGCGCGCTAGGAGTTTATCGGCGCGCTCATCTTTAAGGCGTACCTCGCAGCGCTCGCTGATGATCGGGGTGATCTGCGCCACGCCCAGCTCGGTGGCTTTTTGAATCGCCCAGTCCATCCGCTCGCCGCGCGACAAACCTTGGCCCAGATGCACCTGCAGAGGCGACTCGGCAAGGCCGGGCAGTTGCTCGGTCAGTTCAACCCGTACGGTTTTTTTGCCCACATCTATCAGTTGTCCGAGGTATTCCGGGCCGCTGCCATCAAACAGTTGCACGGCGTCGCCCACGCCATGGCGCAGCACGCGAGCTATGTAGTGGGCTTGGGTCTCGGGTAACTCGTGCTGGCCAAGGCTTAATGGGGTGCTGATAAAGAAGCGTGACAGTCTCATGGGCGGTAGCTTTAAGTAGGAAGTGGGTAGGGCGGGTGCAACCCGCAGGTTTTTACCGGAGTTGCAGCGATCAACCAGGGTCTCGATGGTTGGGGTGCAGGTTCGACGGCACCGCGACGCTGATGCCGGTGCGGCAGGCAAGGTCGATGCCTTCGCTGGCGACTTCGGCGAGAAAGTCGATTTGCTCCGGGGTAATCACATAGGGCGGCAGAAAATACACCACATTGCCCAGCGGGCGCAGCAAGGCGCCGCGTTCTAAAGCGTGCTGATAAACCTTGAGGCCACGCCGTTCTTGCCAGGCATAAGGGGTTTTAGTGGCTTTGTCTTGCACCATCTCAATGGCCAAAGCCATGCCGGTCTGACGCACCTCGGCCACATGCGGGTGGTCGACCAGATGCGCGGTGGCGCTGGCCATGCGTGCGGCCAGTGGTTTATTGGCCTCGATGACGTTGTCGCCTTCGAAAATATCCAAGGTCGCCAAGGCTGCGGCGCAGGCCAATGGGTTGCCGGTGTAGGTGTGCGAATGCAGAAAGGCCCGTAGGGTGGCGTAGTCGGCGTAAAAGGCTTGGTACACATCATCGGTGGTCAGCACTGCGGCCATTGGCAAGTAGCCGCCGGTGAGTGCCTTGGACAGCACTAAAAAGTCCGGGGTGATACCAGCCTGCTCGCAGGCGAACATGCTGCCGGTACGGCCGAAGCCGACGGCGATCTCGTCCAGAATCAGGTGTACGCCGTAGCGGTCGCAGGCTTCGCGCAGCAAGCTGAGGTAAATCGGGTGATACATGCGCATGCCGCCGGCGCCCTGAATCAGCGGCTCGACTATCACTGCAGCGACCTCGTGATGATGCTCGGCGAGGGTTTGTTCCATGGCGGCAAACATAGTGCGTGAGTGCGCTTCCCAGCTCACCCCTTCGGGGCGCAGGTAGCAGTCCGGGCTGGGCACTTTGATAGTGTCGAGCAGCAGCGATTTATAGGTTTCGGTAAACAACGAAACATCGCCTACCGACATCGCGGCGATGGTTTCGCCGTGGTAACTGTTAGTCAGGGTGACGAAGCGCTGCTTGGCGGTTTTGCCGCTGTTGAGCCAATAGTGAAAGCTCATCTTCAGCGCCACTTCGATGCCGGACGAGCCGTTATCGGCATAAAACACCCGATTCAGCCCGGCCGGGGTGATTTGCACCAAGCGCTCCGACAGCTCAATCACCGGCGCATGGCTAAAACCGGCGAGCATCACGTGCTCAAGGCTGTCCAGCTGCTCCTTGATGCGTTGATTGATGCGCGGGTTGCCGTGGCCGAACACATTCACCCACCACGAGCTGACGGCGTCCAGATACCGCTTGCCGTTGAAGTCCTCCAGCCACACGCCGTCGCCGCGCTTGATTGGAATCAGCGGCAGGCGTTCATGGTCTTTCATCTGGGTGCAGGGATGCCAAAGCACGGCTAAATCGCGTTGCATCCACTGATCATTGAGGGTCATCGGCGCGGGCTCCTTGTTCGAGCGGCCAAGCCTAGCAGATGCGCGGGGTGGGTTTCGCGCCAGTGCGTCGGATTCGTATGGCTCGCTTGCGGGTGCTGGCGTATCCTGCGCGCCGACGTTTTTTAATTGAGCCAAGGCTCTGCAGGGGTTTGCACATGGTTGCCGGTTGGTTGCGCGCATCAGCGTTAGTGGTAGTGGGTTTGTTTGCCGGGCAGGCGCAAGCGGCCGATAAAGTGCCTACGGCGATAGTCGTCGGTGCTGGGTTGTCCGGTTTGTCCGCCGCTTACGAGCTGCAACAAGCAGGCTGGCAAGTGACCTTGTTGGAAGCCAAAGCCAATGTCGGCGGTCGTTCCGGGCTGGCTGCCAGCGAATGGATCGGCAGTGCTAAGGCGCAACCCGCGCTGAATAGCTACCTTGAGCGCTTCAAACTAAAAGCATCGCCGGCCCCCGAGTTTGTCCGAGTGCCGGGTTATTTGATTGATGGCCAGTATTTCAATTTTGCCGATTTAGAAAAAACCAAACCCGCCACCGCGGCGGGCATCAAGGCCTACGAAAAAGCCTTGGCTGAGTTAGCCGCCACCATGGCCGACCCGCTAAAGCCAACGGCGACTAGCGCTTTGGTCGCGCTCGATCAGCGTAATGTGTCGGGCTGGCTTGACCAGCTGAAGCTTGAGCCAACGGCGCGGCAATTAGTTAATCAGCGCATTCGCGCGCGCTACGACGAGCCATCGCGGTTGTCCTTGTTGTATCTGGTGCAGCAGGCGCGGGTGCATCGCGACCTTGATGAGCGTGACGAGCGGGCCGCACGCTTGCCCGGCGGCAGTCAGGTGTTGGCGCAGGCGTTGGTGAAACAACTGAAAGTGATCAAAACCAACTCGCCGGTATCGGCCATTAACCAAGACAAAGACGGCGTCACCGTGAAGGCCGGTGCCGTTGGCTATCGGGCCGATTACGTGGTGCTAGCGGTGCCATTGCGCGCGTTGGCGAAAATTCAGCTGCAGCCCGCTTTGGATGCGCCGCGTCAAGCCGCCCTGAAAGGCACCAACTACGGCTGGCGTGACCAGATTTTGCTGAAGTTCAAAACCCCGGTGTGGGACAGCAAGGCCCGTTTAACCGGCGAGATTTTCAGCAATCAGGGCTTGGGTATGCTGTGGATTGAGCCGGCAGTTAAAGGCGGTGCTAACGTGCTGATTAACCTCTCCGGTGACAACGCCCGCCTGCTCAAAAGCTTTGGCGACCGGCAAGTGGCCGACCAAGTGCTGATCCGTCTGCACGCGTTCTATCCCAAGGCGCGCGGCGCATATAGCGGTTATGAGATGCGTCGCTACAGCGCCGATGCCGGTATTGGCGGGGCGTACTTGGCCTTTGGTCCGGGGCAGATGAGCCGCTTCTGGCAGCTTTGGGTCCAGCCGCAGCAGCGCCTCGCTTTTGCCGGTGAGCACACCGACGCACTCTATCCGGGCACCTTGGAAGGCGCATTGCGCAGCGGCAAGCGCGCCGCCGAGCAGGTGCAACTGCTCAGCGCCGGCAAAAGCCTAGAACCGGCAAAAGCTGCGGTGGTTGCCGACAAAGCCAAGCCTGCAGCCGATCAGCCAGGTTTCTTTAGCCGGATGTTTAACTAAAGCGCTGTATCCGTAAGTTGTTGGTTGCGCTTTTGTAGGGTGGGTTAGCCGCGCAGCGGCGTAACCCACCAACGGCTGCGCCGAAATCCCTGCGCGAACTTGGTTAATAGTCGCAACAACGGTGGCGTCTGCGGCTAACCACATGAAGCCAAAGCGCATTCACGCATGGGTGCTGTGTAATTGGGCATTGAGGCTGTCGAGTGCCACGGCAGCACTGAGAAACACTTGGCCACTGAGCGGTTTAAGTAATAAATCGCTCCGCTGCAAACGGTCCATCAGTGGCCCTTTAACTTCTGCCAGATGCAATTTAATTGCGCGACTGAGCAGGTTACGATTGAGTTCGGCGAGGCTATAGAGCGCGCTGGTGTCGATCAAGTTAACCGCCGACAACACCAGCACCACATGCTCGGTTTCGGCGTGCAAGGACTCCAGCACCCGGTCGTTGATCAGCTCCGCGTTACCAAAAAACATCCCTGAATCGATCCGCAACATGACGATATTCGGATGGGTTTGTGCGTGATGGCGTTTGATATTACGAAAGTGCTCACTGCCTGCAATTCTTCCTAGCACCGCGATATGCGGGCGGCTGGCGCGCCAAATCAGGCTGCCCAAGGAGATCGCGACACCGAGTATGACCCCGCTCTGAACCCCGGCCACCAGTACCCCGAGCAGGGTTGCGAGCCAAGCCACCGCATCGCTGCGATCAAAGCGCCAAGCTTGCCGTGGCGTGTCGAAGTCGAGCATGCCCAATACCGCAATAATAATGCTGGCCGCCAAGGCCGGCATCGGTAACGGGGCTAGCCAGCCGGTGGGGATGCACAGCAGTAAGGCCATTAACCCCGCCGTGATCACGCTGGCCATGGGGGTATTGGCGCCCGCTGCATAGTTAACGGCCGAGCGGGAGATGCTGCCGGTAACCGGGAAACCGCCGGAAAATGCGCTGGCCACGTTGGCCGCGCCCAACCCCAGCAGTTCTTGGTTACTGTTGATGCGTTCGCCGCGTTTTTGCGCCAAGGTTACCGACGCCGACTGACCCGAGAGAAAAATAATAAAACCAATCAGTAGCGAGGGTGCCAGCAGCTTGTGCATCTGTTCCAGGCCCAGCAGATGCAGGCCAAAATTTGGCAAACCTTGGGTGATGGGGCCAAGCACCACCACGCCGGCGTTGGCTAAGTCGAACTGCCAAACCGTCAGGGTTGCTACGCTCAGTACCGCCACCGGCAGCAGTTTGCTGAGTAAGCTAGCGCGACTGGCGCTTAAACCGAGCTTGCCCAGCAGCGGAGCTAGCCGTTCCTTGCCCAGCCACAGGGCTAGCAATACCAACAGGCCAATGCTGGCGCCGGGGACATTGAGATGGGTGAAGGAGCCGCCGAGTAAGGCCTTCAACTGGCTGGCACCGATCACCAACGCCGCGCCCGTGGTAAAGCCGCTCAATACCGGGCGGCTCAGAAAATGGGCGAGAAAACCCAGCCGTAATAGGCCGCAGAGCAGCAGCACCACGCCGGCGATCAGCGCCATCTGCGCCGCCATGGCCACGTATAACTCCGAGCCGCTGGGTGCCAGTGACGCTAAGGAGGTGGCGGTCATCAGCGCGGTGATTGCCATCGGGCCAACCGACTGCACCATGCTGCTGCCCAATAGCGCGTAAGCCAGCGCCGGCAGTACGCTGGCATACAGGCCAACCACCGGTGGCAAGCCGGCCACCACTGCATAGGCCATGCCTTGCGGCACCATCATTAGCACCACGATAACCCCGGCGCTAAGGTCGCCAGCGAGCAGTTGCCGGCGGTAGTTTTTAAGCCAAAGCAGCATGGGTAGATCCTAAGGGCGGTCGGTTGGGGCTGGGTGAATTGCTCCAGTTTAGCGCCACAGCGCTGGCTTGCGCTGCAAAGCGAGTGACCATGAACGTGTTGGGCTGCGGATAAGCATCGTTTTTCTTGATGTTTCAGAACAGTAATTTGCGCTTTTAATCGATAGGTTTAGCGGTAGTCTGTAGCTCATCGCTTTTACGGAAACTCAGTTTATGCAGTGGCGCAACTCCCCCGTAGGCTACGGTCTGGTCAGTATTGTTATGCATTGGAGCGTGGCCTTGCTGGTATTCGGGCTGTTTGGCTTGGGCCTGTGGATGGTCGATTTAGGTTATTACAGCAGCTGGCGGCAGACCGCTCCAGACCTGCACAAAAGCTTTGGCTTGCTGCTGTTCGGCTTGATGTTGCTGCGCTTGCTGTGGCGCTTTTGCAGCCCGGTTCCCGCGCCGCTGAGTAGCTACAGTTCTGTGGTGCGGCGCACCGCCAAGCTCGGCCATAGCCTGCTGTTTTTCGGCTTATTTGCCCTGATGCTCGCCGGCTACCTGATTTCTACCGCCGACGGCCGTGGCATAGGCGTATTTGGCTGGTTCGAAGTGCCGGCGTTGTTTAGCTCCTTTAGCGACCAAGAGGATATTGCCGGCGTGGTGCACAAGTATCTGGCATGGGGCTTGGTTATTTTTGCCGGGCTGCACGCACTGGTTGCCTGCAAGCATCACTTTATTGACCGTGACGCGACCCTTAAACGCATGCTCGGCCGCCCCTGATTAACTCCCGTAAGCCCACTAGGAATATTCATTATGTTGAAGAAAAGCCTCGCCACCTTAGCCCTTGGCACGGCACTCGTTTTGGGTGCAAATTCGGCCATGGCTGCTGACTATGTGATCGATAAAAAAGGGCAGCATGCCTTTGTAACCTTCAAAATCAGCCATCTGGGATACAGCTGGATTTATGGCAGTTTTAAAGATTTTGACGGTACTTTCAGTTTTGACGCCGCCGCCCCTGAGGCCAGCAAGGTTAAGGTCAACCTGCGAACCGCGAGCCTAGACAGCAACCATGCCGAGCGCGACAAGCACATCCGCAGTGAAGATTTTCTTAATGTCAGCAAGTTTCCCGAAGCGACTTTTGAGTCCACGGCGGTTAAGTCCACCGGCACTGGCACTGCGGATATCAGCGGTAACCTGACGTTAAATGGCGTGACCAAGCCAGTAGTGATCGCCGCCCACTTTATCGGTGAAGGCAAAGACCCGTGGGGTGGCTACCGTGCAGGCTTTGAAGGCGCTATGACCCTGCACCTGAAAGACTTCGGCATGTCCTATGATCTGGGCCCGGCGTCGGAGAATATGCAGCTGATTATTTCCTTTGAAGGCGTGCGTCAGTAATCCTGCGGATTAACTGAGCAGCAACAAAAACGCCGGCCCGATCACTTGATCGGGCCGGCGTTTTTTATGGCCGCAGTTATTGGCTGTCGCGGTTACGCGTCAGCAAGGCTGGGCGTTCGCTGCGTGGCCGGCTAGGCAGTTGGTCGAGCTGCTCAGGGGTTGGCAACCGATCACGTTTAGACTCTTTGTGGACGATGACCGGCTGGCTGTCGCGGCTGCTTTTAACGGCCGGTTCTTGCCGTTGTGGCTCGCCACGGGAGGAGTCGCGTGATGAGTCACGGCTGGCACCACTGTTACGCGATTGACCGCCGCGAGCGCCACCACCGCTGCCGGTACGACCACCAGCGCTGCCGCTAGATGCCGGACGGCGTCCTTGGCTGCTGCTTTTGCCGTCTTGGCTACGCGGTTGACCGACCCCATTGCTTGCGCTTGGGCCGCTGGCGGCAGGACGTCGGCCACGGTTTTGCTGCTTGTTCTGGTTCGGGCTGACGTAGTCGGCGCGGTTACCGAAGTTGTCCACTTCGTCGTCGCGGAACTCGTCCGGGGCGCGGTTCGGGTCCAGCTTCGGCGTCGCTACTGGGGCCGCACTGCTGCGTGGCTGGCGTTGCTCGCGAGCGGGCTGTTGGCTGCGCGAACGAGCGGCGGGTTTGTCTTTGCCGGTGTCCTGGCCTTTGTCTTTACGTCCGCCGCCATGCCGCTCGCCGCCGCCACTCGGGGTGTTCGGGTCACGCGGCTCGCGCGGTTCCCGAGCGCCACGGCCACCGCGCACGTCGGGACGTTCGCGCACTTCTGGGCGTTCGGCTTCTACGGTGCTTGGGTCAAAACCGAGCAGGTCGCCGTCGGCGATTTTTTGCTTGGTCATGCGCTCGATGCCCTTGAGCAGCTTCTCTTCGTCCGGCGCGACCAGTGAGATCGCCTCACCACTGCGCCCGGCGCGGCCAGTACGGCCGATGCGGTGCACGTAGTCTTCTTCAATATTAGGCAGTTCGAAGTTGACCACGTGTGGCAGTTGGTCGATATCCAGGCCCCGTGCGGCGATATCGGTGGCTACCAAGATGCGCACCTGATTGTTTTTAAAATCCGCCAGGGCTTTGGTGCGCGCATTTTGGCTCTTGTTGCCGTGGATC
>JBILAR010000167.1:0-4416 GCA_044354115.1 Pseudomonas sp. | reverse complement strand
GAAGATGACCATGAGTATTACGTCGATCACGGCCAACTGGATGGCCAGTGGAGCTGGCTGATCCGCAGCAATCAAAGCGGCATCAACTTCGCGCTGTATGCCGTCAACGACGACCAAAGCTGCCAGCGCAGCGACTGGCGCGAGTTAATCGCCCATAACCCGGCGGTGATGCTCGAAGGCCTCAGCGTCAATGCCCAAGGCTATGTACTCAGCCTGCGCGAAGCCGGCCTGCCGATTATCCAAATTCACCCGCAGGGCTTGCCGAGCTATCGGGTGCAACTGCCGGACGCCGCGTACAGCCTGTCGGTGCAAGACACATTGGAGTTCGACAGCCCGGTGATTCGCCTGCGTTACGAGGCGCTGAATCGCCCGGCGCAAATTCGCCAACTGACTTTGGCCTGCGGCGCACAAAGCGTGCTGAAAGAAACCCCAGTGCTTGGCCCCTTCGATGCCGATGCCTATGTCAGCCAACGCCTGTGGGCCACGGCCAGCGATGGCACACAAATCCCCATCAGTTTGGTGGCCAAACGTGAGGTGCTCGGCCAGCCCGCACCGCTGTATCTATACGGCTACGGAGCCTACGGCGAATGCCTCGACCCGTGGTTTTCCCACGCCCGCTTAAGCCTGCTGGAGCGCGGTTTCGTGTTTGCCATCGCCCATGTGCGCGGCGGTGGCGAACTGGGCGAGGCCTGGTATCGCGCCGGTAAACTGGAACACAAGCACAACAGCTTTAGCGACTTTATCGCGGTGGCCGAACACCTGATCGGTAGCGGCTACACCACACCTGAGCAACTGGCCATCAGCGGCGGCAGCGCCGGCGGTTTATTGATCGGCGCAGTGCTCAATCAGCGTCCCGACCTGTTCGCCGCGGCGATTGCCGAGGTGCCCTTCGTCGACGTGCTCAACACCATGCAAAAACCGGATTTACCGCTGACGGTTACCGAGTACGACGAATGGGGCGACCCAACCGACCCCGAAGTCTATGCACGGATCAAGGCCTACGCGCCCTATGAAAACGTGGTCGCCCAGCCCTACCCAGCCATGTTGGTGGTGGCCGGCTACAACGACAGCCGCGTGCAATATTGGGAGGCGGCCAAATGGGTGGCCAAGCTGCGCGCAACTAAAACCGACAGGCATTTATTGCTGCTAAAAACCGACCTCGACGCCGGCCACGGCGGCATGAGCGGCCGCTACCAAGGGCTGAAAGATGTGGCGCTGGAGTACAGCTTTTTGCTCAAGGTGCTGGGCTAGTCAGGTGGTTACACCGGACCAAGCTCAGCCTCTTTAACAACCACGGATGTATGCGCTTATTCGCCGGCAAGGCGCACCTATACGAACGCAAGCTGAACCAGCCCTTGGGGCTTTTCAGCTTGCGCGCAACAACCAACTAAACCGCCAAGGCGTGCTTCACATTCATGGTAATGACCGCAGTAAACACCTTTAGTCCTTCCACGTCGTAGGCAGCCACCGGCACGTCGATATTGCCGGGCTGCGTCCAGTCCACTGCATCTGCCTCGGTCACGACCCGAATATCGCTCTTGGCTTTGGCCAGGTATTGCACCGTCATACCCACCGGCAACCAACGGGCGCCGGTCGGGATCGACACGTCGGTGCAGGTGCCGGCCACCAGTTCGGCGCCATTGCACATGGCAATTGCATGGATGCTGCCGATATGGTTTTGTACTTTGCGCTGGTTGCGAATCAGTACTTCAGCAAAGCCCGGACGTAACTCAATAAACAGCGGGTCAATACTGCTAAAAAACGGAGCTAGCCCGGCAATACCGCTGGAGAATTTTTCTGCGCCCAGTTGCTGGTACATCATTAGTGCTTGACTCATTTAGCCGACTCCTCGGTGAAATTTACGCGCATGGCGTGGTTTAAGAAGCGCGCCACTATGGCCAGCTCCGCATCGGTGAAACCTTGTTGCAACTGCCGATTGATCACCCCCATCAGCGGTTGCGCTTGCGCCACTACTGCCGCACCACGTTCACTCAGATGCAAGCGACTGGCGCGGCCATCCACGGCGCATGGCTGACGGACGATTAAGTCATTGTCTTGCAGACGACTGACCAAGCCGGTGACCGCTGAGTTTTGCAGTTGCAGCAACTGGCTCAACTCTTTGAGCTGACAGCCATCGGCACTCTTAATGGCAAACAAAGCCATCACCTGAGTGCCGGTAACCTCCAGCTTGGCCGCCATTAACTGGTCGGCAGAGCGGAAAATGTTCTGCCGGGCCTGGGCCAGCAAATGGAAAAAACGCGTTTTCATTGCAACTACCTATAAATTTAAAGCCAAATTACTACGCATGCGGATTAAACTACTACGCATCCGTAGCGAGTGCCAGAATAATTACGCCACCACGCTTCACAGCGGACCAACGGGTAATTCAAGGTAGACTGCCCGCCTTAGCGGACCCGCCCGCCTAAATTATTGCCGAGACCACTATGAAACGTTTTGTCCTGCTCGATACCGCCCCGATCCCCAACAACGGCGGCGCTTTGTGTCTGTTCGAGTACGGCGAAGATTTCGTCATCAAGATTCAGGGCGGCGACGGCGGCCAGTTGATGAACACCCGCATGCACGGCTCGGAAGACGCACTGGCGGAAATCCCCTGCAAGCGCATCGCCGGTCGCCCTGCCCCGCGCGCGCTGATTGGCGGTCTGGGCATGGGTTTTACCCTCGCCTCGGCACTCAAACACATCGGCAAAAACGGTCAGGTGGTGGTCGCCGAACTGGTGGCCGGAGTGATCGAATGGAATCGCGGCCCACTGGGGGAGAAATCCGGCCGGCCGCTGCTCGACCCACGCACTGAAGTACGCCTAGTTGACGTAGCCGAAGTTCTGCCCGCCGAGCCCTTGGGTTTTGACACCATCATGCTGGATGTCGATAACGGCCCCGAAGGTTTGACGCAAAAAGGCAACAGCTGGCTGTATTCGATGGCCGGTTTGCATGCCTGTCACCGGGCACTGCGGCCGGGCGGTATTTTGGCAGTGTGGTCGGCGGGCCCCGATCGCAAGTTTGCCGAGAAAGTCGCCAAGGCCAACTTCAAAGTCGAAGAAGTGCAGGTCTATGCCCACGGCAACAAAGGCGCCAAACACACCTTATGGATTGCCACCAAACGTAAGGTGGATTAGCCGCGCAGCGGCGTAATCCGCCAGCGGCACCTGCACCGCCAGCAAGCGCAAGAAGGCTTTAGCCGCAACCCAGAAAGCATTAAGCTTTATTGCATGATTTGACGATTTAACAGGTGAGCACATGAGCACAGAAAAATCCGCGGCAACCCTCAAGACCGACCGCATCATCGCCGAGGCGCAACGTTCGCGCGAAGACGGTTACCGCGACAAAGCGTTAAAAATGTACCCGCACGTTTGTGGCCGTTGCAGCCGCGAGTTTGCCGGCAAGCGCCTGAGCGAACTGACTGTGCATCACCGCGACCACAACCACGACAACAACCCACAAGACGGTTCCAACTGGGAACTGCTGTGCCTGTTTTGCCACGACAACGAACACTCGCGCTACACCGACCAGCAATACTTCGCCGAAGGCTCGACCGCCAGCCCACAGGGGCCAAAATCGACCCATAAAGCCTTCGCCGATCTGGCTGCGCTGCTGAAAAGCAAAGAGTAAGTCGCCTGCCGACGCCCAACGGCTAGTCATCAGCCAACCGATGGCTAACGTTGGGCTCGCCGCATGTCTGCTCAAATCAGACATATAAACCTTAGCCAACCGCGTCTCCTCGCGGGCCTAGCAGCCCAACTTAGGCGTCGCCAGCATCGCCAAATCCGACCGGCTGCTAGCACTGGACGCTTGTGCCAGATCAAGTCCTTTTCGCCGCCGCTGCAATAGACTCCCCCGACCCCGCGCATTTAAGCGGCGACAGGGCAGCGAGATGGCCAAGCAATTCCCCCTGCATCCCACACATCCCGAGCGAATCTGCTGGGGCTGCGATCGCTACTGCCCCGCCGGTTCGCTGGCCTGCGGCAACGGCTCGGACCGCACCATGCACCCAGCCGAGATGCTCGGTGACGACTGGTATCTGCATGGCGACTGGGGCATCGTGGTGCTGCCCGAGTCAAAGCCCGCATCAGAATCAAAGCCCGAGAAAAAAGCCCCCTGACTCGCCACACACTCATCAACACCCCGCCGCGCCAGCAACAGAGCAAGTCGGTATACTCGCCGGCTTTGCCCAAGAGCACCCGCCCGTGGCCAACAGACGCTACAGCTGTATCGGTTTATTTAACCCAAAATCCCCTGAAAACGTCGGCTCGGTGATGCGCGCCGCCGGCTGTTATGGGGTTAATTCGGTGTTTTACACCGGCACGCGCTACGACCGCGCGCAGGAATTTATCACCGACACCAAGAAGGTTTATCAGGATATTCCGCTGATCGGCATCGATGATCTGCAAAAAATCATTC
>JBILAR010000093.1:0-13713 GCA_044354115.1 Pseudomonas sp. | reverse complement strand
GCCAAAGCCAAAGACAAAAACGATCCGTTCAAGCTGATGGGCTTTGGTCATCGCGTTTACAAGAACCGCGATCCGCGCGCCACCGTAATGAAGCAGACCTGCGACGAAGTACTGCGCGAACTGGGCATTACCAACGATCCGCAACTGGCTCTGGCCATGCGCCTCGAAGAAATCGCTCTGACCGACCCGTACTTCATCGAGCGCAATTTGTACCCGAACGTCGATTTCTACTCGGGCATCATCCTCAAAGCCATCGGCATTCCAACCAGCATGTTCACGGTGATCTTCGCTATGTCACGTACCGTTGGCTGGATCTCGCACTGGAAAGAAATGCTCTCTAGCCCGTACAAAATTGGCCGTCCGCGCCAGCTTTACACCGGCTATCCGCAACGCGATATGTCTGCACTGAAAGACCGTACCTAAGGGTTACGGGCAATAAAAAGGCTGCCATTGGCAGCCTTTTTATTGCCAAAAATTTAGTGCTTCTCGGCCGCCTGACGAAACGCCTGCAATGTATTGAACGGCGCATCGATGACAAAACTGTTCGCCAACCAAGAAGGCACGCTACCACCCGGCTCCATATGGGCCTGATAAACCACCTCAACGCTACCGGCAGACTTCGGCTGCAAAGTCCAAAAACCATCGACTCGACTGACCCGGACAAAGTCTTTCTCTTTGGGCATAAAGTCGGGCAATGCCTGCAGTAATCGGGTAACAGTACCGTCGGCTGCGGTACTGCTGGTCACATGCAATACCGAATCACGCGCGGTGACCGGCCAAGGCGCTGCGAAGCGTGCATAAAGCCAGCTTTGCCCATCGTCGGTCTTGAGTACAGACTGTTCTTGGCACTCAAATATCCATTTGCATGAGCCCTTTACATCCGCCTGCAAGGCCAGCAGGTGTTTCATATCGGCCTTAACCGTAGTGACTGCCCGGTAAGCCTTGTACTGCGACCCTGGCATATCGCTCAAGTACACCTTAATGCCCGCCTCGTCCTTGGCTAGCTGCCAGTTTTCCGCCTGGGCCTTCACGCTCAAGATACTCAGCCCACACAGCGCCAAGGTTAGTTGCAGCTTGTTCATGGAGCACTCCTAATCAGCCAAACCAGTCTCGCTAATCGCCGGTAACTAAGAAATATTTACGCACTGCAACGTCGCCTGCTCAAGCCAGTGCAACTGCTGCAGCGCTTGTTGATTAGTATCGCCACAGACGTCACGATCAGCACTAAAGGCCAGGCACACCGCTGGCCGCTCGGGCTGGCCAAAAATTAGGCAGCGATTGGCCGCATCCAATTGTACGCAGCGCTCACCCGCCAGCTTGCCATTTGGCATACCGGGAATCATCGAACTAATGGACGGTGCTATACAGCAAGCACCACAACCTGGACGACATTGCATAAATAAGCGCCGTGAAAATCATCGATGGATGATTTTACCTGCAAGCTCGCGCCATCAGGGAAATCACCGACAACCCGCTCACTTACGCCCGTATTTAGTGCCCGCACACCAGCCGGCAAGTCTTTTGCGCGCCATGCAATTGAGCACGCGACCAAGCAACAACCGCTGCATTTACTTCGCAGAAGCTAAGCGCGCCAGCAAACTTGAGGTATCCCAACGGCCACCACCCATATTTTGCACATCGGCGTAAAACTGATCGACTAAGGCCGTAACGGGCAGTTGCGCGCCGTTATTGCGTGCCTCATCAAGCAAAATCGCCAAGTCTTTGCGCATCCAGTCCACCGCAAAACCATGTTTAAACTCGCCAGCCAGCATCGTTTCGTGACGATGCTCCAACTGCCATGACTGCGCAGCCCCATGCCGAATAACCTGCATCGCCGCATGTGCATCCAAGCCTGCACACTGAGCAAAGTGCAGCGCTTCGGATAACCCCTGCAACAACCCGCCAATGCAAATCTGATTAACCATCTTGGTTAACTGGCCGCTGCCGGTCGGCCCCATCAAACTGACCATCTTGGCGTAGCATTCGATCACCAGCAGTGCGCGTTGATAAAACTCCGGTTCACCGCCCACCATGATCGACAACATGCCGCTCTCCGCGCCGGCCTGCCCGCCTGACACCGGAGCATCGAGAAAACCCAGCTCGCGCTCGGCAGCCAACAACGCCAATTCACGAGCCACAGTCGCCGAGGCCGTGGTGTGATCAATCAACACCGCGCCAGCAGCCATGCCCGCAAACGCCCCATCGGGCCCCAGCAGCACACTGCGCAAATCATCGTCATTACCGACGCAGCTCAGTACAAACTCGGCCCCCGCTGCCGCCTCACGCGGGGTGGCGGCAAATTCACCGGCGAAACGCTCGACCCAGCTTTCGGCTTTGGCCTGAGTACGGTTGTACACGCACACCTCATGCCCCTCTGAAGCCAAATGACCGGCCATTGGATAACCCATGACGCCGAGGCCGATAAAGCAGACTTTAGCCATTTGCACACCTCCAATACATTGTTCACTGAGCCTAGCAGCGCCAGCAACGGCCTGCAGACTCGCACCTCAGCTAACCTGCCACGCCACCCGGCTAAAAAACCACCCTTAAAATTGCACAACAGAGCGTTTTAGGCCGCGCAAAGCGGATGACGCACCCAAACGGCTTGGGCATACTGAACACCCCTTTTTAACCCTTCCGAGAAATCATCCATGTTTAAAGTTAACGAATACTTCGACGGCACCGTTAAATCCATTGCTTTCGGCATGAGCGCAGGCCCTGCCACCATCGGTGTCATGGCCGCTGGCGAATACGAGTTTGGCACCAGCCAACTGGAAGTCATGCACGTGGTAGCCGGCGCACTCACGGTTAAGTTGCCTGGCAGCGACAGCTGGGAATCCTTCACCAGCGGCAGCCAATTCACGGTCCCAGCCAACAGTAAATTTCAGCTTAAAGTGGCCGAAGACACTGCCTACCTGTGCGAGTACCGCTAAGGTAGCGCCGACTCGCTTTAAGCCAGCGCCTGAAGTTGGTTAGAACAAGCTGGCGCACACATGCAAACGCCCCATAACTGGGGCGTTTGCATGTGTGCGGGTTTTTACTCGGCATGTTCGCCATACAGCAATCAGCCCGCAGGATAATTGCTCGCCTCACGGGGCGTGGCCATTTGCGCAAATCCGTTCATCTACGAACCGAATCCGGCTGGCGCAGAAGTCAAGATGCTTGCTGGCGACGTTTACGGCTTAACGATATGCCAAACATCAGCGCTGCCATCACCAATACGATCCCCCGGTTTGCTATCGCCAATAAAGTAATACAGCGGCTTACCGTTCCAGGCCCATTGTTGCTTGCCAGCACTTTTTAAGCGACTGGCCTGGCTGACCAGCACCTCGCCGGCAGCTGGCTCAGCCGTGTAGGCAGGCCAAGCTTGCAGACAGGAGCCTTGGCAAATAATTTTGTCGCCCTTGTCTGGATCATACGTATACAAGGTAATGCCTGCCGGATCGGTGAGGATGCCGCCCTGCGCTGCAGGCTGCATGACCGGTTGTGCTTGGACGCTAACCGCAAAGAAACCAGACACGAGTAGTAGATTTACTGATTTAAATGTCATCACTTTTCCTAAGCCATGGAGTTAAAAAGCCGGTCATCAATTCGACCTACCTAAATAACGTAACCAATCCAGTTTTGGATGCAGTAATGGGGAAAATAATTGCCTGCGCAGCAGGGTAATGCACGCGCAGTTTCAACTGATTAGCGGTTGATGGCTAAGTACAACCTAGGCAGCCAAATTAATCGCCGCTAGAGTTGCCACTCAGACACAGAAATAGCCATACCTTCGAGCTCTGCTAGGTACTCAGCCACCGTTAACAGGCCGACGCAGGGCATAGCGCCGCGCTCGCTCACCTGCCCCGCCGCCAATTTGCGCGCCAGCGCCACGGCGGCCATGCAGGGGATATTTGGTCCGTCGTTGTGCAACGCTTGCAGCTCCCAGCACAAGGTTTGCGCCTGGCCTTGTTGGTCGAGCCCCTGCAGGCGCACGAACATACCGCTGATGCCATCGCCCAAGGGTTCGAGCATCACCGCCGCGCGGCGCAGCAGTGGCGCTAAGGGCGCGGCACTAGGCAGCAAGCCGGCACGCACCAAACCACTGAGCAACCAAGTGCCGAACTGGGTCACGCGCAAACCCACACCGGCTGAGAAACGCACCTCACGCACGCCCGGATAACGGACGGGAAACAACTGCAAATCGGGAATATCGCAGTTGCTCACCCAGCGCCGGCCGAGCGGCTTGGGAAAGTCATAAGCGCTTAAATTCTGCCAGCCGATCACCTCACACCAAGCGCCGTCACGCCATTGCCGCACGGGTTTGCCGCAGTAATTGAGCACGCCGGCGAGAGTCGAGACACCCGGGGTTTTCTCCGACGAGCTAATGCCGTGCCAGATGCTGTCGAGCCGGCTAAAGCGCGCCAGCAACTGGTCAATCACCGCGGCGCTCAAGGCCGGCACCGAACTGCCACCCGCACAGATCAGCACCCCGGCTTGCCGGGCCTGTACATCCAGTTCACCGATGCCGCAGACAAATTCTCGGGCGTCGGCTAGGTCAACGTAGTGCGCACCGGCATTGATAGCGGCCAACGCCACCCGATAGTCCTGGCCTTGAAACGGCCCCGCCGTGGAAATCACCAAGTGAATGTCGAGCGCGCGCAACTGCTCGGCTAAATCGGCCTGATTGATATCCAGCCGCAGCGCATGACTGCCGGTTTGCGCCGCCAAGGTTTGCGCCTTGGCTAAATCTCGCCCGGCAATCCACACCCGCAAACCGGCGATAGTGTTAAGGCGACGGACAATCAAGCGACCGAAATTGCCATAGCCACCGAGCACCAACACATTAAAATCCTTATCCATCACCCGCCTACTCCCTAGTTATTGCTCTGCTTGGTGGTGATTAAATTGCAGTTCGGCCAAGCGCGCATACAGCGGATTGCTCGCGACTAATTCGGCGTGTTTGCCAATTGCCAGTAAGCGCCCGTGTTCGATCACGGCAATCCGGTCGGCGCTTTTCACCGTGGCCAAGCGATGCGCTATCACCAGCGTGGTGCGGCCACTCATCAAACGCGGCAAGGCTTGCTGGATAAGGTATTCACTCTCGGCATCCAGCGCACTGGTGGCTTCATCGAGCAGCAAAATCGGCGCATCCACCAGCAGCGCACGGGCAATCGCCAAACGTTGGCGTTGGCCACCCGACAGCCCCAAGCCGCCATCGCCGAGCCGGGTCTGATAGCCCTCAGGCATTTTCATGATGAACTCATGGGCGTGCGCCGCCCGCGCCGCAGCCTCGACTTCGGCATGGCTGGCGCTGGGTTTGCCATAGCGCAAGTTGTCCTCGACCGAGCCGTAAAACAGCGCCGGGTTTTGCGACACCAAGGCAAAGCAGCGGCGTAAATCCTGCGGATCGAGCTGGGCGATGGGCAAACCCTCAAGCAAGATGCGCCCTTGCTGCGGGTCGAAAAACCGCAGCAGTAAATCAAACAGGGTCGATTTCCCCGCCCCCGACGGCCCCACCAGCGCCAGGGTTTCGCCGGGTTCAACCTGTAAATCGATGCCGTCGATGGCCCAGCTGTCTGGCCTGCTTGGATAGGCAAACGTTAACTGCTCAAGACTAATGCGCCCGCTGACACGCTCAGGCAGTTGCAGCAGCCCTTGCGTGGGTGCGGTGATGGCGTTTTCGGCTTGGAGTAATTCGGCAATCCGCTCGGCGGCACCGGCGGCCGCTTGCAGCTCACCGATCACCTCACTGATGGCGCCAAAGGCCATGCCGACGATCAGGCTATAAAATACAAAAGCGGCCAGCTCGCCGCCGCTGATGCGCCCGGCGATCACATCCATGCCGCCGACCCAAAGCATCAAACCGACCGCGCCAAGCACCAGCACTATCACCACCGTAATCAACCAAGCGCGCTGGCTGATGCGTTTACGCGCGGTGTTAAACGCCTCTTCTACCGTATCGCTAAAACGGCGCTTGTCGTGCTCCTGATGGTTATAGGCCTGCACGGTTTTAATCTGCCCGAGGGTTTCGCCGACATAGCTGCCCACGTCAGCCACCCGGTCTTGGGTTTGCCGCGACAAGGCGCGCACGCGCCGGCCGAAGATCAAGATCGGCGCCACCACCAGCGGCAAGGCGACTATGACAATGGCAGTGAGTTTGGCATTGGTGAAAAACAGCAAAATAATCCCACCGATCAGCATCAGCACATTACGCAGCGCCATCGACAGCGACGAGCCTATTACCGTCTGCAGCAAGGTGGTGTCGGCGGTCAGGCGCGACTGGATTTCCGAGCTGCGATTGCTCTCGTAAAAACCCGGATGCAGATTGATCAGATGATTGAACACCCGCTTGCGGATATCGGCGACAAAGCGTTCGCCAATCCAAGAGACCAAATAAAAACGACTAAAGGTGCCGACGGCCAAGGCCAGCACCAGCACAAAGAACAAGCCGATCGAGCGATTCAGGGCGTGCTGCGACTGAGTCGCCAAGCCCTGATCGACCAGCAATTTGATCCCTTGGCCCATCGACAAGGTAATCGCGGCGGTGAACATTAACGCCAGCAACGCGCCCAACACCTGCCAGCGATAGGGGGCAACAAAGCGCCGAGCCATGCCGAGGGCATTACGCTGGCGAGCAGACAGAATCGATGACATAGGCACTCACAGGTCAAAACCACTTAGCGGATTAACACGCGAGCAACCGGCCACGCCGCCGGTTCACGCAAAGGACGTCGAGCGTCTAGCACTACAGATGGGGGCGCCCGGTGATGTGATCAAGTCGCGGCCAGCAATAGCCTCGCTGAGACAGTGCTTAGAGAAAGCGTTGAGCGTGATCGGCACTGGGCAGCAAGCAACTGTCATAACGGCCAAACAGGCGATAGCGATTGAGCGCAACACGGTCGTAGCACCAGTCGCGCAGCGGCCGTGGGCACAGGCGCAAAGCGCGCAGCCAAGACCATGGGGCGGGCAATAGCGCCACGATGTGCAGCACCGCCGTCGAGCGCACAAACAAGTGCCCGTCATCGACATAAGCCATGGTATCGAAGTGATCGAGCGGTAAATCGCACCACTGCAGGATCGCCTGACCCTCAGCTGACTGCACCGAGGCGAGGCGAAATAACTGCTGTCGATCATGCTTGATTAAGAATTTGGCCCAGCCGTTACACAGTTTGCAAACCCCATCAAAGAGCACCACGCGCTGGCTTACCAACATGGGCGGAACTTGCTTGGCTGTATTCATAAAAAACCCCAATGGACCGCGCACACTTAGCGGCGTTATTCAGCGATGGGCACAGCGTCGCCCCAACCCAGCGGGTAGAGCAACTCTTCTTTGTAACCGGCCCACACCCGCACGGCATCGGGGAAAGCGCTGTCTAATTGCGGATCACCACTGTCGACCAATAACGGCCGGCCGGCGAGCGTGGCCAATTTGCGCTTAGTCGCCACCACCCGCAGGTGCTCCAGACCTATGGCGCGCACTACCCGTGGGCTGATTTGCTGATTGCCCCGGCCGAGAATATGTCCCTGACCGCCGATGGCCGTCACCAACAGACGACTCGGGTAACCGTCCACCAGCGCAAACAGTTGCGCCTCAGTCACGCCAGTTGCGATTAGCGCGCCGTTCTCGAGCACATCCACACCGAGCAACGTCGTCTGCAAGCCGAGGTTACTGGCGACCCCGTGCAGGGTTGAGCCGGGACCGAACACATAGCGCACATCGGCCTCCCAACTGTCGTGCAGCCAGTCGGCGATTTCCACCAGCACCAGCTCTTCGGACTCCATACCGGCCTGTTTGACCTGCTGCATGTAGTGGCCTTCCACCGGCACCGTGAGCTCGCCATACCATCGCGCAGCAAGCTTACCGCCGCGCAAGGCGTCCTCATCCTGATCGCGCACCTCACCACTGGCCAAACGGACCAATCCGCCCTCAACCAAACGCCGAGCTAACTCCCCGGCCGCACGTGGGCTGATGGCATAGACCCCCGAGTGAATCTTTACCCCGGCGGGAATGCCCAACACCGGCTGCGTGCTATTGGCCACCGCGCAGACATCCCGCGCCGTGCCATCGCCACCGGCAAACAAAATAAGCGCCACGCCAGCGTCTTGCAGGGCAGTGACGGCATTTTGCGTATCCAGCGCACAACTGCCGGTTGCCGCAGATTCACCGAGCAGACGATAGTTAAAACCCATTTCGGCCAACAAATCGGCCCCCATGGCGCCGGCAAAGGTGGCGAACTCCAGCCGCGCGGCCTGTGGCAGCAAGCACGCCAAGGCAATCCGGGTACGCGCCGCTGCCCGTGGCTCTGCGCCTAAGGCTAAGGCTAAGGCTTGCGCCGCCACACCGTCGCTGCCTTTGAGGCCGACCGAACCGCCTAAACCTGCCAGCGGATTAATGATTAAGCCAAGGTGAAACACACTCATACACATCGCTCTGCTGTGCGCACCGAGGCGGTGTCGCGAGGAAAAAACACAACTTTTATGCCTATGTCATAGGCCAGTCATTTAAGCCCGTTAGGCTGCGCCAATCACCTGATGAGGAGCGCGACCATGCACCAGCAAGCCACTAGCAATGACCCATCACGCACCACCCTAACCCGCCAGGCCATGCTCGGCGGCGCGGTTATCGATACTCAAGGCCGCGAAATAGCCATCACCGAAAGCATGATCCAACGCGCCTGCCATGACCTTGCAAAACACTACGTCGCAGCCCAGAAAAAAGCCTGACTCACCTTGCTGCGCATGAGCCCAGCCTGAGTGCTGGGCTTTTTATTGGCCATGTACTCGTTAACGCAGGCAGAGCCTTTATATTACTGGCTGATAAGGCTCGCGCCGAGTGCGTGGACCACTGTCGATAACCCCTGACTGGGTTGCTGCACGCGCACCTGCAGCCCATCCGTTTCACGTCGATACGGGTAGTGCTTGCGCAGGGCATCGAAGGCGGCGCGGCGTGCGGGCGCATCACCGAGCAAGCTGCGGCGAAAATCGGCATCGTCGCGGCGCGGGTCGTACACCGCCCGACACAGGGTGGCCAGCGCCCACTCAGGGCTGCACTGTGGGTCTAGCTCAAGGTTGGCCAGCCAAGGTTTGGGCAGCAAATTTGCCAGTTGCACAGTCGCGAGCTGCTGGCGCCACGCGCAATAGGCTTGGTAGATCTGCGCGGTGCCGCGTAACTTGCCGTCCAAGCTGTAGCCGGCGATATGCGGGGTAGCGATTTGGCACAGAGCGGCCAGCGGCACATTGACTAATGGCTCACCCTCCCAAACATCCAACACCACCCGCAGATCCGGCCGCTGCAAGAGCACCTGATAGAGCGCGGCGTTATCCAACACCGCGCCGCGACTGGCGTTCAGCAACCAAGCGCCTGGGCGCAACGCCTGCAACTGCTCAGCGGCCAGTAGGTGCCGGGTAGCCAAGGGGCCATCGAGGGTTAACGGGGTATGCAGGCTGATGACATCGCACTGGCTAAGCAGTTGTTCGAGGCTGTAATAGTCGCCGCCCTCTGCGGCAGCACGCGGTGGGTCACACACCAGCACCTGCCAGCCCAATGCACGCATGGCCTTAACCAGTCGCCCCCCCACCTCGCCGGCACCGACTACGCCGTAGGTCCGCTGGCTTAACTCAGCGCCGGTGCGCTCGGCTAAGACCAGCAAGCTGCCGAGAATGTAATCGACCACCCCACGGGCGTTACAGCCCGGCGCGCTGGCCCATTGGATGCCGGCCTCGGCGAAGTAATCCAGATCGAGGTGATCGGTGCCTATGGTGCAGGTGCCGACAAAACGCACCGCACTGCCCGCCAATAAGGCCCGATCAACCGGCGTCACCGAACGTACCAGCAAAACCTCGGCAGTTTGCACATCGGCGGCGCAAATGGCCCGTCCCGGTAAGCGGGTAATACTGGCACTGGCGGCAAAAAACTCATCCAGCAGCGGTATGTTTTCGTCGGCGAGAATGCGCATAAAGGCCTCGAATCGGCTCTAGTAAAATTGCAGAGCGCCATTCTATGCGATTGCCTGCTCGCTAGCAGCGCCCGCCGTGCAACGGCCGACTGAGCTGGATTAATAACCCGAGCGGTCAGTTTTACATTCCCCTGTGCAGCCCCCGCGTGTAGACTGTTCGATTTGCTGAACAGCCCGGACAGTTTGATGACCACCCTCTCGCGCGCCGCTCGTTTGCGCACTGAACTACGCAGCCTGCTGACCCTTGCTGTGCCGATCATGATTGCCCAGTTGGCGAACACCGCCATGGGCTTCGTCGATACCGTGATGGCCGGCCGAGTTAGCCCGCACGACCTCGCGGCGGTGGCCTTGGGCAACTCGTTGTGGGTACCGGTGTACTTATTGATGACCGGTATTTTACTGGCCACCACCCCCAAGGTGGCGCAGCGCTTTGGCGGCGGCTTACACAACGAAATCGGCCCCTTGGTTCGGCAAGCATCTTGGCTGGCGTTACTGGTCGGCAGTGTTTGCGGCCTGCTGCTGTGGCACGCGCAGATCGTCTTAGAAATCATGGATGTCGAGCCGCAGCTGATCGAGCCCTCAATGGGCTATTTACGTGCGGTGGCCTGTGGCTTCCCGGCCGCAGCGCTGTACCACGTGCTGCGCTGCTACAGCGATGGTTTGGGCCACACCCGTCCAAGCATGATGATTGGGCTGCTCGGATTGCTGATAAACATCCCCGCCAACTACATTTTCATCTACGGCAAACTCGGCGTGCCGGCCATGGGCGGCGTCGGTTGTGGCTGGGCCACGGCCATCGTTATGTGGGGCATGCTGCTGGCGATGCTGTGGTGGGTGAAATGGGCGCCCTATTACCAAGCGAGCAAATTATTCAGCCATTTTGAGTGGCCGAACTGGGCGATTCTTAAACGTTTGCTGTCGGTTGGCGTGCCCATCGGCGTATCAATTTTTGCCGAAGCCAGCATATTCTCGGTGATTGCCCTGTTGATCGGCGCCATGGGCGCCACCGTGGTGGCCGGCCACCAAATCGCGCTTAACTTTAGCTCGATGATGTTTATGATTCCCTACGCCCTAGGCATGGCCGTCACTGTGCGGGTTGGCCAGGCATTGGGCCGCGGCGAGCCACGCCAAGCCCGTTACGCCGCCGGTGTCGGCATGTTGGTGGCGCTGGCCTATGCCTGCATCTCGGCCAGCTCAATGTTCCTCGGCCGCGAGTATATTGCCCGGATGTACACCAACGACATGGCGGTGATTGCCATAGCCGGTAGCTTGATTATTTTTTCCGCGCTGTTTCAGTTTTCCGACGCTATCCAAGTCACCGCCGCTGGCGCATTACGGGGTTATCAGGACACACGCGTGACCATGCTGCTAACCCTGTTTGCGTATTGGGGCATTGGCTTACCAGTCGGTTACGTCTTGGGCCTAACCGACTTATGGGGCCCTGCGTCGGGGCCGCGTGGTTTGTGGCAGGGGCTGATTGTGGGGTTAACCTGCGCGGCGATCATGCTCGGTATCCGCCTGATGCGTAGCGGAAAACGGCGCATACGCCAACACGAGCGAGCCTAAGTCGGTGGCGACGGGCCACGGTTTAACGCGCCTCAGTCGAGCTTCTTTTTGATCCAATACAGGTAGGTGCCCGCCTCAACCTGTTGCTCGACTAACTCGTGGCCGAGAAACATACAAAACTTGGGAATGTCGCGGCGGGTTGACGGGTCAGTGGCGATCACCTTCAACAGCGCACCCGGTGCCAGATCGCGCACTTTGTTGTGCAGCATCATCACCGGCTCAGGGCAATTAAGGCCGCTGGCATCGAGAATCGCATCGGTGGTTAAGGTCATAACAGGCTCCAAAAACAGTGCGGTATTGTCGCGTAAAGCACACCACAGGTCACCCACAACAGGCCGTCACGGAGACACCGGCCGGCTGTTGCGGTCGAGATTAAATTTGCCCAGTAACGTCCTCAGTGCGAGCGTTTATCCAGCCGGCGCAGGTGACAGGTAACTTCTTCGCGGTCGTGATACAGCTGCTTACAGGCAATCGACACGCGCACACCACGGGCGACAAAGCCCTCTTCGATACGCGCCAGCAAACGCTTCACTTCGGCATAGCGCTGCTTCATTGGCAATTTGAGATTGACCACCGCCTCGCGGCACAAGCCCTCGCCCAGCCAGGTTTCCAGCAGGGCGGCATTGCGCGCCGGCTTTTCGACGATGTCGCATACCATCCAATCCACCGGTTTGCGCGGTTTAAAGGTAAAGCCATCGGCCTGTAAGTGCTCAACCAAACCGGTTTCCATCAGGCTTTCGGCCATAGGCCCGTTGTCGATGGCGGTCACCAACATGTGTCTATTAACCAACTGCCAGGTCCAGCCACCGGGCGCCGCGCCTAAATCGACCGCAGTCATGGCCGGAGCCAAGCGTTCATCCCACTGCTCGCGGGGGATAAACTGATGCCAAGCCTCTTCCAGCTTTAAGGTGGAACGGCTCGGGGCATTGCGCGGAAACTTCAGGCGCGGAATGCCCATCGGCCAAAACGCCGAGTTATTCGCCTCGGCCAGACCGAGAAACACCTCGCGGCCACTCTTAAAGGTCAGCAGCAAGCGTGGCTTGCTTGGGTCATCGACTAAACGCCCGGCCTTGTGCAAGGCGTTGCGCAGCGGCGCTTCAAACTTCTTACAAAAGTTCGACAGCTCCTTGCCATCGTTGGTATCCAACACCTCGAGCCACAAGCTGCCACACACCGGGTAGCTGGCCAGATGTTCGAGCAACACGCTGATGCGATCAGTTTCGGGCAGCGCGACGTATTCGCCACGCGCCCACTGTCGAGGGAAGATCAACTGGCTAAAGCGCAGGCCACGCATCAAGGCATGGGCACCGCCCTCCTCCGTGCAGACAAACTCGGCACACGCACTGCTGGCCTTGCCCTTGGCATAGCCAGCCACCTGCAAAAGCGCCGCATGTTCCGCTATTTCCGCACACACCTCGCCCTCAAAACCGGGGCGGCAGTGCATCAATACAGTATTCATCGGTTTTCCTGCTGGGTTGAGCTTCAAGCCGGCCATGATAACGGAGTTACCCGCGACAACGGCGCTCAGCTAAGGCATCCATGCACAAAAGCTAGCGGCGGCACAAATGAGCGCAGGGTCTACACTGACTCAGTCAGCTAAAGATTAAACTTCCTGACCCAGCAGCCGATAGGTCAGCACTTTTAAGCATTAATGGGATTTTCTCGTGCGCAATAACCAGCCCATCACTCAACGTGAACGTAGTTTTCCCGAAAGTCAGCGGTTGATTTCCACCACTGACCTCAAGGGCCAGATTACCTACTGCAATCAGGCCTTTATTGATATCAGCGGATTCAGTGCCGAAGAGTTAATGCGCGCACCACACAATCTAGTCCGCCATCCCGACGTGCCTGCCGCCGTTTTTGCGCATATGTGGGCCACTCTAAAGCGTGACAAACCGTGGATGGGTATCGTTAAAAATCGCTGCAAGAGTGGCGACCACTACTGGGTCAACGCCTATGTCACACCGGTGCTGGAAAACGGCAAAGTAGTGGGCTATGAGTCGGTACGCGTGAAGCCTAACCTTGAACAAATCCGCTGGGCAGAAGCGTTGTATCGACGTATCAATGCCGGCAAGCCGGCTATTGCGAGCCAAGATAAGTGGCTACCGCAACTGCAAGCTTGGCTGCCGTTTATTTTGATCAGTCAGCTCGGCTTCTTGATCGGCAGCTGGCAAAGCTCCCATTGGGGTTTTTTACTCGCCGCAGG
>JBILAR010000163.1:0-4458 GCA_044354115.1 Pseudomonas sp. | reverse complement strand
CTCGACGGTTTAATCCGCGCCAGTGACGGCGTGATGGTTGCTCGTGGTGACTTGGCGGTAGAAATTGGCGACGCCGAACTGGTTGGCATCCAGAAAAAAATCATCGCCCACGCCCGCCATCTGAACAAGGTGGTGATCACCGCCACGCAGATGATGGAGTCGATGATCAGCAGCCCGATGCCAACCCGCGCCGAAGTCTCCGACGTGGCTAACGCCGCCTTTGACTACACCGACGCGGTGATGCTCTCGGCCGAAAGCGCCGCCGGCGCCTACCCGGTCGAGGCGGTCAAAGCCATGGCGCGAGTGTGTTTGGGCGCAGAAAAACACCCCATCAACAAAGTCTCGCGCCATCGCCTGGAGGAGAGCTTTGAGCGTTGCGACGAAAGCATCGCCTTGGCCGCCATGTACACCGCCAACCACTTCCCCGGCGTGAAGGCGATTATTTGCCTGACCGAAAGCGGTTACACACCCTTGATCATGTCGCGCATTCGCTCCTCCATGCCGATTTTCGCCTTCTCACCGCACCGCGAAACCCAAGCGCGGGTAGCGCTGTTTCGCGGTGTGCAAACGGTGCCCTTCGACCCCTCGACCTTAGCGCCCGATAAAGTCAGCCAAGCGGCGGTGGATGAGTTACTCAAGCGCGGCGCCGTGCGGCAAGGCGACTGGGTGATTTTGACCAAGGGCGACAGTTATCACACCATCGGCGGCAGCAACACCATGAAGATCCTGCATGTCGGCGATCCATTGGCCTAAACGCTAATCGGCGGACTCTTCGCTACGCTCCTGAGCCCGCCCTACTGCTGCTGTTAATAAAAAAGGGCCGCTTATTTAAGCGGCCCTTTTTTGTCTGTGCGACCTAAGCAAAACTGCGTTTACACGAACTTACTAAAATCCGCCTTACGCCGCTGCATAAAAGCCGACAAGGCTTCGATGGCCTCAGGCGTACGCAGGCGTTGGCCAAACAGTTCACCCTCCTCGATGATCACTCGGCGCAACTCGTCGCGCCCCGGTGCTTGCATCAAACGCTTACTCACCTCGACCGCCGACGGCGGCAACTGGCTAAAGCGCAGGGCCATCTCGCGGGCCTTGGCCAAGGTTGCCGGGCCATCTTCCAGCGCCGCATTGGCGATACCCCATTCGGCCGCTTGCGCACCCGTAAACGCCTCACCCAGCAGCAACAACTCGGCGGCTTTAGCGTGGCCGAGCAAACGCGGCAAGATCAAACTAGAGCCAAATTCCGGGCACAACCCGAGGCTGACAAAGGGCATTTTCAACTTGGCGTCGCGGCTGACGTAAACCAAATCGCAATGCAGCAACAAGGTCGTGCCGATGCCCACGGCAGACCCGGCTACCGCGGCGACTATGGGCTTTTTCAGCTCGAACAGCGCGCGCATAAACGCAAACACCGGGCTGTCGAGACTGGTCGGCGGTGCCTGGAGAAAATCCGCTACATCATTGCCACTGGTAAAACACTCGCTGCCGCCGGTAATCAGCACGGCGCGCACGCTGGCATCCGCGTCGGCCGCCAGCAAGGCTTCGCTCATGGCGCTGTACATAGCGCGGGTCAGGGCGTTCTTTTTTTCTGGCCGATTAAGGCGCAGGGTCAGCAAGCCGGCTTCGCGCTCGACGATTAAAAATTCAGTCATGCTAATTCTCTAAAATGGCCTGGCTAACTAACTGGTTAGCGCGCACGCGGCAAAAAAACATCGGCGAGGATTTGGTTGCGCGGCAGGCCGAGCAAGTACAAGCGCCGGCTAAAGGCCTCGACGCTGGCCGGTGAGCCGCAGAGTAAGGCCATGGTTTGCCGCGAAACAAGCCGCAGTTCGGCCAAAGCCACCGGCAACTCGGCCGTACTAACTAATTGCACCTGCAGATTTGCATGCTGTGTACTGAGTGCAGCCAATGACTCGCCGAGGTAGTGCTCAGTAGCGTCGTGAGCCAGATGCAGCACCCGAATGGGGCCGCTATGGCCTTGCCGCAAAGCCTCCCGCAACACACCCCAAAGCGGCGCCAAACCGGTACCAGCGGCCAACAGACAGAGCGGGCGGGCATGCCAGTCGTGATCATAATGCAGCGCACCGCCGCGCAACTCACCCAACCGCAGTGGCTGACCTACGGCAAAAGCACGTGCAGCCGTGCTAAAAGCGCCAGCGTGGCGGCAATCAAGATGAAACTCTAAATAGTCGTCGGCATCCGCCAAACTGGCTAAGGAGTAAGGCCGGGCAACGCCGTCGGGGGTCCACAGCAACACATGTTGCCCGGCCTGATAACGCAACCGCCGCTCGGGCAACAGACGCAAACGCAGCACCGTGCTACTCAGCCAATCGCAGCTAACGATGCTCGCCGCAATGCCATCGACGGCCGGATCAAACAACTGCACGGTCAAATCACCCTGCACTTGGCACTGACAGGCTAAACGCCAACCTTGCGCCCGCTGCGCGACACTCAAGGCATCGGGCTGGGCGTCCAGCGGTTCACCGTTCAGGCAACGGATTAAACACGCATGGCAACTGCCAGCCCGACAACTGTTCGGCACCGCAATACCGGCGTTCAACAGCGCGTCGAGCAAGCTGCTTGCCGCCTCGACCGTTACGCGTACAGCGCCCACCGTTATCTCAGGCACCACTGCCCTCCCAGGCGGCGGCGCAGCGATTACGGCCATCGCGTTTGGCCCGATACAGTGCTTGGTCGGCGCGCAACAAGGCTTCGTCCAATGCGTCCGCCGCGATCAACAAGGTCATGCCGGCCGACAAACTTAAGCTATTGACCTGCACACCGACCGGTTCGGCCCGCGCAAAGGCTTCACGCAAGCGCTCGCAGCAAGCACTGAACTGATCGACATCGGTGTTGGGCAGCAGCAGCACAAACTCCTCACCACCATAGCGAGCCAGAATGTCGCCATCGCGCAAACACGATTGCGCCACGGTGGCGAAGGTTTGCAGCACCCGATCCCCCACCGCGTGACCGTAGGTGTCATTGATGCGCTTAAAGTAGTCCAGATCGATTAACGCCAAACCGTGCTGCTGCCCAGGCGCGAGAGCGGCCAACTCACGCCCGGCCACCTGTAAAAAGTGCCGACGGTTAAATAACCCGGTCAGTTCGTCGGTCGAGGCTTGTGCCTCTAGCTGACGCATCATGCCACGCAGGGTGTCTTGATGCGCCTGCAGGGCGAAGCGGCGGTTACGCATGATTTGGCTTAAGCCTTGGATGTAACTGGCAAACAGATACAGCCAGCTCAACACAAAAAATAATGCGACAACCTGCAGCAGCGCCTGCGCCGGAGCGGCCAATTGCTGCTGATAAGCCTCCCACAGGTTAAGCCCGGTAAAGCTGCAAAAGGCAAACGCGGCGCAACGGGCAAACACCCGCGGTTTAAGCTGAAACACCCCAAACAGTAAAATCAGCACGTAGAGCATTAACAAGGTGCCGCGCCCAGCAGCCAAATTGCTAAGCAAATAGGTCAACCACGACACGCCCAACAACACCTGCGCCTCGGTCAAACTAGGGTCGCGCAATTTGAGGTTATAGCCGCTGCGCAACCAAACAAAAATCACCAACTGGCTAAATAATGCCAAACCACTGCTGAGCAACACTATCGGCACGGGCGCCTGATACAGCTCAAACAGCAGCGCCAGCCAAATTAAGACAATCGTCAACACATAGGAGGCAAACGCCATGGCAAAGCGTTTCAGCAGCAGTTGCTGCAAAGCCTGCGAGGTAAATTGTCGACTGTGAGCGCTCATGGAGGGTCCGTTCCAGCAGGGCAATGAGCCATCACTTTACGCTGGCCACCAGCAAAAACCCAGCCTGTCGCAAGATCGGTGGTGCCCTGCGCAAAGATGCGCCAGCTATGGCTAGCGCGTTATACTTAGGCGCTTATTTAGCTCGATTTTTCACCTGCAAAGCGCGCCGGATCGTGGTCTGGTGCAACTTTTGATAATGACCTTTATGCAGCGCCAATTATAAAGAGGAGCACGCCACCGTGACCGTGATCAAACAGGACGACCTGATTCAGAGCGTCGCCGACGCCCTACAGTTTATTTCTTACTACCACCCGGTAGATTTTATCCAGGCCATGCATGAGGCCTACCTCAAGGAAGAATCGCCGGCCGCGCGCGACTCGATGGCGCAGATCCTGATCAACTCGCGCATGTGTGCCACTGGCCACCGGCCGATCTGCCAAGACACCGGCATCGTGACTATTTTCGTCCGCGTTGGCATGGATGTGCGCTGGGACGGCGCCACCATGAGCGTTGACGACATGATCAACGAAGGCGTGCGCCGCGCCTACAACCTGCCAGAAAACGTCCTGCGCGCCTCGATTTTGGCCGACCCAGCGGGCGCACGGAAAAACACCAAAGACAACACCCCAGCAGTGATTCACTACTCGCTGGTGCCGGGCGACAAACTCTCGGTCGACGTTGCAGCCAAAGGCGGCGGCTCAGAAAACAAATCGAA
>JBILAR010000172.1:0-4007 GCA_044354115.1 Pseudomonas sp. | reverse complement strand
CGCGCCAGGCCGGACCGTTCAAAGATTTGTTCGACTTCTGCGCGCGAGTGGATCTTAAACGCATCAACAAGCGCACCACCGATGCCTTGATTCGCAGCGGCGCGCTGGACCGTCTCGGGCCGTATTTTTTCGACGAAATAAAAGCCTATCAGGCCAATATCGACCGCAATCGCGCGGTGTTGTTGTCGGCGATGGAAGAGGCGATTCAGGCTGCCGAACAAACCAGTCGCAGCCACGCCAGCGGCCATATGGACTTATTTGGCGGGGTATTCGCCGATGCCGAGGCGGATGTTTACGCCAAGCACCGCAATGCCCGCGAATTACCGTTAAAAGAGCGTTTGCGCGGCGAGAAAGAAACCCTCGGCCTGTACCTGACCGGCCACCCGATTGATGAGTATGAGGGCGAGATTCGCCGCTTTGCCCGTCAACGCATTATCGATCTGAAGCCCGCTCGTGGTGACCAAACCGTGGCTGGTCTTATCGTTAACTTGCGGGTGATGAAGAACAAAAAAGGCGACAAGATGGGTTTTATCACCCTCGATGACCGTTCGGGGCGGATTGAAGCCTCGCTGTTTGCCGAAGCATTTAATGCCGCGCAAGCCTTGCTGCAGATCGATGCGATGGTGGTGGTGGAGGGCGAGGTCAGCAATGATGACTTCTCCGGTGGCCTGCGTCTGCGCGCCAAGCGGGTGATGAGCTTGGAAGATGCCCGTACCGGGCTGGCTGAGAGCTTGCGGATTAAGGTGGCCAGCGCCGCCCTGCAAGGAGATCGGCTACGTTGGTTGGCGCAGTTATGTCAGCGCCATCGTGGTGAGTGTCCGATTACCGTCGACTACACCGCTACTGATGCCAAGGCCATGTTGCAGTTCGGTAATGACTGGCGAATTGATCCGACCGATAGCTTGATTCAGGCGTTGCGTGACCAGTTCGGGCGCGACAACGTCTTTCTCAACTATCGCTAACATCAGCGCCAGTTTTAGCTTGCGGCCGGCGATGTGGCCGCAGTCAGGCTTGGCGCTGATTGTTTTACTCTCGACCTGCAGCTGCCTGATCCTTTAAGGTAGGCTGCTAACAGATACCGTTCCCGGCCGCGTGGCCGTCGACGCCAGACGGAAATTTATGAACCCGAATTTTCTCGATTTCGAACAGCCGATTGCCGACCTGCAAGCAAAAATCGAAGGCTTGCGCTTGGTGGGTAATGACAACGCACTGAATATCGGCGATGAAATTGCGCGCTTGGAAGATAAAAGCCGCACCTTGACCGAAACTATCTTCAGTAACTTGACCAGCTGGCAAATTGCCCGCTTGGCTCGTCATCCGCAGCGACCGTACACGCTTGATTATATTGGGCATATTTTTGGCGAGTTCGATGAGCTGCACGGCGATCGGCATTTCTCCGATGATCCGGCGATTGTTGGCGGCATTGCCCGTTTAGATGATGAGCCGGTGATGGTGATCGGCCACCAAAAAGGCCGAGAAATCCGCGAGAAAGTTCGTCGTAATTTCGGTATGCCGCGCCCTGAGGGTTATCGCAAGGCCTGCCGTTTGATGGAAATGGCCGAGCGCTTCAAAATGCCGATTCTGACCTTTATCGATACTCCGGGCGCTTATCCCGGTATTGATGCCGAAGAGCGCGGGCAGAGTGAGGCGATTGCCTGGAATCTACGGGTGATGGCGCGGTTAAAAACCCCAATTATCGCCACCGTGATTGGTGAGGGCGGTTCCGGCGGCGCTCTGGCCATTGGCGTGTGCGACAGCTTGAACATGCTGCAATATTCGACTTATGCGGTGATTTCCCCTGAGGGCTGCGCCTCGATTCTGTGGAAGACCGCCGATAAAGCCCCGGATGCTGCCGAAGCCATGGGCATTACTGCCGAGCGTTTGAAGGGCCTGGGGATTGTTGACAAAGTCATCGGCGAGCCAATCGGTGGTGCTCATCGCGCTCCGGAAGTGGTGGCCGAGTCGATTCGCAAAGAGCTTGCACATCAGCTTAAAGCTCTGAAAAAACTCGATACCAAGGCGCTGCTGGCCCGTCGTTATGAGCGCCTGATGAGCTACGGCATCGCGTAAGTAGCCGCTCTAAGCTATTTGAATGGCGTACTCGCTTAGGCAGTACGCCATTTTTGTTGGCCTCGTTATTCTTGGGCCGTGCCCCCTAGGTTTGGGGTCTGTGCGATTCATCACCGACGGTTAAATACTGATGTCCCTAGAAGCCCAATTACTGCTGGCGCTATCCGCTTGGCGCAACGCGCCAGTCTGGACCGTGGCGTTTTCCGGTGGGCTGGATTCTACGGTGCTGCTGCATTTATTGGCAGGCTTGGCGCAGCGAGAGCCATTACCGCCATTGCGCGCCATCCATATTCAGCACGGCTTACAGGCGGCGGCTGAGGCTTGGCCGGCCCATTGTCAGCAGGTTTGTGACGAACTTGGGGTGCCGTTGCTGCAGCGCGAGGTGCAGGTGCTGCCGGGCGCGAGCCTTGAACAGGCGGCCCGCGATGCGCGCTATGCCGCCTTTGTGGCGTTGCTGGGGGCGGATGAGGTGTTGCTCACCGCTCAGCATCGTGACGACCAAGCGGAAACCCTGTTGTTTCGTTTATTGCGCGGCGCCGGAGCGCGTGGCTTAGCCGCTATGCCGGCGGCTCGCACGCTCGGGCGCGGGCAGTTGGTGCGACCCTTACTGGCGGTGTCGCGCGCGCAGTTGGAAGCTTATGCGCGCGTGCATGGGTTGCGCTGGGTGGACGACCCGTCCAATAGCGATGAGCGTTTTTCCCGCAACTTTTTGCGCCGCCAAGTGTTGCCATTGCTCGCCCAGCGTTGGCCGCAAGCTTTGGCCAGCATGGCTCGCAGCGCCGCGCACCTGCGCGAGGCGCAAGCCTTGTTGGATGAGTTGGCGCAGGCCGATCTTGCTGGTCTCGACGCACCCTCACGCTTCAATTGGTTAGCGCTGCCGTCTTTGCCGCTGGCGCCTTTATTGACCTTGTCCACCCCTCGCCAGCGCAATCTATTGCGCTATTGGCTAGCGCCGCTAACGCCTTTGCCCGATAGCGATCATTGGGCTGGCTGGACTTCGCTGGCTACTGCGGCGGTGGATGCTGCGCCGATTTGGCGTTTGGCTGGTGGTGAGCTGCATCGGGCCGACGGTCGGTTGTGGTGGTTGTCGGGTGTGTACTTGCAGGCATTGCCCTCTATAGCGCTGTTACTGCCGGCTGATAAACCACTGTCACTGCCTAGCAATGGCCATGTTTACCTGCGCGGGCCGGCGCCTTCGGGCGCTTTGCAGGTGCGTTACCGTCAAGGGGGCGAGCAGTTGCATATGCCGCAGCGCGGGCGTCGCGACCTCAAACGTTTGCTTAATGAGGCGGGTGTGCCGGGATTTTTGCGCAGTCGTTGGCCGTTGTTGTATAAGGGCGAGCAGTTATTGGCGGTGGCAAATTTGCCGCAGTTGAGTGTCGCCGCGCCCGAAACTTGGCAGTTTGTTTGGCAGCTGCCGACCAATGACCAACATTTGAGCTGAAAGGCCCTTTCCGGTAGACTACTCTCCCGTCTTATTACAGCTTTTGCGGACTCCTTTGGAATCGGCAAGGGCTTGCTTGTTTCCGGCAGGTTTTAGGACCTTGCTAGGCTTTTTCTGGCGGCTTTGACCGCTTAAACGCAGACTTTTAGGGTTTTTCATGACGCGCTTCATATTCGTCACGGGTGGTGTTGTTTCCTCACTTGGCAAAGGCATTGCCTCTGCCTCTTTGGCGGCTATTTTGGAAGCGCGGGGCCTTAAGGTCACCATGCTTAAGCTCGACCCTTATATCAACGTCGATCCGGGCACCATGAGCCCGTTCCAGCACGGTGAGGTGTTCGTCACCCACGACGGCGCTGAGACCGACCTCGATCTGGGCCACTATGAGCGGTTTATCCGCACCACCATGACCCAGAACAACAACTTCACCACCGGGCGTGTCTATGAGCACGTGCTGCGCCGCGAGCGCCGTGGTGATTACCTGGGGGCGACCATT
>JBILAR010000090.1:0-14342 GCA_044354115.1 Pseudomonas sp. | reverse complement strand
CGTCTTCATCGACTTTTTTCAGCTCCTTCAATTGCTCTTCACCTTTAGCCTTGCGCCGGGTGTTTTCCATCGCCAGTTGCTTGCTTTCAATGTCGGCATGCTGGGCGCGGCGGGTGGTTTCATTCAGGCTAACGCTGGTTTCGTGGGCGAGTTGTTGAGCCAGAGCCAAGTTTTCACGGGTAAAGACAAAGTCCGGGGCTTTTGCGGTACGGGCTTCGTGACGGGCTTTAAGCTCGGCTAAGAATGGCTTAAACGGGTCGACTTCAGGCTTGATGGCTGGGCTGATACTGTCCCATGGCATGGCCGCAGCTAAGGCGCTCTCACCGATTTGCTTAGTATCGACAATGGCTGGGTAGTCGATGTCGGGCAGCACGCCTTGATGCTGGGTACTTTGCCCGGACACGCGGTAGAACTTAGCCAAAGTCAGCTTTAGCTCGCCATGATTGAGCGGTTGTACGGTTTGCACCGTGCCCTTGCCGAAGGTTTGTCCGCCAATGATCAGCGCACGATGGTAGTCCTGCATGGCACCGGCAAAAATCTCCGAGGCCGAGGCCGACAGTCGATTAACCAGTACGGCCAATGGGCCTTTGTAGAACACCCCAGGATTTTCGTCGGAGAGTACATCGACCTTGCCGTCGCTGTTGCGTACCAATACGGTCGGACCTTGATCGATAAATAGGCCAGTCAGTTCGGTGGCTTCTTGCAGCGAGCCGCCGCCGTTATTACGCAGGTCGAGTACTACGCCATCGACGTGTTCGGCTTGCAGTTCGGTGAGCAGGCGTTTTACGTCGCGGGTGGTGCTGGTGTACTCGGGGTCACCGGCGCGAAAGGCTTTAAAGTCGAGGTAAAACGCCGGCAGTTCAATCACCCCGAGTTTGTAATCGCGACCTTCGTGCTTGAGTTTAAGGACGGATTTTTTCGCCGCTTGTTCTTCCAGTTTCACCGCTTCACGGGTAATCGATACCACCTTAGTGCTCTGATCGCCCGGTGCATTGCTGGCGGGAATTACGTCTAAACGTACGATTGAGCCTTTTGGTCCGCGGATCAGTTTGACCACTTCATCGAGACGCCAGCCGATCACGTCGACCATTTCGCCATTGCCTTGGGCGACGCCAATAATTTTGTCGGCGGGTACGATTTGCTTGCTCTTGTCGGCGGGGCCTGCGGGCACTAAACGCACGACTTTGACGTAGTCGTTATCGTTTTGCAGCACCGCGCCTATGCCTTCCAGCGACAGGCTCATATTGATGTCAAACGACTCGGCGTTGTCTGGCGACAGATAGCTGGTGTGCGGGTCGTAGGTTTCGGCAAAGGCATTCATATAAGCCTGAAAAATATCTTCGCTACGGGTTTGTTCAAGCCGGGAAATTTGATTTTTGTAGCGTTTAACCAGTAGCTCTTGGATGGCCTTGGGCTCTTTGCCGGCAATTTTTAACCGCAGCACTTCGTCTTTTAGCCGCTTGCGCCAGAGTTCATCCAGCTCTGCGCTGTTTTTTGCCCAAGGCGATTTTTCCCGATCGATCAGCAGGCTTTCATCGACGCTAAAGTCGAAGCTGTCAGTGCCTTTGGCCAGTTGGGCCAGGGTAAAGTCCAGGCGCTGTTTTAGACGGTCAAGGTGACGCTTGTAGATTTTATAGCCGGGGTCGAGATCGCCGCTCTTGAGTAGGTCATCGAACTGGCTGCCCCATTGGTCGAACTCGGCAATATCTTCGGCAGTAAAGAAACTACGCGAGGGATCGAGTAGCTTGAGATAACCCTGATAGATTTTAATCGAGCGCTCATCGTTAAGCGGCGGCTTGTTGTAATGGTGGCGCTTGAGTAGCTCGACCATATTTAAACTGGCGATTACTTGCTCGCGATCGGGTTGCAGCGCATTCCAACTGTTTTGCCCGCTGGCGGCGGCTAACAACGGCAGCGGCGCTAGACTCAGCAGGAAGGCGAGGGCGGTGCCGGGAAGAAAATGCTTCATGCTGGTTCGACTCAAGGGCAAGTGATGACGCATATTAGGTCGTCTTTTTGGGCGCCGGTTCCGTTAGCGGCCGGCTAAATAATGCCAAAACCCGACTATTAAAGTGCGGGTTAAGTTGACTGTAACTATGGAGGCAGCATGCAGGCTTTGCAAGGTATCGAAGGTAGTGCGCAATGGGTGCAGCGGCCGCGGCCAAGCTGCGATGTTGGGCAGATACGCATTCAGGTAGCGGCTGCCGGGCTCAATCGTGCCGACTTGTTACAGCGCGCCGGATTGTATCCGCCACCACCGGGGGCCAGCGACATTTTAGGGCTGGAATGTGCGGGCATCGTCACTGAGGTGGGGGCGGGCAGTGCTTGGCGGCTTGGCGACCGGGTCTGTGCGCTGCTAAGTGGCGGCGGCATGGCCGATGAAGTGGTGGTGGATGCAGGCCATGCTTTGCCTGTGCCGGAGGGGTTGTCGCTGCTGGAGGCCGCCGCCTTGCCTGAAGTTTATGCCACGGCTTGGCTGAATTTGTATCAATTGGCCGGGTTGCGCCCCGGTGAATCGGTGTTGCTGCATGCCGGTGCCAGCGGTGTCGGTTCGGCGGCTATTCAGTTGTGCAAGGCCTTTGGTAACCCTTGCTGGGTTAGCGTCGGCTCGGCTGAACGTTTGGCCTATTGCGTCGCCCTCGGTGCCCAGGGCGGCGTGGTGCGCAGCGATGGCCTTGATGGTTTGCGCGACTTTGGCCCCTTCGATGTGGTGCTTGACCCTGTGGGTGCCAGCTACGCGCAGAGCAATTTGCAGTTGTTGGCGCAGGATGGGCGCTGGGTGCTGATAGGTTTGCTCGGTGGGCGTGAGGTGTCACTGGATTTGGCCATGTTGCTGGCTAAGCGAGTGCAGTTGCTCGGTTCCACCCTGCGTAACCGTAGTGAGGCGTTTAAAGCCGATTTACTCAGTGAATTGCTGCAGCACGTGTGGCCGCTGTTTAACCAGGCTCGGCTCAAGCCGCAACTGCAGCAGGTGTTCGCCGCCAAGGATGTGGACGCCGCGTTTGCGACGCTGGCGAGTAATCAGGTGAATGGCAAGTTGGTCTTGAGTATTAACGATAGCCTAGCTTGATCAATTTACGAGCCTACGATTGGCTCAGTCAATCGTAGCCATGGGTTCAATTAATAAGCTTTTGCGCAACACCATCGCTATGATTCTCCCCGTCAACTATTTACTCCCCCCAAACGAGGAAGCACCCATGTCGCTGATCAACACTCAAGTCCAGCCTTTTAAAGTCAACGCTTTCCACAACGGCAAGTTCATCGAAGTCACCGAGCAGAGCCTGCAAGGCCATTGGTCGGTATTGATCTTCATGCCAGCGGCCTTCACCTTCAACTGCCCGACTGAAATCGAAGATGCGGCCAACAACTACGCCGAATTCCAGAAGGCCGGTACCGAGGTGTACATCGTCACCACCGACACGCACTTCTCGCATAAGGTTTGGCACGAGACTTCGCCAGCGGTAGGCAAGGCCAAGTTCCCGCTGATCGGTGACCCGACTCACGCGCTGACCAATGCCTTTGGCGTGCATATCCCGGAAGAAGGTTTGGCCCTGCGCGGCACCTTCCTGATCAACCCGCAAGGCGTGATCAAAACCGTGGAAATCCACTCCAACGAAATCGCCCGTGACGTATCGGAAACCCTGCGCAAGCTGAAAGCTGCCCAGTACACCGCCGCTCACCCAGGTGAAGTGTGCCCGGCTAAGTGGAAAGAAGGCGAAGCCACTTTGGCACCGTCGCTGGACTTGGTCGGCAAAATCTAAAAAATGGTTGTAGAGCTGCTGCGCTAGACATTGCAGCGTTGAAATCAGGCTCGGGCTGCTCATTTACAGCTCGTAAACTCCGCGCCCTCGCCTGATTTCGCCTTGCACTGTCGTCGCTCGCGACGCTCTCCACTCCATTTTCGCCTGCCGGAGCCTTACCTGGCTTTTAAAGGCGCCCGAATGCCCGGGCGTGATCCGTCCGGGCATTTTTGTCTCTGAATTTCGTAAAAAGGGGTACTGATCATGTTGGATGCCAATCTTAAAACCCAGTTGAAGGCCTACCTCGAAAAGGTCACCCAGCCGTTCGAGATCGTCGCGTCCCTCGATGACAGCGATAAATCCCGCGAACTGAGCGGCTTGCTGCACGATATCGTCAGCCTGACTGACAAAATTACCCTGCGTGAAGATGGCCGCGATGCGCGCAAACCGTCTTTCGCCTTGAACCGTCCGAACGGCAATGTCAGCCTGCGTTTCGCCGGTCTGCCGATGGGGCACGAGTTCACTTCCCTGGTGCTGGCGCTGCTGCAAGTGGGCGGTCACCCGTCCAAGCTGGCGCAGGATGTGATCACTCAGATTCAAAACCTCGAAGGCGAATTCAATTTCGAGAGCTATTTCTCGCTGTCCTGCCAGAACTGCCCGGACGTGGTGCAGGCGCTGAACTTGATGGCCGTGCTCAATCCCAATATCCGCCACGTGGCCATCGACGGCGCGCTGTTTCAGGCTGAAGTCGAAGCGCGGCAGGTGATGTCGGTGCCGAGCATCTACCTGAACGGCGAACTGTTCGCTCAGGGACGCATGGAAGTCGAGCAAATCCTCGCCAAGATCGACACCGGCGCCAGCAGCCGAGACGCCGACAAACTGAATGCCAAGGCCGCTTTTGATGTGCTGATGATTGGCGGTGGCCCGGCGGGCGCGGCAGCGGCCATTTACGCGGCGCGTAAAGGTATCCGCACTGGCGTTGCGGCCGAGCGTTTCGGCGGTCAGGTGCTGGACACCATGTCGATCGAAAACTTTATCTCGGTGCAGGAAACTGAAGGGCCGAAACTCGCCCGCGCTCTGGAAGAACACGTTAAACAGTACGACGTCGACATCATGAACCTGCAGCGTGCCAGTGCCTTGATTCCTGCTGCTCACGCCGGTGGCCTGCATGAAGTGCGGTTCGAGAGCGGTGCCAGCTTAAAAGCCAAAACCCTGATCCTGGCCACAGGCGCGCGCTGGAGGGAAATGAACGTACCCGGCGAGCAGCAGTACCGTGGCAAAGGTGTGGCCTACTGCCCGCATTGCGATGGCCCGCTGTTTAAAGGCAAGCGGGTGGCGGTGATTGGCGGCGGTAACTCCGGTGTTGAGGCGGCAATTGATTTGGCCGGTATAGTCGCCCACGTCACTCTGATCGAGTTCGACAGCCAACTGCGTGCCGATGCGGTGCTACAGAACAAGCTCAACAGCCTGAGCAATGTCACCATCATCAAGAGCGCCCTGACCACTGAGGTGCTTGGCGATGGCCAGAAGGTCACGGCGCTGGTCTATAAGGATCGCAATACCGATGAGCTGATCAGCGTCGAACTGCAAGGCATCTTCGTGCAAATTGGCCTGTTGCCTAATAGCGATTGGTTGAAAGGCGTGATCGAGTTGAGCCCGCGTGGCGAGATCATCGTCGATGCCAAGGGCGGCACCAATATCCCCGGCATCTTTGCCGCAGGGGATGTGACCACAGTGCCGTACAAGCAGATTGTCATTGCTGTGGGCGAGGGCGCTAAGGCGGCACTGAGCGCTTTCGATCACTTGATCCGCAGCTGATTTACCCGGTAAACAAAAACGCCCCGGCATATGCTGGGGCGTTTTTGTTGCAAGGTTGTTTGGCGTTAGTTTTTCAGCCGGTAACCGGTGCGGAACATCCAGGTGACTATGCCTAGGCACGCCACTAAAAAGCCGGCAATCATCGCCAGACTGATGCCGACATGCACGTCGGCGATGCCGTAGAAACTCCAGCGAAACGCGTTAATCAGGTACACCACCGGATTGAACAGGGTGATGTTCTGCCACACTGGCGGCAACATGCTGATGGAGTAAAAGCTGCCGCCCAAAAAGGCCAGTGGGGTGATGATCAGCGCCGGCACTATTTGCAGTTTCTCCCAGCCATCGGCCCAGATGCCGACGATAAAACCGAACAGGCTAAAGGTCACGGCTGTCAGTAGCATGATCAGTAGCATCCACAGGGGGTGGATGATTTCAAAACTGACGAATAGCCGCGCCGTGAGCAAGATGATTAAACCGAGAATCACCGATTTTGTGGCGGCCGCGCCGACGTAGCCGATGACTATCTCCAACGGCGAAATGGGTGCCGACAGCACCTCATAAATGGTCCCGGAATAGCGCGGCATATAGATGCCGAAGGCGGCGTTGGAGATGCTCTCGGTGAGCATCGCCAGCATGATCAGACCTGGCACAATAAAGGCGCCGTAACTGATGCCGTGTACCTCGGTCATGCTGGCGCCGATGGCCGAGCCGAACACCACGAAATACAGCGAGGTGGAAATCACCGGGGTGGCGATGCTTTGCAGCAAAGTGCGCCAAGTCCTAGCCAGCTCGAACAGGTAAATGGCGCGGATCGCGTAGAGGTTCATGCGCGGTTCCTGAGCAGGTTGATGAAAATCTCTTCCAGCGAGCTTTCGCTGGATTTCAGGTCTTTAAACTCGATGCCGTTCGCGGCCAAGTCGCGCAGCAGCTCGGCAATGCCGGTGTGCTCGTGTTGCCCATCAAAGCTAAACACCAGCTCATGGCCAGCATCGGCGAGCTCCAGTGCATAGGCGGCGAGGGCGCTGGGGATGGCGCTCAGCGGTTGCTTGAGTTGCAGGCTTAGCTGTTTTTTGCCCAGACGCTGCATCAGTACGGCTTTATCCTCGACCAGAATGATCTCGCCCTTGCTGATGATGCCGATGCGGTCGGCCATTTCTTCGGCTTCTTCGATGTAGTGCGTGGTGAGAATGATGGTCACTCCACGCTCGCGCAAACGCCGCACCATCGCCCACATATCGCGGCGCAGCTCAACGTCGACGCCGGCAGTGGGCTCATCCAAAAACAACACCGTCGGTTCGTGGGCCAACGCCTTGGCGATCATCACCCGGCGCTTCATGCCGCCCGACAACTCAAAAATCTTCGCGTCTTTTTTGTCCCACAGCGACAGGTCGCGCAGCACTTGCTCAAGATAAGCCGGGTTAGGTGCCTTGCCGAACAGACCGCGGCTGAATTTAAGCGTGGCCCAGACGGTTTCAAATACATCGTTAAACAGCTCTTGCGGCACTAAACCGATCTGCCCGCGAGAGGCGCGGTAGTCGCGCACTATGTCGTGGCCGTCCACCCGCACAGTGCCGCTGCCCGGATTGACGATGCCGCAGACGATGCTGATTAAGGTGGTTTTGCCCGCACCATTGGGGCCGAGCAGGGCGAAAATTTCGCCGCGACGAATATCTAGGTTGATATTGCGCAAGGCTGGTTGGCCGCTGGCGTAGGTTTTACTCAGCTGTTGAATCGAAATAACCGGGGCCACGGGCGCTCCAGAAGGTGATGGAGAGAGTGCGCAGGTTAACAGCTTGCGGCCAGCGAGGCGGTGGGTGAGGGTGCTAACTAGGCTGATTCACGGCTGTCGCACGGTCGTTGCGAGGCGCTACGCAGCGCTGATGGGCGGGCCTGCGCCCATCAGTTTTTATGCGGCTTGGCGTACACATTGATATTGCCGAAGGGTGCGCTGCTCATGCCGACATTTACCGACATCAGTGGCGAGTTATTCAGCCAACTGTCGTCAATCACCATGGTGCGGCCGATGTCGTCATTGTCCGCAGCCACCAGCAAGTAATAAGTACCGCTTTGCGGGGCCTCACCATCCCAGCTAAGGGTGATTTGTCCAAGCACGCTGGAGGCACTGGTGGGTTTTTTCGCGATCACCGCGCCATTCGCATCCAGCAGCAGTGCCCGTGGCTTAAGCGCCAGTTTGTTAAAACCCTCACACGGCTCGTTACACAGTGACTTGACGCTCAACGAGTAGCTTTCGCCTTTTTTCAACTCGAGTGAGAACACCCGGTAATTGGAAATCGAGTTGCCGAAATTGATCCGTGGCTCTTTGGCGCTGATCGGCCAGTTCGGGGTCAGCAGGCCGGCATTGATCGGCATTGGAATAGCGGCGGTATTGTGAATCGCTTCCAGCGTGGTGGTCGCTACTGGCCGGGTGTCCTGCTCAGTTGCGGACGGCGCCGATGGCGATTGCCCGGCGCAGGCGCTCAGCAATAAGCAGGCGGCCAAAATGATGAACTTATCCAAGGTGTAACTCCTGAGTGACTACGTCCCTGTGTACGCCAAGCGTCGCGGCAAGGCGGTCGACAATTCTAACCGTTTAGGTGGTTGGCGGGGCTGATCAATTACTCAATCCATGCACTGCCGCGTTATTGCTGGGTTTGTGGGGTTTTGCTTGAGCGAGCAAATTGACCCTAATCAGTGAAGAGTGTTGCGGTTTGCAACAATGCCGCAAAGTCGTTTCCCAAACAGCTAAAAGATGGCGTAGGCTGAGTTTGTCGCCTGAAAAGCGCGGCGCTATTCGCGAACAGTTGAAGAAGGAAAGCTTATGCAAATCCAAGTTCATAGCGATAACCACATCGAAGGCAGTGCCCGGCTCGCAGAGTGGGTAAGTGACAGCGTTAACAGTAAACTTGACCGGTTCGAAGAGGACTTGACCCGAGTCGTTGTGCATCTGAATGATGAAAATGGCCTTAAGGCCGGCGCTAACGACAAGCGCTGTCAAATCGAGGCGCGGCCCAAAGGCCAGCAGCCAATCTCGGTAACGCACAAAGCCGAATCATTAGAATTCGCGGTAGAGGGGGCGATTGAAAAGCTCTATCACGCCTTGGATCATCACTTCGGCAAGTTGCGTAACAAACGCCCGCAAGCAGCGCAACTTGAGGATGCCGTTGGCTCAAACGAGGTTCAGGATGCTTTGCTTGAAGCAGACTTTCTCGCCGACGAGCAACTGCGTAGCGCTTAACTAAAGCAGGCGCCAAAAAAAGCCGCAGACGGGCAAACCCGCTGCGGCTTTTTTGTGCGTGGCGTTTAGGCCACCCAGCGCCTGGAGTGATCCCGCGCGAGGCGCGGGCGCAACCCTTAGTCTTGGCGGCTGGTCACTTCTAGCAGGTGAAAACCGAACTGGGTTTTTACCGGGCCTTGCACCACGTTGATCGGTGCGCTGAACACTACGGTGTCGAACTCTTTAACCATCTGGCCTGGGCCGAACGAGCCGAGGCTGCCGCCGTCACGGCTGGACGGGCAGGTGGAGTTGTCTTTGGCCACTTGGGCGAAATCAGCACCGCCTTCGATAGCGGCTTTCAGTTCGTTGCACTTAGCTTCGCTGGCAACCAGGATGTGACGGGCAGTGGCTTTGGCCATGGGGGTGACTCCTTTTAAATAAGGCGTAAAGCCTACCGGAATTGCGTGGTTTTTTAAACGGTGGGTCGTCGCCAGCGTGGCCTGCAGGCAGTGGGGTAACTTGATCTGTCGCAAGGTCATGCGGCGGCAATTGACTAGTATGTGCGGCTAGCCACAGGCTTGGAGTGCTTGTGCATGTCCAACACAACGTGGCTGTGCGCATTGCTTGGCCTGACAGTGCTTACTCTGACATCGCTTACCGGCCGCAACCGTAACGCCGCGAGACCTGCGAACTCAGGCTAACTGAATGCACCCCACGAGTAATTTATGCGCAACGAAAATAGAGCCTTGGGCTTTGCACCGCTGATACTGCCATTCGCATTTTCGTTTTATGCCTTTGTGGCGGATGTGCCGGGTTTCAATATGGATGGCGGGCTGTTGAAGTTTATCGGCTTGTTTTTGGCCATTACGGTTATTGGCCTGCCGGTGGCGTACCTTTATGAGTTTTTTATTGGCATGCGCTTTTATCAGCTGCTTGCGAAAAAAGGCCGGGTAAATATTGTCACCCTGACCTTGGGTGGGGTGTTGGTGGCCGATATTCCGATGCTGTTGATTTGGCCGCTGACCGGCGGCGAGGGGGCGATTAGCTTTGCGCTGACCGTGCAGTTGTTTTCATTTGTGGGTTTTATGATCGGCCTGAACTTTTGGGTTCTGCTCAACTTTGAACGCATTCGCGATACGTTCAAAGCGCTGCTCAAGCGGCCGTGAGCTTGCGCCAGTAGTCAGCGTTACCGAAGCCTGCGCGGGATTGACGCGGTTAACGCCAATCCCGGGGCTTTATGTTAGTTGCGCGGCAATGCCGGGGTGCGTGGCGGGATCAGGCGTTTGCTGCCGGTCGCTTCAAATGCAGCGGCCAAGCGCAGCAGCGCCGAGTCGTCGTAGGCGCGGCCGGCAAAGGTCAGGCCGACGGGCATGCCGATGTCGGCCATCACGCCCATGGGCACCGTCACCGTGGGCACGCCCAGATGGCGGATGGCCAGGTTGCCGTTGGACACCCAGATACCGTTACTCCAAGCGATATCAGCAGAGGCCTCATGCACATCGGCATTGGCCGGGCCGACGTCGGCATTGGTTGGGAACAGCACGGCGTCTAGGCCCAGCCTGTCCATCCAGTCTTCCAAATCGATTTTGCGGGTTTGCTCCAGTCCGCGTAGGCCATCAGCCAGCGTGGGGATTTCATTCCACGCTTTGATGCCACGCTCGGCCATGCGCACATACTCATCCATGCCGGCGACGAGGTCGCCTTCTCGGTTGGCGATGGTGCCGGGGTCGTGGGGGAAAATCTGCAGTCCATCGACGTCGACGAGGCGGTTCAGCTGTGGGTCGCCATTAGCCTGCAGGAATTCATCGAACGCCCAGGCCGAGAGTTCCCAGAGTTCATCGTGAAGGAACTCTTTAGACACTAAGCCCCGGGTATAAACAGTCGGGGCGCCAGGCCGATCGCCCTCGCAATTGGACACCAGCGGGAAGTCCACTTCGATCACCTCGGCGCCGGCCGCCTCCAGCGCCTTGCGGGCTTGCTCCCAGAGAGCGATGACTGAGACGCGGGTATGGATGCGCTGCCCGGTTGGGCCACCGATCCCGGGCTGCTCGCTGGTGCCTGCGTCGCTGTCTTTATTGATGTACATGCGCGGCACACCCAAGCGCTTGCCCGCCAGCGCGCTGGCGTTGGCGGCCAGCTCTAAATAAGAGGCGGGGCGCACCGAAGCCACGCTGGGGATGGCTATCCAAGGTTGCAGCCGCCACAGGTCGCCACGGGTGTCGGGGTCTTCGGCCACTACTACGTCGAGCACCTCCAGCAGGTCGGCCATGGTGCGGGCATAGGGCACCACCACATCCATGGTCGGCGTCAGCGGCCAGTTGCCGCGCACCGAGATCAGCCCGCGCGAAGGGGTGTAGGCGCACAGGCCGTTGTTGGACGCCGGGCCGCGGCCGCTCGACCAGGTTTCTTCGGCCAAACCAAAGGCGGCGAAACTGGCCGCAGTGGCCGTGCCCGCGCCGTTGGAGGAGCCCGAGGCGAAGGGCGCGGTCAGGTAGTCGGCGTTGTACGGGCTCTCGGCCCGACCGTAGACGCCGCGCTGCATACCGCCGTTGGCCATCGGCGGCATATTAGTCTTGCCCAGGCATATCGCGCCTGCAGCGCGTAGCCGTTCGACCGTGAAGGCATCGCGCTGCGCCACCAAGTCTTTGAATGCTGGACTGCCAGAGGCTGCAGTCAAGCCCTTGACCAGATAGCTGTCTTTGGCGGTGTAAGGAATGCCATCCAGCGGGCCGAGCGTTTTACCACGCGCGCGCCGGGCGTCGGACGCCTGCGCTTCCTTGAGCGCCTCGGGATTGCTCACCACTACCGCGTTGAGGGCGGTGGCGGTGTTGGCACCGTCATAGGCCGCGATTCGGGCGAGATAGGCCTGCACCAGCTCAACCGCCGTGGTCTGGCCAGACTCCAGCGCCGCGCGCAGTTCGGCAATGGAAACCTCAGTGACTTCGATCATGCTGTCACCACTGGCGATTGCTGCAAACTGGGCTCAGGGACGGCACTGCGCTGGAAATGGCTGCTCATATCGATCCTCGTGGTACGGCGTGATGTATCGCCCGGAGTGCCATGCTTGCGTTTGAAATTAGCAGATTGGCTGCATTTATTCAGCGCGGACGCCGGCAGGCGTTGTGTGTGTGATGACTTTATAGTCGATAAGTATCCGTAAAAAAAGCAAATTATCACTTAAAATCTTATTTTGTTGATTTTTATGCAGATAAATATCTGTAATTATTTTGGTGCCGAAGCTGGAAAATACAGCCTCAACAAAGCGCCAATACAGCCATTGGCATAGCAGCGTGCGAGCTGAACTGGCGCGTGGGTCAAGAGCGATTCGTATGCGCGCGAGACTATCTATCGCTGAGCTGCCAAGCCTTTCCCGCCGACCTTAATCCGGTTGCTGGCTAAGCGTGCGCGCCGCCTGAGGCGGCGAGTTGCGCAGTAATTGCTCGCGCAGGCTGACGGATAAACCGTCGGCGGCCAACCAAATGCCTAAATAGGCGTGGGCCAGTTCGGCGTTGTGGCTGCTGAACAATTGCTGGTCGTTACGCTCCAGGCTTAGGCCCGCAGCGCTGGAGTAGTCGAGGGCGTAACGATCGCCGGGCTGAATGTCGGCGAAGGCGGCGTGCAGAGCCTCCAGCTCGGGCCGCAGCCGAGCCAGTTGCGCGGCTGATTGCTGCCGTTCGAGAGTGGTCCAGGCGGCCTTAATCACGTCCTCCCGGTCAATCGCGTGGAAGTAATACAGCTCCAAGCGTTGTCGGTAGTCGCGGCCCACCGCTTGTTGGGGGCTGATGCCCGGCTCGGTGTACAAGGCGGCGGCGTAGACATCAATCCACAGGTAGTTGAGCACTGCCTGGTTTTGCCGTTGCAGAGGTGCGTTGGCCGCTGCTGCTTGCCGATAGGGGCTGAACGCGGCTTCGGTCAGCCGCTCACGTTCGTTGGCCTGCAGGGGGTAGCTACTCAGCAGTAAAATCAGGCAAAGCACGTGACGCATGGCGTTGGCTCCCAAGTCCGACAGACTGCTAGATTCGGCCTGGAGTGATGCGGCGGTCAACTCGACCCTGTTACAGGGTGCTACCTATGCTTGCGCGGTCATGGCACGGCAGCGCTGTGACGCGGATAAATCCCGGTATGAAAAGCCCCGCGGCCTTATCCGTCGAGATCAACCTGTGACTGGCTGCGCCCGCTGCATTACACCGGGCCTTATGCCCGGCGCTCGAGGACCAGCGCCCGGGCGCGTTGAGTCATCTGGTCGAGGAGGCGGTCACGCTGTTTCTCTGCCTCGCTCATTACCCGCTTACCGTACTGCTTCACCAGATAGGCGTGAATTTGTCGGACTTCTTCCGATTGATAGATGGGCGTCAGGTCTTGCACCGCCACTAAGCCGTTTGAGCGATAGTCGCGCGTACTCATCAGCACTTGCGGCCCGCGTGCAACCAGCACCTGGAAACCCATGGCCTCGAAGGTCGGCACTTGGCTGGCCACGCAGGCCAGTTCGGCATGCGGGTGTCGGCTGAGCATGCGCTGCAGCATGGCCCGGGCAATCCCGTGGCGGCGTTGGCTGGTTTGCACGGCCATGTAGACCAGGGTGCAAGCTTCGGGGTCAGCCTTGGCCGGCAGGTACAGGGCAAAACCCAGCACCTGGCTGGGGTCCAGATCGTCCAGCGCCAGAATCAACTGCGCGCTGCTTTCTAGGGTGCTGTCCATAGCCTGCAAATACAGGTGCATTTGGTAGCCAATCACGTACTGGTACAACTGGTAGAGCGGATTGCTGGGCGTCAGTGACACCGGGCTGATGTCGCTGAAGTAGTCGACCACCATCTGCAGCACCTGGCTTTTCAAGGCCTCGGGTGGCGGGGTGTTCAGCTGGGCAAGGGTGAACATTGTCAGTCTGGCTCCGGGGTGTTTTTCGGGCGAAGCTTAAAAGCAAACGCCCTTTGTGCTTGGCTCAGATCAATTTTTGACGTGCGGCTTCTTCCAAGCTGCTTTGCGTCAATTGGATGATGACGTCATCTAGCCGGGCATTGAAGGGCACGGCAACGATTAGCAGTAACTGCATCCAGGTGGTGATGGTTTCGCGTTTTTCTATCCGGCCTAGCACTTTACCTGTGCCATCTTTGAATACGGTTTCCATGGTTATTTCATTACTGTACTTGCCCGGAATGATGAACAAGGTGAAGCCGGTAATGAAGGCACTGACCATGTTGCCACGCTCATTATTGCTAATGCGCACATTGATATATAGGTCGGATGTTTGCTTGCTCAGGGTTGTATCGCTGAAGCGTTGACTGTCTTGGTATTGCTGCAGGATGAGGTTATCCAGCGCTGCTTGATTGACATTGCTGGCGCGGTTTTTCCCATTGAATAACACCTGTGTATCGACCTTGATAAAGGCCGATTGCTTGTGCGTCAGCGCATCGGCTGGAGGCCATTGCTTGACGGGCGCAAGGTCATGGTTGGAGTAAGAGATGCAGCCTGTGAGGGTAAGCAGGGCGCAGGCGAGCAGAGTGGTTAAAAGCTGTTTCATGGTTTAAATCTCGCGCTTATTTGCTGGCTAGTTGGCGGGTGCTGTCTTGCAG
>JBILAR010000101.1:0-12163 GCA_044354115.1 Pseudomonas sp. | reverse complement strand
CATCAATAAAACGCCAGGCCGCCTCCTTACCGCCAACCACCTCAAAGCTCACCACCGCGCCAAAACCACTTTGCTGACGTTTAGCCAGCTCGTGCTGCGGATGACTGGTTAAGCCGGCGTAATACACCTTGGCCACCTGTGGTTGCTGCTCAAGCCACTCGGCCAGCGCCTGGGCGCTGGCGCAATGGGCCTGCATACGCAAACGCAGGGTTTCTAACCCCTTAAGAAACACCCACGCATTAAACGGACTCAAGGTAGGGCCGGCAGTGCGCAAGAAACCCACCACCTCAGTCATTTGCGCGGCTCGCCCAGCCACCACACCGCCAAGGCAACGACCCTGACCGTCAATAAACTTGGTGGCCGAGTGGATAACAATGTCCGCGCCCAACGCCAAAGGCTTTTGCAGCACCGGCGTACAGAAGCAGTTATCCACGATCAGTTGCGCCGAGCGCGCATGAGCAATATCTGCCAACGCCGCGATATCAACCAGTTCAGCCAAGGGATTGGATGGCGACTCGACAAACAACAACTTAGTGTTGGGCTTAAACGCTTGCTGCCAAGCGTTAAGATCGGTCAACGGCACGTAGTCGACTTGAATACCGAAGCGTTTGAAGTACTTCTCGAACAGCGTCACGGTGGCGCCAAACACGCTACGCGACACCAGAATATGGTCGCCTGCACTGCACAGGCTCATCACGCACGCGAGTATTGCCGCCATCCCTGAGGCTGTAGCTACGGCCTGCTCGGCACCTTCGAGTGCAGCAATGCGCTGCTCAAAGGTGCGTACTGTCGGGTTGGTATAGCGCGAGTAGACATTCCCCGGCACCTCGCCGGAAAACCGCGCTGCCGCTTCTGCGGCAGAGCGATAGACATAACTTGAGGTCAAGAACAGCGCATCGCCATGCTCACCTTCAGGCGAGCGATGCTGCCCAGCCCGCACCGCCAAGGTATCGAAGGCTACGCCCTCAAGATCGCTGTCTAATCTGCCAGCATCCCAATCCTGCGTCATGCCCTGCCCCTCAGTATCTCAGTCGATTAATTGTTGTACAGGTCAATGATGGCGCTTACTGCGCTGGACTTGACCTTGGAAACGTCGTTACGCGCCTGCTCGATTTTGTGCAGATAAGCCGCATCAATGTCGCCGGTTACGTACTCACCATTGAACACCGAGTTATCAAAACCTTGCAGGGCCGGATTGCTTTCGCTTACCGCCTCGACCAAGTCGACCAGATCCTGATAGATCAGCCAATCGGCACCAATCAACTCCGCCACTTCTTCGGTGCTACGGTTGTGCGCGATTAGCTCGTGCGCACTCGGCATATCGATGCCGTACACGTTCGGATAACGCACTGCCGGTGCCGCCGAGCAGAAGTAGACATTCTTCGCGCCCGCCTCACGGGCCATTTGAATGATCTGCTTGCAGGTGGTGCCACGCACTATCGAGTCATCCACCAGCATGACGTTTTTGCCACGGAACTCTTGCTCAATGGCATTCAGCTTTTGCCGTACCGACTTCTTGCGCGCCGCTTGGCCAGGCATGATGAAGGTGCGGCCGATATAGCGGTTTTTAACGAAGCCTTCGCGAAACTTAACGCCAAGATGATTGGCCAACTCCAGCGCCGAGGTGCGGCTGGTATCGGGAATCGGAATTACCACATCGATATCATGCTCTGGACGCTCACGGAGAATCTTCTCGGCCAGCTTCTCGCCCATGCGCAAGCGCGCGTTGTACACCGAGACGCCATCCATGATCGAGTCAGGGCGCGCCAAGTACACATATTCAAAAATGCACGGCGAGTAAAAGGTCTTGGTTGCACACTGGCGCGTAGTCAGCTTGCCATCACTGGTGATGTACACCGCCTCACCCGGAGCCAGATCGCGAATCAAGGTAAAGCCGAGCACGTCCAGCGACACGCTTTCCGAGGCGATCATGTACTCGACGCCCTCGTCGGTATGCCGCTGACCAAACACAATTGGGCGAATACCGTTCGGATCGCGAAAGCCCACAATACCGTAACCGGTAATCATCGCCACCACGGCATAGCCACCAATACAGCGCTGATGCACGTCAGCAACGGCGGCAAACACATCATCTTCAGTCGGCTGCAACTTACCGCGCTGCGCCAACTCGTGGGCAAACACGTTGAGCAGCACTTCGGAGTCTGAGTTGGTATTGACGTGGCGCAAGTCTGATTCGTAAATCTCTTGCGACAATTGCTCGACATTGGTCAGGTTGCCGTTGTGCGCCAAGGTAATGCCGTAAGGCGAGTTGACGTAAAACGGTTGTGCCTCGGCCGAACTCGAACTGCCGGCAGTTGGGTAACGCACATGGCCGATGCCCATATGACCGACCAAACGCTGCATATGACGCTGATGAAACACGTCACGCACCAAGCCGTTGTCCTTGCGTAAGAACAACCGGCCGCCATGGCTAGTCACTATCCCGGCAGCATCCTGGCCGCGGTGCTGGAGCACGGTAAGCGCGTCATACAGCGCCTGATTGACGTTCGACTTACCGACGATACCGACGATGCCACACATGTGACGCAACCCCTGCTAGTAGTACTGACTAATTCTTGGCACTGCTTGGCAATGCCCCGCTAATAACGCTGTTAACTCGGCGCGTGCAAACTACTCACGAGCCAATGACCGGCCAAACCTACAATCAGGTTTTTGGACCAGTCAGCAACCATCAGAAAATGTGGAATCAAACTCGATTGCTGCCACCATGGGTCTTGCTGCACGGGCGCAAGACTTAGCAGCCCAGCCATCACCACCACCAACAAGGCACCACGAGCAGCACCAAAGACGATGCCAAGGAAGCGATCAGTGCCGGACAAACCGGTGACACGAACCAACTCGCAAATCAGAAAATTAACCAATGCACCCACCAACAAAGTGGCCACAAATAAAATCGCGCAGCCGGCAATGATTCGCGCCGAGGGCATTTCGATGAATTCTGTAAGGTGCTGCGCAAGCGCTCCGCCGAACATCCACGCAACCACGCCGGCGATGATCCAAGTAACCAGCGACAAGGCTTCTTTAACGAAGCCGCGCTTGAGGCTGATCAAGCAGGAGATAGCGATGATGGCGATAATCGCCCAATCAACCCAGGTAAGTAGCACTGCAAAGCCTGCATACAGGAACGGGCGACGATTTTAACAGAGCGCCGCCCTCACCGTAAGCCGCGCTTCAGCCTCGTTCTGGCTGAAAACGCACCACAAAGCCATTTAGCTTTTGCTGGCGGGTTAATTGGTCGCGTAAACGGTCGGCTTCCGCACGTTCAATCACTGGACCAACAAACACCCGATTCATGCCTTCAACATTGCGTACATAGGCGTTATAGCCAGCCGTACGTAGGCTCTTTTGCAGACTATCAGCACCCGCACGACTAGACAGACTAGCCAGCTGAATGGACCAGCTAATTGGCAGATTATTGGCATCTAAACGACTTACCGGCGCAGGCACTTCGGCGACCGACGGTTTAGTCGCCACAGCGGGCGAAATCGCCGCTGGCTTTAACGCTTTGCTGGGCGCCACTAGCGGCACCGAAGTGTTAGCCAATTCTGTGTCAGTCATCGGCACCGGCTCTTCAGGCAACAGTTGCGCCTGCGGCACGCTAACGGGCTCAAGATCAACTTGCGGCATGCTCGGTGATTGAGGCATAGCTGGGGCGTCAACAACCACACGCTGCAAATCATCCTGACGAGACAGCAGCATCGGAACAAATATCACCATTAAAGCCAGCAGCACCAAGGCACCAACGATTCGCTGCTTAAGCCCACTATCCAGCAAAGCCATTACCTACCTCCTGTGCCGAACTGCAAGCCAGCCATTCAAGCGCTTGCGCGACACAATAAAAAGATCCAAATAGCACAATTTCATCTTCGACCGTGGCCTGTGTGCATTGTGCCTGCAACGCCGCCGCAACGTGCGGATAGGACTCAACCCGCGCACCCAAGCTCAGTAACGCCGTTTTTAGCTCCGCCGCCGAGCGCGAGCGCTCGGTGGGCAAATCAACCACCGCCCACTCCGCAATTTCATCTTGCAAAGCCTTAAGCACGCCCACCAAGTCTTTATCTGCCAGCAAACCGAACACCGCCAAACGCTTACCACGCAACGGCCGCGCCGCCAACAACTGAGCCAGATACTCTGCCGCATGGGGATTATGCCCAACATCCAGCAACAGCGTCAGGCGCTTGCCGTGCCAATTCAGCACTCGTCGATCCAAGCGCCCCACCACGCGCGTGGCGAGCAAGGCCGCAGCAATAGCTGCCGGCTGCCAAGGTAAATCCAGCAAGGCATAAGCCTGCACGGCCAGGGAAGCATTCTCCAGCGGCAAGTCCAACAGAGGCAGGTTATCCAACTGCAACACTTCACCGCGCGCACTCAAGCCACGCCAGTGCCACACCGACTCATCAACCACTAGGTCGTAATCACGCGCTCGCAGAAATAGCGGGCAATCGAGCTCGGCCACTCGCTGCAACAACGGCATAGGCGGATCAAGGTCGCCACACAAAGCCGGCTTACCGGCACGCAAGATACCGGCTTTTTCAAAGGCCACAGATTCGCGGGTATCACCCAACCAATCGGTGTGGTCCAGACCGATACTGGTGATCAGCGACAAATCCGCATCAATCAAATTGACCGCATCTAAACGACCACCCAAACCGACCTCAAGAATCACCGCATCGAGAGAGGCGTGCTCAAACAGCCAAAACGCCGCCAAGGTGCCCATTTCAAAATAGGTCAGGGAGATAGCTACGCGCGCTTGTTCAACCGCGGCAAAGGCATCGCACAGTTGCTCGTCACTGGCGTCGACACCGGCAATGCGCACTCGCTCGTTATAGCGCAACAGATGCGGTGAGCTATAAACCCCGACTTTCAGCCCCTGCGCCAACAGTAAGGACTCTAAAAAAGCGCAGGTAGAGCCCTTACCGTTAGTGCCGGTGACCGTAATAACTAAGGGTGCCGGCCGCCCCAAGCCAAGCTGAGTGGCCACTTGCTGAACCCGCTGCAAGCCCATATCGATGGCCGACGGGTGCAACTGCTCCAGATAACTCAGCCAATCGGCCAGCGCGCGTTGCGTCATACCGCAGCAGTCGCAGCCGTAACTGCTGCTGCCGGGACAGGCGCAGGACTTGGCAGATGTTGCATTTGCGCCAACAAACGGGCCAAACGTGGACGTAACTCTTCACGGTGAATAATCATGTCGATAGCCCCATGCTCGAGTAAAAACTCGCTGCGCTGGAAGCCTTCAGGGAGTTTTTCACGCACCGTTTGCTCAATCACCCGCGGCCCGGCAAAACCGATTAAGGCACGCGGCTCGGCAACAATAACGTCACCGAGCATGGCCAAACTGGCCGATACACCGCCATACACAGGGTCTGTCAGCACCGAGATAAAAGGCACCCCCTCTTCACGTAAACGCGCCAGCACCGCTGAGGTTTTGGCCATTTGCATCAGCGAGATCAGTGCTTCTTGCATGCGCGCACCACCAGAGGCGGCAAAGCAAATGAGCGGGCAGCCCTTTTCCAACGCCACATTCGCCGCACGCACAAAGCGCTCGCCAACGATGGCTCCCATGGAGCCGCCCATAAAACCGAACTCAAAGGCGCAGACCACCACCGGCAGACCTAATACATGGCCGCGCATGGCAATCAGCGCATCCTTTTCACCGGTTTGCTTTTGCGCCGCCAGCAAACGGTCTTTGTATTTTTTGCTGTCACGAAACTTCAGCCGATCAACCGGCTCAAGCTCAGCGGCAATTTCTTCACGCCCATCAGCATCGAGAAAAATATCCAACCGAGCACGCGCACCGATACGCATGTGGTGATTGCACTTGGGGCAAACATCTAAGGTTTTTTGCAGTTCTGGACGATAGAGCACGGCCTCGCATGACGGGCACTTGTGCCACAAACCCTCAGGCACCGAGCTTTTTTGCACCTCGGAACGCATGATGGTGGGAATCAGCTTGTCGACCAACCAGTTACTCATGCTCACTCTCTCCAGCACTTAACCTAAATAATGTGTAATTCAAGCCACCTTAGGCGAATGCCTTCTGGCGGACAGGAACAAATGCGTTTGCAGCTTGATGGACGGTCAAGCCACTCTGACGGTCACATGAATCCCCATCCAAGAGTACCAAGCCAAAGCCATAACGCTTAGCAAATTACGCGCAAGCACGGCGAACCTCACGCAAAAACATCGCTACTTTCACCGGGTCCTTGATACCTTTGTCGGCCTCAACGCCGCCACTAATGTCTACGGCATAAGGCTGCACCTGCTCGATTGCAGCAAATACGTTCTGCGCGGTTAAACCACCGGCAAGAATAATTGGCTTGGAGAAGTTACGCGGAACCAAAGACCAATCAAACGCCGCCCCAGTACCACCAGGGATTCCCGGCACAAAGGTGTCGAGCAATATCCCCGAGGCCTGCGCATAAGGCGCTGCAAGTTGCGCAACGTCATCGCCCGGCTTAATTCGCAACGCTTTGATATAAGGCCGCTGATAGCCGTCGCAATCTGCGGGTGTTTCATCGCCATGAAACTGCAATAAATCCAACGGCAACACGCGAAGCAGTTCGCTTAGCTCACTACGATTGGTATTAACGAACAGCCCAACCGTCGTCACAAAGGGCGGCAAGAGCGCAATAATTGCCTGCGCCTGCGCAACAGTTACGGCCCGCGGGCTTGGCGGATAAAACACAAAGCCCAAGGCATCAGCCCCTGCGGCGATCGCCAGCAGCGCATCTTCAATACGCGTAATGCCACAGATTTTGCTGCGAACGACTGCCACCTGCGCTTACCTCACATTCGTGCTGTTGTCGGCCACTGCATACTCGGCCCCGGCCATCACATCGGGTAAGCCGGATAAAAAATGCGGCCCCAGATAGCGCTGCGGCAAGCCAAAATCTGCCGCGTAATCAACCTGAACCAAGTACAAGCCAAAAGGATGCGCCGTTACCCCGCCAGTACGCCGCACGCGACCTTCCAGCACTTCGCGCGCCCATTCAACCGGCCGCTCACCAGCGCCAATAGTCATCAACACACCGGCTAAATTGCGAACCATATGATGCAAAAATGCATTGGCGCGAATATCCAGCACGATCAACTTACCAAAGGTCTGTAACTGTAGATGATGAATGGTCTTGATCGGCGACTTGGCCTGACACTGGCGCGCGCGAAACGCACTGAAGTCGTGAGTTCCGACAAATTCTAGGGCGGCGCGACGCATCAACTCAACATCCAACGGCCGGTGATTCCAAGTAACCTCTTCTGCCATATGCGCGGGCCGGATTTGATCGTTGTAAATCACGTAACGATAACGTCGCGCCTTGGCGCTGAAACGCGCATCAAAATGGGCTGGCATAAACTGCGCCCAAGTCACGCTGATGTCTGGCGGCAAGTTCATATTGGCGCCCATCACCCAAGCATGCAGGCTGCGCACCACAGTTGTATCGAAATGCACCACTTGCGCACTGGCATGCACCGAGGCATCCGTGCGCCCGGCACAACTCAAGGTAATCGCAGCGCCGCCCGCGACTTTTGACAAGGCCTTTTCTAGGGTTTCTTGAATAGTCGGTACGCCAGCACGCTGACGCTGAAAACCCCGGTAGCGCGAACCTTTGTACTCAATCCCAAGGGCCACTCTGAAAACGCCAGTGGCAGCCATTGCGGCTGCCACTGTTGATGTAGCTTCAGTCATGGATCAAGCGAGACGAGCGATCAAGTCGCGCGCTTCCTGTTGTTGAGTTTCACTACCGTCAGCTACGACCTCATCAAGTATGTCGCGCGCACCTTCGGTGTCACCCATATCGATATAGGCACGAGCCAAATCAAGCTTGGTTGCTGACTCATCGGTACCGGACAAGAAGTCAAAATCGTCATCACCGTCTAGATCATCAGAAGCAGCTATATCTAGTAAAGGTGCGTCCAGATCCGCCAAGTCATCCGGCTGATCCAGGCTACTGGCTAGCTGCTCAAGCTCTGCAGTTACATCATCAAGATGAGCAGCAAAACTATCGGCACTGACCACAGCAGGCGCATCTTCAGCCAAAGACAGATCAAAGTCGGCAGGCAACTCAAGATCCGCAGCCAACTCCTCGGCCTGCATCTGCGCGTCTAATCCAGAGAACTCGTTAGCTGCCGAGACTGCCGGCACGTCATCCAAACTCAGGAGGAAATCTTCATCAGCGGCGACTGACGTAACTGGCCGACCATCCGTTTCCATCTCCAAACTAAAATCAGCCAGATCAAAATCTTCTTCGGCGCTGATTGTCGGCGCATCCAGCTCAAGATCGAAACTTAACTCCTGACTAGCCGCAGCCTGAGCCGGCTCTTCGGCGAGGTCAAAATCACCATCCAAACTGAGTTCAGCAAAATCAGTATTTAAATTACCGGCATTGCTGCTCGCGGCCAAATCGTTTTCCATCTCAGCTTCCAGATCATCCAAGCTGAGGTCAAAAGCATCATCCATATCGGTGGATGCAGGCGCGCTAGCAGGCTCGTCTATGTCTAGATCATCAAGACTGAAGGCATCCAATTCAGCATCCAAGCTAGCAGCACCCACCGCTACCGTTACTGCGGCAGCAGTCATGCTTGGATATTTAGCTTTAACTTGATCAACATCGGCGCTCACTCCGCCAATTTCACGCAACTCAGCTTCTTGCCGAGCGAAGCCATCGCGATCGCCCAATTCTGCTTGCACTTCAAGCAATTTCAAACGCAAGTCGCTGCGTTGAGGCTCATCATTGATGGCGTTATGCAACAACTCTGCGGCCTGAGGAAAGCGGCCATAAGCGATATAAATATCAGCCTCACCTAAAGGATCAGCTGTTTGTGCGGTAACGCGCTCAACTGCCGCCTCATGCACATCGGCATCAGCAATCGAACTATCAAGCTCGTCAAAACTGTCTTCCGGCAAGTCGCGCTCGTCGTCCAAATCATCCGCGTCGTCTAACTGTAAGCCTTCTAGCAATTCAGCTTCTTTCTGTGCGTTACGCTTGGACAGCATCATCAAGCCAACTAGCAATGCCAGCAAACCACCACCGCCGGCAATCGCCAACAACATCGGGTTAGCCATCAGACCGGCAAAAAAACCTTGCTCTTCTACTGGGGCCACTGGAGCTACTGCTGGCTTAAGCGCAACCGGCTTAGGGGCTTCTACGGGTTTAACCGGGGTTGCCGCTACAGGCTTAGGGGCCTCAACAGGAGCGGGAGCGACAACTTCTGCCGGCTTGGCAGGCGCCTCGCTGTAGTTAAAATCAGTTGCTGGCGCGGGATTAACCACCGGCTTGGTCGGTTCAACCACAGGCGTTGGCGCAGGCACTGGAACCGCAGCAGGCGTTACAGCCGGTGCCTTTGTAGCCGGGGCTGGCGCTGCCACTACAGGCTCTTTAACTGCAGGCGCCGGGGCGGCAACAACCGGCGCAGGCGCTGCTGCAGTTTTACCCTTGGCAGCCAAATCAGCCTGAAGCTTGGCTAACTGATCATCTTTGAGTTGAATCAAACGCTGCAATTTATCTAGCTGGCTTTGCAAATCGGTCATTCGACCTTTCAACTCACCATTCTCACGACGAGTTGAATCCAAACTTTCCTTGGTCACTTGCAGCTTGTCGTTTAGTGCCTTGCTATCGCCGTTACCGCCTTTATCGCTGCCGGCGCTGGCTTTGCCTGCTTCGGCAGAAACCAATTGTAAACTGTCTTTTACTTCAGTCTTAGCCGGAGCCGCGCCAGCAACATTGCGCTTAGTGGCGTCTAGCTGACGATTTTCACTGCTAGCGATGCTGCGACCTTCACGCCACGCGGCAGCTTGCTCGCTAACCTGAGCGATTGCCTCGCTCGGCGAGCGACTGTTGATTTGTTGCTGATCGGGCAGGCGCAACACCTGACCGCTTTTCAGACGATTGATATTGCCGCCGACAAAAGCATCGGGATTGAGATCTTGAATCGCCAACATTGTTTGATGCGGGCTACCGCCAGGTACGCGCCGGGCGATATCCCAAAGAATGTCACTGGAAGTGGTTTTGTATTCTTTACCGCTAAGTTTATTGCTGGCCGTCGCAGGTGCCGCCGCCTGAGTCGAGCGACTAGCTGTGGATGCCACAGGTGCCGGCGCAGTAACCGATGGGCGCGCAGCGGCCACTACAGGACGCGGCATTGGCGCAGCAACGGGCATTCTTGGAGCAACGGCAGCAGCCGTTTGCGGGGAATACAGCGGCGGATCGAGCAACAAGGTGTATTCGCGCAGCAGACGGCCGCTTGGCCACAGCACCTCAACCAAGAAATTCAGATAAGGCTCGCGGATTGGCTTATTCGAGGTGACGCGGATAAAGCTCTTGCCGTTGGCCTTGATCACCGGGGTGAACTTAAGGTCGTTCAGCAAAAACTGCCGATCAATTCCTGCCCGGGTAAAGTCCTCAGGTGAGGCCAAGCTTGGAATCAGCTCGCCAGTGGCGAGGTCGCGCACTTCCAGCAATTCAATCTCTGCCACCAACGGCTGATCCAGCGAAGATTTCAGGGAAACTTCCCCAAGACCCAACGCCTGCGCCATACCAGAGGTCAGTGCCGAAGCAGCTGCAATTGCCAGTACCAGTTTGCGAACCTGAACCATAGCGTAATCCCTTGTTTTATCTTTTTTTTCTCGACGTACGCGAGGGTCTCGAGCCACTGTTTGAATTGCCTTGTAGCAAATTCATCTCAGCATTCATTCTAGCCAGTATCGCTAAGCTAGAATGATTCTTCAAATCTAACGCTAAGTATCTTTTACAGATAGTGTTTTATCAACAACTCGGCGATTTGCACAGCATTCAGTGAAGCACCTTTTCGCACATTATCAGACGCAATCGACAAATTCAGTTCAGTCAAATCATCCAAGCCGCTGCGTAAGCGACCGACATAGACTTCATCTTGACCGACGGCATCGCCAACCGCAGTTGGATAGTCACCCTCTTCAACCAACTCCACGCCATCCGCGGATGCCAATGCGCCGGTAATACTCGGCAAATCAATCGCGGCAGCGCTCTGCAGCGAGACACTCAAACTGTCACCAAAAAACACTGGCGCCAACACACAAGTCGCCGCCACCCGCAGCGCCGGCAAACCCAGAACTTGCTTAAGTTCCAGAGCCAAACGCAATTCAAGCAAGGCATGCCCGGCTGCATCGAGCGTGCCGACCTGCGGCAGCAAATTAAAGGCTACTTGTCGATCAAAGAACCTTGGCTCCAGCGGCCTGGCATTCAGTAACTCGGCCGTTTGCCGAGCCAACTCTTTCACGCCGTCGCGCCCCACGCTGGAGACCGCCAAGCATGCCGTTACGCAGACCCGCTGCAACTGCAAAAACTGACGAATGGGCGCCAACACTGTCGCCAAGACGGCAACCGACGGGCTTGGGCTGGTTAATTGATAGGGTTTGCTCAACGATTTGAGCATCTCTGCATTGGCCTCAGGCACTAGCCGTGGTGCCTGCTCTAGCGACAAGCCACCGCTGAGGTCGATCAAATTGCAGCCGGCCGCCTGCAGTTTGGCGGCATCAGTCGCAGTAATTGGCTGGTCGCCTGCAAAAAACGCGATCTGCACCTGAGTAAAGTCAAAACCTTCGAGATCACGCACACGCAGATTTTTGCCTTTAAACGGCAATGAATGACCCGCAGATTCTGTGTCATCGAGCAAATGCAAAACAGAGACTGGAAAATCGCGCTCTTCCAGCAGTTGCACCAAGGTTTCGCCAACTGTGCCAGTGGCGCCGATGATGGCGAGTGTAAAAGTTTGGCTCACAGTAAAACCTCAGGCGAAACAGGGAGCGGCACTCTAACCGTCACTCCCCGCCCAAGCAATTTTAACCGCTAGCGTTTAACCCTAAGGCTAAACGCTGCGGCCTGCGATTAACGCTCGAGCAGAATCCGCAACATACGGCGCAATGGCTCGGCCGCGCCCCACAGCAACTGATCGCCCACGGTGAAGGCACCCAAATACTGCGAGCCCATATTCATCTTGCGCAAACGGCCAACGGGCACACTCAAGGTGCCAGTCACAGCGGTAGGCGACAACTCACGCATGCTCGCCTCACGCTGATTCGGTACCAGCTTGACCCAAGGATTATGCTGACTGATCAGGTTCTCAATGTCGGCCATCGGCACATCTTTGTTCAACTTAATGGTCA
>JBILAR010000075.1:0-16677 GCA_044354115.1 Pseudomonas sp. | reverse complement strand
CTTCCTTCCCACACTCGGTCGCCCTCATGCCGTTGCGCTTTGCTTCATTCGCTGTGGCCAGCTTAAGAGAGGACTTTCACCTCTAGGATGACGCCCATGCTGGGCGCACAAGTGACACGCCGTAAGGGCGGAACCAATCGTTCAAACAACACCGAGGCGGCGTTCGGGCACAAAATAACCGGCTTGCTCCCAGCCATGTAGGGCGGGTGCAACCCGCCTAATCCAGCCCTGCGGGTTGCACCCGCCCTACGAAAAACTCAAAGCAACACGATTTTGCTCCGAACCCATCCATCTGCGCCGGGCCAACGGGCCGTTCAGCAGGCCGAAACGTAACCAAGCGAAGTAACAACCGACCACCAGATCAGACCTGAAACTGCTCGATTCGCCCGGCCAAACGTTTTTCCAGCTGGCGAATTTCACCCACAGCACCGCGGGTTTGATCCACGGCTGCGCGGGTGTTGTGGCTCAAATTATTCGCGCGCACCACGCCCGCACTCACCTCATCGGCCACTCGGGCCTGCTCACCGGCCGCGTGCGCCATATGCTGAATATTGCTGTCGATAGCATCCACCGCTGAACTGATGCTGTACAACGCCGCGCCGGTGGCCTCGGCACTGGTTCTGGCCAGCCCCATGGCCTGTTGACTGTCGTTCATCATGCTCATCGACTCACGGGTGCGCCCCTGTAAGGCGTCAATGATTTGCTTAATCTGCGCGGTGGACTGCTGGGTGCGCTGCGCCAGCGAACGAACCTCGTCCGCCACCACGGCAAAACCGCGCCCGGCTTCACCGGCACGCGCCGCTTCGATGGCTGCGTTCAGCGCCAGCAGATTGGTCTGCTCGGCAATCGAGCCGATCACCTCGAGCACCGAACCAATGCTCTCACTGTCGGCCCCCAGCGAGGCGATGACCCCAGCCAAACCTTCAATGCGCCCGGCCAACCCCTGCATGGCCCCGCTACTCGATTGCACACAGGCTTGTCCGCCGGCCACGGCTTGTCGCGCCTGCTGCGACAACTGTCCGCCATGCTCGGCGGAATGCGCCACCTCTTGGGCGCTGGCCGCCATTTCGGTCATGGCGGTGGCTATTTGGTCATTTTCATCACTCTGCGCCACTACATCCCGATGCGCCGAGTCGGCAGAATCCTGCAGTGCCTCGGCGGCCGTTTCCAGGCCTCGCGAAGCATGTGCGACCTCAGCAACGGTATGCCGGATCTTCTCGGCGAAGGTATTAAAGCTCTGCGCCAAACGGCCTAAATCGTCACGCCCGCGCACTGGCAAACGTTGGGTCAAGTCCCCCTCGCCTTCGGCCATGTCCTGCAGCATCTGGTTAATCTGGGTGAGGCTACGCACCAGTTCGGCAGCCACGGCATACGCCAGCAACCCACCGAGCAACAGGGCGGCCAGCACCAGCCCCCAGAACAACTGATTAACCTGCAGCACAGTGGCATCGGCGGCGGTGGCCGCCTGATCCATGGCCTGCGCAATCTCCTGCTGTAACTGCCCGAGTAGATCGGCGATCTGCGGCTCGATCAGGTCCATTTGCGCCAAGCTCTGATTGCGCCGCCCGACCAACTGTTCCACCTGCTTGGCGGCAGCCTGGTACTTACTTAGGTTATCCAGCGCCCCATTCAGTTTGGCCTTGGCGCTCTCGCTGCTAGTGCGATCACGCAGCACACCTATGGTGCTCTGGGCACTGTCTAACTCGCGACGAAAGGCTTGCGCTTGCTCGGCTTTATGCTCCTGCAAGAAGCGATAGAGGCTCGCGCTACCCAGCAGCAAATGCCGCATAGCGGCGCTGGCATAGAACACTGCATCGAGGTTGAGGTCTTGCTGGGCATCCGCCAGCACCCCTGACAGGGTCTTTTCGATGGCCAGCCCGGTTGGCGCCAAGCTGTTTGCCAGTAATAGCTCGCGCTGCTCGCTGAGCGGTAGCAGTTGATCACGGAACAAGCTGCTGTACTGCTCACGCAACTGGCCAACATCCGTTAACAGACGCTGGCTGCCGGCCAATTGCAAACGCTGTTGGGCCAACTGCAACGACGCCTGCAGTTGCTCATCGAGCTGTTTGGCTTGCTGCCCGCCGGCCGCATCACTGGTGCGCGCGTAATGGCGCACCGCCAACTGCAAGCGGCTCATGTCATCGGCGACACGCGCCAACTGATTCATGCTCGGCCCCAAATCTTGGGTCACTACCTGCACGCGCGTGGCAATGCTCTTAAGGCTGAACGAGGACACGCCCCCCAACACCACCAGCAGCACGCCAAGTAAGGCAGGCACCAGCGCAACCTTGTAAGCAACTGACATATTCGACAACCAGCGCATCTTAGCTCTCCCGACACCTGCATGACGCCACCGGATTCAGGCAGCCACTTGATAGCCTTTTACCGATTTCGGCAGCGCTGCCTATTTCTTGATGCGCGGCGGCCAAATCCCCCCGCGCTATCGCCCGAGCGATAGCGCCGCAAACTAAAAATGGCCCCGCCACCCACAACCAGTTAAGCACAGTGAGGCGGTCCAACTGCCCCATGCCCCACGGGCCATCCCTGCGCGGCGGCCAAACCCTGCGTCCACAGTCCCGTGCGCAAGGCCCGTGCATACGCCAAGCCGAGGCGCCAGTCAGCAAAATGCAGCTAACAGACGCCAACGGGTAAGACGGGAACTTGTGCAAAAACCATCTATCTACTGATAGATACCGTGCTAAGCTCTGGCCTCGGCACCTCGCAATGCCCAACCATGCCGCCTGCACTTAGCTCCCATCCTCACGACTAAAGAGACGCTCTCGATGAAAATTTATGATTTCCAAGGCTTCCCTAACCCCGCTCGCGTACGCATCGCCCTGGCCGAGAAAAACGCCACCGACCAGGTGCAGTTCGTACACGTCGATGTACTCAAGGGCGAGCACCGTTTGCCGGCCTTCATCAAACTCAATCCGAGTGCCACTGTGCCGGTGCTGGAACTGGACGATGGCACCTGCATCAGCGAATGCACGGCCATCACCGAATACCTCGACCATAGTTTTGCCGGCATCTCGCTGACCGGCAGCAGCGCTAAAGAGCGCGCCGTCATTCACATGATGCAGCGCCGGGCCGAAGCTGGCGTGATGGATGCCGTCGGTGCTTATTTCCACCACGCCACCCCAGGGCTTGGCGCGCTGGAGCTGTACCAAAACCAGGATTGGGGCCTCAAGCAACAGGCCACCGCCGTGGCCGGCATGCGCTACTTCAACGAGTTACTGAGCACCCAGCCATTTGCTGCCGGCGAGAACTTCTCGATGGTCGATATCACCTTGTTTGTCGGCCTAAATTTTGCCGACTTTGCTAAGGTCGGCATTCCTGCCGACTGCACACACTTAGCCGCATGGCGCGCGCGCATGGCCGCACGTCCAAGCATGGCCGGCTAAACCCACCCACTGACCAAAGGAGATCGACCCATGGATATCAACGCTGACTTTAGCCAACGTGCCGTGCTGCACGGCGCGCAGATGCCATGGGTAGATTCCCCTGTGGCGGGTGTGCAACGGCGCATGCTCGATCGTCTCGGCGATGAAGTGGCCCGCGCCACCAGCATCGTGCGCTACGCCGCCGGCAGTGCCTTTACCCCGCACACCCATACGGGTGGCGAAGAATTTATTGTCCTCGAAGGCGTGTTTCAGGATGAGCATGGCGACTTTCCGGCCGGCTCCTACATTCGCAATCCGCCCACCACACGCCATACCCCGCGCTCCGCCAGTGGTTGCGTGATCTTTGTAAAACTCTGGCAATTTGATTTGGCCGACCGCACCCAGGTACGGCTCGACCTGCATAAAATCGGCAGTGTGCCGAGCCCAGAGCAGCCCGGCGTAACGCTCACCCCGTTGTTTTTAGACGAGCGCGAAACCGTGCAACTGGAAACCTGGCAACCGCACACGCAGGTTAAGTACCAGTTCCCCGAGGGTGCCGAACTCTTAGTGCTGGAGGGTGACTTTAGCGAGTCGGGTGAGCAGTTTCTCGCCATGTCCTGGCTGCGCCTGCCCTGTGGCGCCCAGTTTGCGGCGACCGCCGGCGCTGCGGGTGCCAAAGTCTGGGTCAAAATGCGACACTTGCGTTTTATCCAAGCACCGCCGGCCAGCAGCTAAGTGGGCGGCATGCGCAGCACAGGGAACTCAGCAGGCAATGTCGGACAAACGTAGTGAGCTTGAGGCGCTGGCCGCCGACCTGGTGCAACGCAGTGGCCTGCGCGAGCTGAGCTTTCGCCAACTGGCCGATCTGGCCGGGATTAAGTCGTCCAGCGTGCATTACTACTTCCCGGAAAAGGGCGATCTCACCGCCGTGCTGATCAACAGTTACAGCGCCGCCTTTGCCCAACAACTGCAGGCACTGACGCACAGCCAAACCAGCCTGCACGGCAAACTGATGGCCTTTGTCGACTTATTCGAAGCCGCCGCGCGCGATAACAAGTTTTGTCTGTGTGGCATGCTTGCCGCCGAGCTAGCGGCCTTGGATGAACGTAGCCGCAGCCTGCTCGAAGGGTTTTTCCAGCACAGCGAAGACTGGCTAACCGACTTGCTCAGCCAGCACCCCGGCGAGCTAAGCAACCCCTTGGCCCCACGCCAGCTCGCCGCGGTATTTATGTCTGGCCTAGAGGGCGCCCTGCTGCTCGACCGGGTGCAAGCAAACGGACAACATCTGCAGGCCCAGCGGCAACTTATCGCCAGCTGCGCGAGCTCGCACAGCCACAACTAAACCGCAGCCAGTAGTAGGGACAAAACTCTGCGCTATGGCCGAGTTTCTATTAGTTCGATTGTGTAACCATCGGGGTCTTCAATAAACGCGACCTGTTCGGGCCACTCGCGGTCCGGCGAACTCACATTCATAGCCCCCGGTGGGCGCAGCACCTTGACTCCCTCCGCCGCCAACGCAGTGCAACAGGCGAACAAATCGCTTACGGCCAAAGCCAGATGGCCAAAGGCTGAGCCATGTTCATAAGCGCCTTGATCCCAGTTATACGTCAGCTCAATTACTGACTGCTCAGACTCCAGACCATAGCCAACGAACGCCAAAGTGAAACGTCCGCCGGGATATTGCTCCCGGCGCAGCAAACGCATGCCCAGCGCGCCGGTATAGAAAGCCAGCGAGCGCTCAAGATCGGCCACCCGCAGCATGCTGTGGAGCAGTTTATAAGGTGCCATAGCACCCCCAGCCAGTGTAACTGTCATGCTATTTCCCTCCTCCCTTGTGGCCGCTGTATGCCACGTCGCCAGTGCGAGCTTGGCGATTTGGCATACAGCGAACTTCGACGCTTTAAAGGTAAAACTGCGAGCCCATCTCACGACTCGCCGCTTCGGTTGCCGACGCATCAAACAACCGCGTGGTGTAGGCCGCATCCAGCCCTGCCGTCTCTGTTGGGAAGTAATCGGTGACGAAGCGACGGGCATTATCCAGCGTGTCGAATGCATAGAAACCACCGACCGATTGGTTATCCACGCCGCTCAACCAAGTCTTGTGCAGCAACCCAGGTTGCTCGCGCAGAATGGGATTCATGGTCGGCCAAGGCGCTTGATCAAATGGCACCGACACTTGCACCTCGGTGTAGACGAATGCGCCCGGTTTACGGCTGGCGATGCCGCCGAAATGCACAGAATTCAACTGTCGGCTAGCCTCCTCGACCACGTCCTTGGCAAACACCCGCGTCGTTTGCGCCACGCCAAATTTAGCGGCTTCTGCCGGGAAGTAGCCGGTGACGAATTTTTTCGCGTTGGCGATTGAGTCGAACTCATAGAAGCCACCGACCGAGTGGTTCGCAGCACCAGACAACCAGGTTTTATTTTGCAAACCCGGCTGTTTGAGTAACTCCGGGTTGAGCTCGCGCCACGGTGCCTGCTCGAATGGCAGAGCGATTTGCAGTTCGGTGTAGACAAAAGCCTTCGACATAACGGTATCCCTATTAGCAAGCCGATCCAGCCATAGCCATGACCAGAACAATCGCCAAGATAACGATCGTTATTTTAAAATACATAACGATCGTTACTCGAACAAGTATAATTTCCACCACCTGCCAAAAAAGGAGAGCTACGTGTCTCGGTCCGAACAAAAACTGCAAACCCGCCAGCGCATTCTCGACGCTGCCGGTCGGGGGTTTCGCCAAGGCGGCTTTGGCGGCATAGGTGTTGATGGCTTGGCGAAAGAAGCCGGCGTCACCTCCGGTGCCTTTTATGCGCATTTCGACTCCAAGGCGGCCGCGTTTCGAGAGTCGGTCACACTTGGGATGACGGACCTTAAGGACGGTGTGCGGCATTTCCAGACAACCTACGGGCCGAACTGGTGGGCAGAGTTCGTGCACTTTTACCTGGGTGCCAAGCGCAAGTGCACGCTGCCCGAAAGTTGCGCCTTACAAAGCCTAGCCCCCGAAGTCGCGCGTTCCGATGCGACAGCCCGGGCGGAATTTGAGGCTGAGTTGCTTGCTGTGGCGAGCCTAGTCGCGAGCGGGCCGGCAGCCGCCAACGCACCCACCAATGTCGGTGCGGCAATGGCGGCGCTGGCCACCCTGACCGGCGCGGTGACCCTCGCGCGAGCCGTAAGTGACACGGCAGTGGCCGAGCAAATAGCGGCCGCAGCAGAGCGCGTGTTGCTGCCGACTCATGCCGCGACGAGCACGCTCTAGGGCCAAGAAACTCACGCCATTATCCGGCTGACGGCTCTGTTGCTTGGTGGGAAATGCTGCGCACTTTCCCACCCAACGCTGGCTTGACCTGCAACCCACCGGCCTGACAATATACTGTATATCCAAACAGCACAAAATCAGGAGACCCTCGTATGGCCACCGCCAAATCCGCCGCCGTAAAGTTGCCCAGCGCCTATGAATTATTGGCCGCGCGCGTGCAGAAAATCATCAACTCCACCAGCGCACAAAAAGCCAAGGCCGCGCTGATTTTCAAGGGTGCAGATGAGTCCGAAGATGACTGGGCGCAATTGCTCGGCGAGATTGCCGAGACCGACAATGTCACCCTCGCCCATCGCGACGATGGCGGCGTGCAGATATTCTGGGTGGTCAATCAGGACGACTGAACAGCGCCGCGTAGGGCGGGTGCAACCCGCGAGTATCCTCAACGCCAAAACAGCCGGCGGGTTGCACCCGCCCTACGCATTTACAAAACCCATTGGAGAGCACCATGAGCGACAGCAATAACTCAGGCCAAAGCATGCGCCGCCAAGTGATGGGCGACGCCTTCGTCGACCGTGCTTTAAACAACGCCACCGAATTCAGCCAACCGCTGCAAGACTTCGTCAATGAACATGCCTGGGGCAGTGTCTGGGCCCGCGACGGTTTACCGCTGAAAACCCGCAGTCTGATCACCCTCGCCGCCCTCACCGCGCTGAAGTGCCCGCAAGAGCTTAAAGGCCATGTGCGTGGCGCATTGAACAACGGCTGCACGATGGAAGAAATCCGCGAAACCCTGTTGCATTGCGCCGTGTATGCCGGCGTGCCAGCGGCGGTGGACGCCTTTCGCGCGGCCCAAGAAGCGCTGGATGACTGGCAGGCCAACCAGCCGTCGTAAAGGCGACGTCAGCGCTAACGGTTAAAATGCCACCTGTAGAGCTGCGCATCGGCTCAACCACTTACGTAGGGTGTGTTAGCCGCGAAGCGGCGTAACGCACCAGTGGACATGCAGATGCCTAGGCTGCAAGCGGGTTGGCGCAAAGTGGTGCGGTTCGCAAGCTCACCAGCACCCTAAGCCGCCCGCGCACTGTCAACCACTCACGCAGACACAGCCATTTCATAAGGCACCGCGGCGGCGTGCGCAAACGCACAGCTCAGGGGGTTTAGCGCCCGACGGCCAAGCACTCGCGTGGCCAATTAGGCATAATCGGCGGCATCGACCACGCAGGCATCTTGCCTGCCAGTACTGCCGCAGGGATGCCCATGTTCGCCACCATCAAAACCTTCTGCCTACGGCTGTTTGCCGCCTTCGCTTGGCTGGTATTGGGCCTGTTGCGCCTAGTGCGCTGGCTGCTGAACGCGCTGATCGGTAGCTGGCAGCCGCCGCTGTGGCTGCGCAAATTCAGCCAGCTCAGCCGTGCGGGCGGTAACTGGTTAGTCGCCAACCCCAAGCACAGCGGCGCAGGCCTGCTGATGTTGGCGCTGCTGGGCGGTGCCGGCGCTTATGGCTGGCAGTGGTACAAAAACCTGCCGGTGCCGCATACGGTCAGTTACTCGGTACACGCCCCGGACTTAACCGCGTACCAAAAACAGCCCATCGTTATCGACACGCTGCGGGTCAACTTTGCCGAATCGGTCGCGCCGCTGGCGGCCATCGGCCAACCGGTCGAGCAAGGGATTAAGCTGCAACCGGCAGCCGCCGGTGCCTGGCATTGGGCCAGCGACCGCAGTTTGGTATTCACCCCGGCGGGCGATTGGCCGATCGATCAGGCTTATAAAGTCACCCTCGACCAAGACAATCTGCTGGCCGATGGCGTTCTGCTCCAGCAGTATCAATTTGACACTCGCACCCAAGCCTTCAAAGCCACCCTAGCCAGCAAAGAGCTGTACCAAGATCCGGTAGTGCCGAGCCTGAAAAAACTGGTGGCGACGGTTAATTTCTCTCATCCGGTGGATGCCGAGTCGTTCCGTCAACGGGTGGCTGTGAGCCTCGATCGCGGCTTGCAATACCGCGACAAAGACGTCGCGCCAACTGCGGAAATCAGCTTCAGCAAAGACCTCCTAGCCGCTTACATCCACTCAGCGCCGCTGGCCACACCACTGGAAAGCACAGCGGTTAAATTGGCCATCGAGCCCGGCAGCAAAGCCCGCGATGGCGGCAATAACATCAGCGAACCGCTGCAAACCGCCGTTACCGTGCCGGGTCGCTACCGCCTAACCTTCGACGAAAGCCAAGTGCAATTTGTCGACAACGCCCGTGGCGAGCCGGAGCCGGTGCTGATGTTCAGCAGCTCCAGTGCAGTCAGTGACGAAGCCATCGCCAACAAGGTGCAGGCCTGGTTGCTGCCCGCTAAGAACGCCCAAGCTGAAAAGGATTGGAGCTCGTCGGCAATTGATGAAAAGTTGTTGGCTAAATCTGCGCGGCTAACCCTGACCCATGTACCCAGCGTCGAACCGCTAAATACCCTGCACGCGTTCAAGTTCAAGGCCGAGCCAGGCCGTTATTTGTATATCCGGGTGGCCGCTAAGGTCGAGGCCGTGGGTGGTTATCTGGCCAAGGAAGCAACCTCCGGCCTGCTGGAAATGCCCAAGTACCCACGCGCCCTGAGCTTTATGTCGGAGGGCGCGCTGCTAAGCCTGAATGGCGAGAAAAACCTCGGTTTTCTTGGCCGTGGTGTACCCGGCGCGCATGTCGAAATCGCCCGTTTACTGCCTAATCAACTGCACCATTTGGTCGATCAAAACGACGGCAGCTTTGCCCGCCCAGATTTCTCCAACAGTTACTTTGACCGCTTGGTTGAGCGCATGAGCTTCGACGTGCCGCTCGGCAACGGCGACCCGGCCAAGACCCACTACGACCATATCGATCTGGCCCCGTACTTGAGCGCCGAGGGTGGCCGACGCGGGATCTTCGTGATCAAGCTCAGCCCGCAAGATCAGCCGAGCAACAGCACCTTCAATTCCTACTACAGCGACGACGAAGATAAAGCCCCCGAAGACCTACGTTTTATCGTGGTCACCGATCTGGGCATTATCGCCAAGCGCAGCAGCGACGGCAGCCACGACCTGTTCGTGCAATCGCTGAGCAGCGGTGGCGCGGTGGCCGGTGCGCAAGTACAGATTATCGGTCGCAACGGCCTGCCAGTGGCCAGCGGCACCACCGATGACAGCGGTAAGGCGCACTTTGCCAAGCTCGACGAGCTGCGCCGCGAGAAGACCCCGCTGATGTACGTGGTTACTCAGGGCAACGATCAATCGTTCCTACCGGTGGCGCAAAGCCAACACCGCCTCGACCTGTCGCGCTTCGACATCGGCGGCCAGTTTGATGAGGGCGTAGCCGACCGCTTAAACGCTTACCTGTTTAGCGACCGCGGCCTGTATCGGCCGGGTGAAACCGCCCACTTGGGCATGATAGTGCGTACCAGCAACTGGCTGGGCCAGCTGCAAGGCCTGCCGGTGGAGTTGCTCATTCGCGACCCGCGCGGGCAAACCGTGTTGCAACAGAGCATTAAACTCAGTGCCAGCGGCTTCGAGACGCTCGACTTTGTCAGCAGCGAAGCCGCGCCCGCCGGCACCTACAGCGCCACCCTAAGCCTGATCGGCGAGCAAGAGCGACGCACCGACCTAGGTAGCGTCAACTTCAAAGTCCGCGACTTCGAGCCAGACCGTATGAAGGTCAGCGCCAGCTTGTCGGCCAATCCGGTCACCGGCTGGATCGCCCCCACCGCCGTACAAGCCAAGGTCAAGGCCTTGCATCTGTTCGGTGCCCCGGCCTCGGCCCGGCGAGTGACCGCCGATATGATTCTGGCCCCGGCCTACGCCGCCTTCGACGGTTACAGCGACTATCGCTTCCGCATCAGCAACTCGCTAACCGAGAACAGCACCGAAGAACTGCCAGAAACCATCACCGACGACAACGGCGAAGCCACCCTTGAGCTTAAGCTTGAGCGCTACGCCGCCAGCACCTATCGCCTAAACCTATTGGCGCGGGTGTTTGAGGCCGAAGGCGGACGTAACGTCGCGGCGCAAAGCAGCCTGATGGTGTCCTCGGCGCCGTGGCTGATCGGGGTCAAGAGCCAAGACTCGCTCGACTACGTGAGCAAGGGTGCCAAGCGCGAAGTGCAGTGGCTGGCGATCAATCCAGAGCTGCAGTCGCAAGCCGTCGAAGGCCTGACCATCGAGTTGGTCGAGCATCGCTATATGTCGGTGCTGGTCAAGCAATCCAACGACACCTACAAGTACCAGTCGCGGGTTAAGCACCTGCCGCTCGGCAGCCAACCGTTAGCCTTAACCGCTAAAGGCGCCACCAGCAGCCTGAACACCAGTGAGCCCGGCGACTTTACCCTGACGGTCAAGGACGCCGCCGGCAACGCGCTGAATCAGGTCGACTACAGCGTGGCCGGCCAAGGCAACGCCTCGCGCTCGCTGGAGCGTAACGCCGAGCTGCAACTGCGCCTGGACCAAGACAGCTACGCCCCCGAAGGTGAAGTGGCGATCAGCATTCGCGCGCCCTACACCGGCGCTGGGCTGATCACCATCGAGCGCGACAAGGTGTACGTGCACCAGTGGTTCAAGACCGACAGCACCAGCAGCGTGCAGCACATTCGCCTGCCGCAAGGGCTGGAAGGCAACGCTTACGTCAACGTGCAGTTCGTCCGCGACAGTGGCTCGCCCGAGGTCTATATGAGCCCGCTGTCGTACGCCGTGGCGCCGCTGCGGATTAATCTGGATGCGCGCCGAATTCCACTCAAAGTCAGCGCCGCCGAGCAGATCGAACCGGGGCAAACCCTGGCCATGACCGTCACCAGCGAGCGGCCAAGTCGCGCCGTGGTCTGGGCGGTCAACGAGGGCATCTTGCAGGTAGCGCGCTACCAAACCCCGGACCCGCTGGCGCTGTTCTTTCAAAAACGTGCGCTGGAAGTGGAAACCAGCCAGATCCTCGACCTGCTGCTGCCGGAGTTCAGCCGCCTGATGAGCGCCGCTGCCCCCGGTGGCGACGGTGAAGACTTGCTCGGCGCGCACCTCAACCCGTTCAAGCGCAAAAAACAGCCGCCAGTGGCTTGGTGGTCGGGACTGGTCGATTTGCCGGCCGGCGAGAGCACCTTCAACTACGCCGTGCCGGACAGTTTTAACGGCAAGCTGCACCTGTTCGCCGTGGCCGTCGATGACAGCCGCATCGGCGTCACCGAAGCCACCACCGAGGTGCGCGGGCCATTGGTACTGACCCCGAACGTACCGGCCTTTGTTGCCCCAGGCGATGTGTTTAAGGTCAGCGTCGGGGTGTTCAGCAACCTCGAAAAAAACGCCAAGATCAAGTTTGAGCTGCACACCAGCGCTGGCCTTAAGGTCGCCGCCATCAGCAGCCAAAGCCTCGAACTGGCACCGCGTAAAGAAGGCGTGATCGAGATCAGCCTGCAAGCGCTGGAAACCCTCGGTTCGGCGGACATGACCTTTATCGCCATCTTGCCCGACGGCAAGCGCGTGCAAATCGGCGAAACCACCTCGATCCGGCCACTGGTGGAGCGCCGTGTGGCCTTGAGCCTCGGCCGTTTCACCAGCAGCAGTCACACAGTGCCGGTGACCCGCGACCTCTATCCAGAGCTGCGCAACGTCAGCTTCAGCGCCGGCGCATCGCCGCTGGTGTGGGCCGACGGTTTGCAGCGTTATCTGAGTGATTATGGCTATGTGTGCACCGAGCAATTGGTGTCCAAGGCTATGCCGACACTGATTCTCGGCAGCGGCACCGAGGGCATCGAGCAGCATGCACAAGCGGATTTCGACACGGCCATCAGCATCCTGCGTCAGCGCCAGAACCTCACAGGTGGCTTCGGTTTGTGGCAAGCCAGCCCGGATGCCGCGCCGTTCGCCAGCCTGTATGCCACCGACTTCCTGTTAGAGGCCAAGGAGCGTAACTACCCGGTACCCGGCGACCTGCTCAGCCGCGCCAATGCCTATCTGTCGCAAGTGGCCAATGGCCCGAGCGAAGGCCTGAGCGAGTTGCGCAACCGCGCCTACGCCGCCTACCTGCTAACCCGTCAGGGCGTGGTTACCAGTGGCGCGTTGGCGGATATTCGCGAACGCTACGAGACCTACCAAGGCAAGCATTGGCAGCGCGACATAGGCGCGGCCTATCTGGCCGCCAGCTACAAATTGCTCAAGCAAGACAAACAAGCCGAGCAGCTGTTTGCCCAGCAAGTGTGGCAAAGCAGCGAACGCGACTGGAACAGCGACGGCCTGTATTACGACACCCTGACCCACGACGCCGTGCACCTGCAGCTGCTCAGCAAGCACTTCCCGGCGCTGCTTGGCGATGTGCCGCTGACACTGCTCGACAACCTCGGCAAGCGCCTCAACCAGCAGCATTACAACTCGCTGTCAGCAGCCTTGCTGCTGCGCGCCTTCGACGGTTATGGCGCGCAAGCCGAGGCCGAGCAAAACCTCAGCGTCAGCGCTTGGAGTAAGCAGCAAACCGAACAGGCGCTGACCCTGCTCGGCAAGCCGCCGCGCACCGCTGTGCCACTGGCGACCAAGAAGTTGCTACTGAGCAAAGATGGCGCCACCCCGGCCTTCTACATGCTCAGCGAGGCCGGTTATGACCGCGGTGCGCCGGACAAAGAGATCAGCAATGGCCTGGAAGTGCAGCGCGAGTACCTCGATCTGGACGGCAAGCCGCTGAGCCAGGTCAAGGTTGGCGAGGAGTTCTTGGTGCGCCTGCGTCTGCGCGCCAAAGAGCACGACGAAATCCAGCAAGTGGCGGTGATCGATTTGCTGCCCGGCGGTGTCGAGCCGGTTTACAACCTGCCGGCAGAGGCACCCGCCGAGGCCAGCAGCGACAGCGAGTCCGACACGGACAGTGAGTCCAGCGACGAGGAATGCAGCGAAGAGTGCGACTCCAGCGACGAAGGCTCAGGCGATGCCGAGGCAGAAGTTCCAGCTTGGCAACCGCCAGTGGGCGACGCCAAGCTCAGCGACTGGACTCCAGAGTTTGCCGATGTACGCGATGATCGCGTGGTGCTCTACGGCACAGTGCTGCGTGATGTCGGCACCTTCGTCTACCGCGTGCGCGCCACCAACGCCGGCACCTTCGGCACGCCCCCGGCCTACGCCGAAGGCATGTACGACGCCACCCTGCAGGCCCGCGGCAAGAGCGGCACGCTGGAGATTGTTAAGCCCTAAAGCGGGTGAATAGGCGGCGAGCTTTGCGTAGGGCGCTACTCGCCGCAGGCAGTACGCCATTGCGGCGGGAGGGATGGAGAGTGGCGGGCGCGGGATGGAGGATGGCGCGGGGTGACCCGGATGGGCGGACTGTTCGACTATTGGTGGATTGTTCGCTGCGCTCCTGAATCCACCCTACATCTGCGTTTTTGTAGGATGTGTTAGCCGCGCAGCGGCGTAACGCACCAATGGATACGCCGAGCGTTAAGCGCACGCTGGTTGTCGCAAAATTGGTGCGGTTCGCAAGCTCACCGGCACCCTACGAGGCCAAGCGCTTTCAACCACTAACGCAGACATCGCCAAGCTTTAGCCTTTGCGCCGATCACTAAAATGCCACCAATGAAGTCCCCATGCCGCGACTAAAACCCTACCTGCTTGGCCTCACCGCCTGCGCCGCACTGCTCTTGGCTTTGCGTCTGTGGCCGCACGGGCCGCTGCGCGAGGCGGCGCCCTTGTCGCGGGTGGTGTTGGCCGAGGGTGGTGAGCTGCTGCGTCTGACCCTGGCCAGCGACGGTCAGTACCGACTGTGGCTGCCGCTGGAGCAGGTCGCACCGGCGATGATCGACGCCATCTTGCTCAAAGAGGACCGCGAGTTTTATCAGCATCCGGGCGTCAGCCCCAGCGCTCTAGTGCGTGCGGCCATGGCCACTTACAGCGGCGGCCTGCGCCAAGGCGGCTCGACCCTGAGCATGCAACTGGCCCGGCGCTTGTACGGCCTCAACTCACGGCAGATTCCCGGCAAGTTGCAGCAGATCGCCCTAGCCCTGTGGCTGGAGGCGCGCCACAGCAAGCACGACATCCTCGAGGCTTATCTGAATCTCGCGCCGATGGGCGGCAATATTGAGGGGGTCGAGGCGGCCAGTCGCATCTACTTTGGCAAATCGGCCCAGCAGTTATCCCTGAGCGAGGCGCTGGCGCTGGCGGTGATTCCCCAGCAACCCAGCCGCCGTGGGCGCTTCGGCCCGGCCTTGCAACAGGCGCGCTTGCAGCTGATGGCCAGCTGGCAAAGCGAGCACCCCAACGATCCGCGTAACGACGGCTTGCTGCAGTTGCCACTGCAGGCCCGAACCCGCCAGCAACTGGCGTTTCGCGCGCCGCACCTAAGTGAATATTTACTCGCCACGCGCAGTGAGGAGCAACTGCACAGCAGCCTCAATCTGCCGCTGCAAACGCTGTTGGAACAACTGGTCAGCCAGTTCGTCGCCGAGCGCAGCCCGCAAGGGGTGCACAACGCGGTGGCGCTGCTGGTGGACAGCCGTGACCAGTCGGTGAAAGCCTTGGTCGGTTCGGCAGATTACTTCGCGCCGAGCATTCGCGGCCAGGTCAATGGCGTGCAAGCCCGGCGCTCGCCCGGCTCAACCCTAAAACCTTTTTTATATGGCTTGGCGCTCGATCAGGGGGTGATCCACCCAATGAGCATCATCAAGGATGCCGCCACCGCCTTCGGCAACTTTCAGCCGGAGAATTTCGACGGTAAATTTGCCGGCCCGCTCACCGCCCAAGACGCCTTGGTGCGCAGCCGCAACGTGCCGGCGGTGTGGCTGGCCAGCCAGATCAGCCAACCGTCTTTGCACGGTTTTTTGCAGCGCGCCGGCATCCAACGGCTGCGCGTGGAAGAGTTTTACGGTCTAGGTCTGGCGCTGGGCGGCGGCGAGCTGACCCCGGCCGAATTGGCCCGACTGTACCTGCTGCTGGCCGGCGACGGGCGCTTGCGCAATGTCCGCTACACAGTGGAAGAACCGACCACAGTCGGTGCGCCGCTGCTGTCACCGCAGTCGGCTTTTATGGTGCGTGACATGCTCAGGCACAACCCGCGCCCCGACGGCTTGCCGCCGGATCGACGTGGTCGTAACTGGCCGGTGGCCTGGAAGACGGGCACCTCCTGGGGCTATCACGATGCCTGGAGCGCCGGCATCGTCGGGCCCTATGTGCTGGTGGTCTGGGTGGGCAACTTCGAGGGCCAGCCGAACCCGGCCTTTATCGGTTTGAAGACCGCCGCGCCGCTGTTCTTTCGCATCGCCGATGCCTTGCCCTTGGCCTTGCCGAAGGTGCAGGCCAGTGTCGACCAGCCACCCAGCGGGCTGATCCGCGTCGAGGTGTGCGCCGCTTCCGGCGACTTACCCAACCGCTGGTGCCCACAAACCCGCAAGAGCTGGTACATCCCCGGCGTCTCACCGATCCGCGTGTCAAACCTGCACCGGCCGGTGATGATCGATACGAAAACCGGCAAAGCCGCCTGCCCGCCCTACGACCCGGCCAGCACTGAACAACAGATTTTTGAATTCTGGCCTTCGGACTTACAGCGTCTGTTCGCCGCCGCCGGCCTGCCCCGCCGCACCCCACCAGACTCGTTAACCGATTGCCAAACCGCCCTGAGCAGCAATCAACAAGACGCGCCGCGCATCACCTCGCCGCTCACTCAGGTGACCTACAGCCTGCGTCTGTCGCAGCCGCAAGAAAGCATCGCCCTGACCGCCAACGCCGCCAGCGATGCACGGGTGCTGTATTGGTTCGCCGGGCAAACCCTGCTCGGCCAGAGCACGCCACAAACGGCGCTCAATTGGCGGCCGAGCAATTCTGGGCAATACCAACTCAAGGTCAGCGACGACCAAGGCCGCAGCCACAGCCGCGCCCTGCAGGTGGAGTTTTTGCCGTAAATGCAGGCGTTCTTTACTCGCTGAGAGTGCGCGGTGCTTGCAGTAAGAAATCCGCATGAAAAGTCGCGCCGGCACCGGCTGGGCTGCTGCAGCTCAACTCGCCACCCATTTGCCGCATCAGTTGGCGGCTAATCGCTAGGCCAAGACCCGTGCTGTCATGGTCGCGGG
>JBILAR010000162.1:0-4745 GCA_044354115.1 Pseudomonas sp. | reverse complement strand
ATATCCGCTTGGGTAAAGGGGTCAAACAGCTGCGTTTGGAACGCTTCAGCAATCCCAGGCCCAGAGTCGCGCAAGCTGAGCCGGGCGCGCTCACTGTCAAGGTGCACACTGAGCCATAGCTGGCTGTCCACTGGACTGAACTTGATCGCGTTGGCGAGCAAGTTAATCAGCACTTGCTGGGCACGCGAGCTATCCAAATAGGCTTGCTGTTGGGGGTTACAGCCGCTGAGCTGCAGCCTCTGCGAGCGAGCGTCTAACAACGGCTGGACACTCTCGAGCGCTTGTTCAATAACCGGCTGTAGAGCCTGTAGCTGACATGGAATGTGCATGCGTCCGGCTTGCAGCTTGGAGAAATCGAGGATGTCATTCACCAAGTTGGCCAGCCGTTCGCCGCCACGTACGGCAATATTGAGTAGCTCCTGACCCGTCTCGGGCAGGCTCTGCTGATGCAACCCCTTGAGTAGCCGAATCGCCCCGAGCAGAGCGGTTAGCGGGGTACGTAATTCATGGCTGACCATAGCGGTAAAGTTCTCTTTGGCCAGCTCCGCCTGCTTTTGCTCGGTAATATCTTGCAGCGCACAAATCAGCCGCGGCGGCAGCGCATGGCTGTCGGCGGCAAACAGTCGAAACCAGCGGCCTTGCGCGGGGCCAGCGTGTAATTGACAGGTAAGGTTAGGGAACTGATCGCCCGCCAGCACCTGCTTGCAGGCATGTTCGATACGCTGCTGATCGATAGGGCTAAAAATGCTCAGCGTATTGAGCGTCTGCTCGCCGTCAGCGCACTGTAATAGCCCTTCCGTATCGCTGCTGACCTGTACTTTAAGACTCACCGGGTCGAGACTAAAACAGGTGATGCTACCGGCCTCGATGGCCAATTGCAGTTGGGCACTCAACTGTTGTAAGCGCTGATTATTGTCGTATTGCAACTGCTGGCTATGGGCTAAATGCTGGCTACTGATACGTGTCAGCAGAGACAAAAAGGTAATGGCCAAGACACTCCCGAGCATTAACGAAAAGCCACTAGGGGCTAGGTTACGCGGCAATAAGTCATAGCGTTCCAGCACGCCGACGCTAACAATGCTGCTCGCGCAGAGCAACGGCATTAGCCACGCGAGCAGCCGATCATGGGCCAGCGCACCGATTGCCGAGCAGCCAATCAAAATAGGCAGCAGTGGATTGACGATGGTGCCAGCGGTAAACAGTTGCAGAGTCATACAGGCCCAAACTAGCAGGCTCATAACCAGCAACACTTGGCGCACATAGCCGCGATGCAGATAACGGCGCAGCACAAAAGCCAAGGGCAACAGAACCAGTGCGGCCCAGAAAGCTCTTTGCGCACGTAGCCATTCGCCAGCCAGCAGATAGAGCAGCACGCCGAGTGGCAGAGAGATGATCGTCGCGCTCAACAAAGCGGAGGCAACGCTGGCCTGAATGGTCTGAAGGCTTTGTTTGGACAATTGGCATCTCTCGAGGAAAAGACCCTAGTTGCTCGAGTGTAGGCTAGCGCCCGAGCAAGCGCGCGAGCGGCCAAAATTAGCCGCGCAGACGTCAGCCACAGAGCACAATCACGATCCCGGATTATCTGCCCGGCTAGCAAGACAAACGCATTACCAGCGGCTCAACGAGTTTGGCTAACAGCTCGCCAGGCAGCAGTGGCAACCCCACGACGTGCTGGATTGCCCACTTCCATGTGGGTCACCAGCGGGTGCATGCAAGGGTAATCAAGCCGGCTGCAGCAACTCGCTGCACTGCAACTGCTGCTGCTCGATGCGCACTTGGCGGGTATGGAAGCGTTGCAGGCTAGCCCGGTGGCCGATGCTAACGATGCCGGCGTGCGGCAATTGCTCGACCAATAGCTGGTAGAGCGCGGCCTCATCGGTTTCGTCCAGCGCCGAGGTGGCCTCATCGAGAAACAACCAACGCGGCGCCACCAGCAACACCCGGGCAATGGCCAAACGTTGCTGCTCACCCGGCGACAACAGGTGCTGCCAATGCTGTTCTTGGTCGAGTACGGCGACCAAATGCGGCAGTCGGCAATCGAGCAAGACCTTGGCCAAGCGTTGGTCCGAGTGGCTGTCGGCGGCATGCGGATAGTTCAGTGCGGCGCGCAAAGTACCAATCGGCAGATACGGCTTTTGCGGCACAAACAGGCTCTGCTCAGGCAGGCTCACCGCGCCGCTGCCGTAGGGCCACAAACCACTCAAGGCGCGCAGCAAGGTGCTCTTGCCGCAGCCCGAAGCGCCGCTCACCAACACCCGCTCACCGGCGGCGATGCGCAAGGTGCTGGCGTTAAGCAAGCTACGGCCATCGGCCAGGCTCAGGGTTAAGCCCTGTAATTGCAGGTCGGCAGCCGCCGGCAAGCGAGCGATGGCTGGGGACGCTTGACGCGCCTGACCCTCGACCAAGGCTTGGCGAAAACTCAGCAAGCGGTCGGTGGTGGCGCGCCAATTGGCGAGGCTGGCGTAGGAGTCGATAAACCAACTCATGCTGTCTTGCACCTGACCAAAGGCCGAACTGATTTGCATCACATCGCCCAGTTGAATTTGCCCGGAGAAATAACGCGGCGCAGAAACGATAAACGGAAAAATGGTGGCCACTTGCGAATAGCCGGCGCTAAAAAACGTCAGGCGTTTTTGCACCCGCATCAGCTGCCAGAAGTTGCTCCACACCTGCTCAAAGCGGCTCATCAGCCGTGCTTGCTCGTTCGCCTCGCCGTTATACAGGGCAATGCTTTCGGCGTTTTCCCGTACCCGCACCAAGCCAAAACGCAGGTCGGCCTCAAAACGTTGCTGGCGATTGTTCAGACCAATCAAGCGCCGCGCCACCAGATGCACCAGCCAACTGCCGAGCAAGGCGTACAGCAAGGACGACCAAAACATATAGCCCGGAATCTCGATGCCAAACAGCTCGATACTGCCCGACACGCCCCACAGAATCACCGAGAAGGACACCAAGCTGACCACGTTTTTAATCAGCCCCAAGCCCAAATTAAGAGTGCTGTCTGTAAAGCTATTGAGGTCCTCGCTCATGCGCTGATCGGGGTTGTCGGTGCTGCCGCCATGCTCAAGCTGGTAGTAATTTTTGTCGCGCAACCAGGCGGCAAAATGTTGTTCGGTCAACCAGCGCCGCCAGCGGATGGTCAGCATCTGGGTCAGGTACAGGCGATACACCGCGATTAAAATCGCCACCGCCGCCAGCCCGGCGAAATACCACATCAGCCGGGTAAAGGCGGCCAGATCTTTGTTTTGCAGGGCGTTGTAGAACTCGCGATACCAATTGTTGAAGGCCACCGCAAAACCCACGCCGACCAACGACAAGGCCACCACCACGACCAACAACAACCACGCCATGCGCTTGTCTTCACTGCGCCAGTAGGCCGAGGTCAGCTGCCAGACCCGGGCAAAAAAACCGCCGCTGACGGTGTCGTTAATAGCTGAATACTGGGCGTGGTGGCTCATTAATATGGCTCGCTGTGAGGGTGAAGGGCTAGGCAGTTTGTGGGCGGTACTTGTCAGTGGCTGGCGAACTGTTCCCTGCGAGTGCTGGAGTGCCCGCAGCGCGTGGTGACCTATCCGCTAGCAATGGTGGATTGTTCGCTGCGCTCCTGAATCCACCCTACATCCACCTGCCAACCCGCCAACCCGCCAACTGTGCACCGTACAGCGCGAACATGGGACTTTAACGGCGCACCGGGCGCTTTTGCAATTTACGTTGCAGGGTGCGGCGGTGCATGCCCAAGGCCCGCGCGGTGGCGGAGATATTGCCGGCGTGCTCGGCGAGAATCCGCTGGATATGCTCCCACTGCAGACGGTCCACCGACATTGGGTTTTCCGGCACCAAGGTGTCCAGGTCGACGTGCTCGGTGAGCAGCGCGGCCAATACATCATCGGCATCGGCGGGTTTGCACAGGTAGTTGCAAGCGCCGCGTTTGATCGCCTCGACCGCCGTGGCAATGCTCGAGTAACCGGTGAGAATCAGCACGCGCATCTCAGGGTCCAGCTCATGCAACTTGGGCAGCAGCACCAAGCCGGAATCGCCGTCCATTTTCAGGTCGAGCACCGCGTAATCCGGCAGGTCGGCGCGGGCCAGCGCCAAACCACTGTCGGCCGAGTTGGCGGTGCTAACGCGAAAGCCTCGGCGGGTCATGGCGCGCGCCATCACCCGAGTAAAGGTCTCGTCGTCGTCGACCAGTAGCAGGTGCGGGAGTTCTTCATCGAGGCCTGGGGCTTCGCTGTCGATTGGGGTTTGCTCGCTCATGGTATTCCTCGTGAAGCAAAAAGGCGGGTGGCGCAATTAGCACCTACAACCTTAGGTAGCGGTCAGCGCACGTTCTGTAGGAGCCAGCAAGCTGGCTCCTACAGGTGAATCGTATTAGCCAAATCAACTTATGTTGGCGGCTAGCAGCACCTTCAAATAGGCCCGAGGCCGGCACCAATGACGCGCGGCAGGCGCAACTCAGTCAGGGTGCCGCCTTGCTCATGGTTATACAGTTTTACCGAGCCGCCGGCACGGGTGACGCTGGCTTGGCTTAAAAACAAGCCTAAGCCAAAGCCCTTGCCTTTGGTGGTAAAAAACGGCCGACCCAATTGCTCGGCAATCGCCAGCGGCACGCCGACACCGTGATCGCGGATGCCGAAGGTAATCCACTGGGCATCCCAGTCGAGCTGGATGTCGAGCTTATCCGGGCAGGCATCGGCGGCATTGTTGAGCAAATTCAGCAGCGACTGGGTCAGGTCGGTCGGCGG
>JBILAR010000051.1:0-23002 GCA_044354115.1 Pseudomonas sp. | reverse complement strand
CAGTCGTGGTGTGGCGCCCACGCCGACAATTTGAAAACGATAACTGGCCTCCGGGCGCATCAGGTGCCAACGGCGCAGCACCGACTCCAGCCACTCGCTCGCCGTTTGCTCCTGCACCGCGTGGCGCCGATCGGCCTCGGCGGCGCGCACCAACTGTTGCAGACTCTCCTTGCAGAGCTTGACCTGCTCTTGCAGCACCGCCAGATCCTCTTGCAGCATGGGGTCGGGGTGCTCTTGGCGCAGCTCTTTAATCAGCACGCTCATGGTCGCCAGCGGCGTGCCTAACTCATGGGCCGCGCCGGCGGCTTGGGTAGCCACGGCCAGTAACTGCTGGTCACGCATGCCCTCTTCCCGGCGCTCGGCTTGCAAGCGGTCTTGGCTACGCAGCGCGCCGGCCATCTTCACCACAAAGAAGGTGATAAAAGCCGCCGACAAAGCAAAGTTCAGCCACATGCCAAACAGGTGCAGGCTGATCAGCATCGCCTCATGCTCAACCCCATGCAGCGCCAACGGGTGATACCAAATCAGCAAGCCGGTGTAGCCGCTCAAGGCCAAGCCACTCAAGGCCATGGAATACAGCCACGGCAAGGTCGCGGCGGCAATGGTCAGCGGCACTAGGTAATAGGACACGAAGGGGTTGGTCGAGCCGCCGGCGTAATACAGCAGCACACTGTGGATAATCAGGTCACCGGCCAGTTGCAGCGCATATTCCTGCTCGGTGACTGGCCACGGGCCTTGCGCCCGCAGCGCGGTCAGCGCACAAAAAGCAGCCGACACACCCAAGGTAATGCTCAACGCCAGCCACGGCAGCGGCAGTAAATCCGACAGATAGGCAAAGCCCACCGAACCCGCTTGCGCAGCCAACACCAAGACCCGAATCAGGGTCAGGCGCCAAAGGTTTTGCCGGCTAGCTGAAAGTAATTGCGTGGGGCCGTACATGGGCTCTCCAAAAATGCGGCGCGGCATAAGCCGGCGAGTATAACCAGCCCAGCGCCCGCCACCAGCCAAGTGCGGCAACCCGCCGCAGGCCTAAACAGGATTAACTGACTAAACAGCCAACCACGGAACCCACAGGCTAGGCCAAGGTCAGAGCAGGCTATGCTGTATTTGCGCCAGCTCGCTGGCACCTATCATCACTACACAAGGAGTTCACATGCTCGCACGCACCCGTATCGCCGCCGTGGTCAGTTTAGGCTTGGCCGCCCTCAGCAGCGCGGTGATGGCCGACGAGGCCCGCTACAACCAAATTGCCCTGCGCACGGAAGTCAGCCAAACCGTGGCCCACGACCTGATGCAAGTGACCCTGTACAGCGAGGCGCAAGATAAAGACCCAGCCAAGCTTGCGGCCGGCATCACCAACACCATCAACGAGGCGCTGCAACAGGCGCGTAAAAGCACTGGGGTGACCATTAGCCTGGGCAGCCGCAACAGCTACCCCGTGTATGACGACAAGCAGCGCATCAGCGCTTGGCGTGAGCGCGCTGAGATACGCCTAGAGAGCGCCGATTTCGCCACCCTGTCCAAGCTCACCGGCGAGTTGCTACAACAACTAAAAATGGCCGAGATGAGCTTTAGCGTGGCCAAGCCGACCCAGAAAAAGACCGAAGAGGCCTTGCTGCAAGACGCCGTCAACGCCTTCAAAGCCCGCGCGCAACTGGCCACCACGGCGCTCGGCGGTAAGGATTACAAACTGGTTAGCCTGAGCCTAAATGGCGGTGGTTTCCATAACCCACGGCCGATGCATATGCAGATGGACAGCAGCATGTCGATGGCTAAATCCGCGCCAGCCCCCGAGATCGAAGCCGGTAGCAGCCAAGTCAGTGTAAGTGCCGACGGCGTGATTGAAGTGCAGATGCCTTAAGTCATGCTCTAAGTGCACCAAAGCCATGCAAAATGCTGACTAAGTCAGCAGGAAAACCTCTCAACGCCCCCCCGTCTGGCGTTGAGAGTTGCGAAATTGCGACATCCACTGACGAACTCACCACAGCTTCTACACTAATCGGGTCAACCGACTTGCAGCGGGCATGTCAGCTGCATAACGTCGGATGGGCCGGCGGTGATAGCCGCCCCTCAAACGTGGATACCAATAACAGCAATCAAACAACCCTGAGGCCACCATGCGCAAGAATGCCGCCATTCCGTTTTTGCTTGCCGCTGGACTAATCGCCAGCGCCCCCTTTGCCCAAGCAGCGAATAACTTGGTGTTCTGCTCCGAAGGCAGTCCCGCCGGTTTCGACCCTGGCCAGTACACCACGGGAACTGATTTCGACGCCTCGGCAGAGACCATCTTCAATCGCCTGAGCCAATTCGAGCGGGGCGGCACCAAGGTTATTCCGGGCTTGGCCAGCAGTTGGGATGTTTCTCCGGATGGCCTGACCTACACCTTCCATCTACGCCCGGGGGTGAAGTTCCACAGCACCGAGTACTTCAAACCCAGCCGAGAGTTTAATGCCGACGATGTGCTCTTCACCTTCCAGCGCATGCTCGACAAGAACCACCCGTTTAACCTGGCCTACCCGGCAGAGTTCCCCTACTTCACTGACATGGGCATGGACGCCAACATTAGCAAGCTGGAAAAACTTGATGATGCAACCGTCAAGTTCACCCTGACTGGGGTAGACGCCGCCTTTATTCAAAACATGGCGATGAGTTTTGCCTCGATTCAATCGGCCGAATACGCCGCCCAACTACTCAAGCAAGGCAAGGCCGCCGATATCAATCAAAAGCCGATTGGCACTGGCCCCTTCGTGTTCAAGCGTTACCAAAAAGATGCGCAAATCCGCTTCACCGGTAACAAGGAATATTGGCAACCGGAAGATGTGAAAGTCGACAACCTGATCTTCGCCATCAGCACCGACGCCTCGGTACGCATGCAAAAGCTCAAGGCCGGCGAATGCCAGATCACCCTGTTCCCGCGCCCGGCAGATTTGGCCAGCCTGAAAAAAGACCCAAATCTGGCCATGCCAGAACAAGCCGGCTTCAACCTCGGCTACATCGCCTACAACGTCAAACACCCGCCCTTCGACAAGCTTGAAGTGCGTCAGGCGCTGGACATGGCGGTCAACAAACAAGCCATCATCAACGCCGTTTACGAAGGCGCCGGCCAGTTGGCCGTGAATGGCATGCCGCCGACCCAATGGTCTTATGACGAGACCATCAAAGACCCAGCCTTCGATCCGGCCAAAGCCCGCGAGCTGCTCAAGGCCGCCGGCGTTAAAGAAGGCACCGAAATCACCCTCTGGGCCATGCCGGTGCAGCGCCCGTATAACCCGAATGCCAAGCTAATGGCCGAGATGCTGCAAAACGACTGGGCCAAGATCGGTATCAAGGCCAAAATCGTCACCTACGAATGGGGCGAGTATATGAAGCGCGCCAAGGCCGGCGAGCATGACTCCATGCTGATCGGCTGGAGCGGCGACAACGGTGACCCGGACAACTGGCTCGGCACCCTTTACGGTTGCGACGCGATGGACGGCAACAACTTCTCCAAGTGGTGCAACGCCGACTACGACAAGCTGGTCAAAGCCGCCAAGGCCACCGCCGATCAGCCCACGCGCGTCGAGCTGTACAAACAAGCCCAGCACATCCTCAAGGAACAGGTGCCAATCACCCCGATTGCCCACTCGACGGTGTTCCAGCCGATGCGCAAAAACGTGCAGGATTTCCTGATCAGTCCATTCGCCCTTAACGCCTTCTACGGCGTCGGCGTTAAACCCTAAGCCACTCTGTGCCTGCCGAACCGCTCACCAGCGGTTCGGCAGCAGCACTACCCTTATTTGTTAGCGACCGGCCCTTGGCGCCGGCCATGCCTTCTACCTGTTGTGGAGTACCTCCTCGCGATGCTGTCTTTTATCGCTCGACGCTTGGCGTTACTGATCCCAACCTTCTTCGGCATTACCCTGCTGACCTTCGCGCTGATTCGCCTGATCCCCGGCGATCCGGTGGAGGTGATGATGGGCGAGCGCAAGGTCGACCCGGTGATGCACGCCCAAGCCCTGCACCGCCTGGGTTTGGACAAACCCTTGCCGGCGCAGTACCTGGACTACATCGGCCAACTGGCCCAGGGCGATCTGGGCCAATCGCTGCGTACCCGCGAGAGCGTTTGGCACGAGTTCACCACCCTATTTCCGGCCACCTTGGAGCTGTCGCTGGCGGCGCTGCTGTTTGCCGGAATTTTGGGCCTGCTGGCCGGAGTGATTGCCGCGCTCAAGCGTGGCTCTTGGTTCGATCACGGCGTTATGGGCCTCGCGCTGGCCGGCTACTCGATGCCGATTTTCTGGTGGGGGCTGATTCTGATCATGTTCTTCTCGGTCAATCTGGGCTGGACGCCGGTCAACGGGCGTATCGATTTGCTCTACGACATCACCCCGACCACCGGCTTTATGCTGATCGATGCCTGGCGCAGCGAAGAGCCCGGCGCCTTCGTCGACGCCCTCAAACACCTGATTTTGCCGGCCATAGTGCTGGGCACCATTCCGCTGGCGGTGATTGCCCGCATGACCCGTTCGTCAATGCTCGAAGTGCTGCGCGAAGACTACGTGCGCACCGCCCGCGCCAAAGGCCTGTCGCCGACTCGGGTAGTGTTCGTACATGCCCTGCGCAATGCGCTAATCCCGGTACTCACGGTATTCGGCCTGCAAATCGGCGCGTTGCTGTCGGGCGCGGTGCTCACCGAAACCATTTTCGCCTGGCCCGGCGTGGGTAAATGGCTGATTGAGGCGATCGGTGCGCGCGACTATCCGGTGGTGCAGAACGGTATCTTGCTGATCGCCTGCTTGGTGATTTTGGTCAACTTCGCCGTGGACATCCTCTATGGCCTAGTGAACCCACGCATTCGCCATCAACGCTAAGGAGCGCTGGATTATGACAACCCCAATCGCCACCGCTAGCCCTGATGCCAGCCTGCTCTACCCCTCGCCACTGAAAGAGTTCTGGCAAGCCTTCGCCCACAATAAGGGCGCCGTCGGTGGTTTGCTGTTTATGAGCGTGATTGTGTTCTGCGCACTGTTTGCGCCGTGGATCGCCCCGCACGACTACAGCGAGCAATACCGCGATTTCTTGCTCACCCCGCCGGTCTGGCTGGCGGGTGGCCAATGGCAGTTTTTGCTCGGCACCGACGAACTAGGCCGCGACCTGCTCTCCCGACTTATCGTCGGCGCGCGCTTATCGCTGTTGATCGGCCTGACTTCGGTGCTGATTTCGCTGCTGCCGGGAGTATTACTGGGGCTGCTTGCCGGGTTTTTCCCGCGGCTGCTGGGCCCGTCGATCATGCGTTTGATGGACATCATGCTGGCCTTGCCGTCCTTGCTGTTGGCCGTGGCGATTGTCGCCATTCTCGGCCCGGGGCTGACCAACACGGTGATCGCTATCGCGGTGGTTTCGCTACCCTCCTATGTACGCCTGACCCGCGCCGCCGTAATCGCCGAGATAGACCGCGATTACGTCACCGCCGCGCGTTTGGCCGGCGCCAGCTTGCCACGCCTGATGTTTATCACGGTACTGCCCAACTGCATGGCACCGCTGATCGTGCAAGCCAGCTTGAGCTTTTCGGCCGCCATCTTAGATGCCGCCGCACTGGGTTTCCTCGGCCTTGGCGTGCAACCGCCCACCCCGGAATGGGGCAGTATGCTGGCTTCGGCCCGCGACTATATCGAGCGCGCTTGGTGGGTGGTCAGCCTGCCCGGACTGACCATTTTGCTCAGCGTATTGGCCATTAACCTGATCGGCGACGGCCTGCGCGATGCGCTCGACCCGAAGCTGAAAAACGCCGCCTGAGGTGCCCTGCATGTCGCTTTTGCAAATTCAAAACCTCAACGTGCGTTTCGGCGCCGCCAACGCAGTGCCGGTGGTCGATGACCTCTGCTTGACCGTCGACAAGGGCGAGGTGCTGGCGATTGTCGGCGAGTCCGGCTCAGGCAAGTCGGTGACCATGCTGGCGCTGATGGGCCTGATTGATCCCCCCGGCAGAGTCAGCGCGCACAGCCTGCACTTCGACGGCCACGACATGCTGCAACTCAAGCCACGCCAGCGACGCAAGATTGTCGGCAAAGATTTAGCCATGGTCTTTCAAGACCCGATGACCGCCCTCAACCCCAGTTACACCGTCGGTTTTCAAATCGAGGAGGTGCTGCGCCAACACCTCAACCTCAGGGGCAAAGCCGCTCGCCAGCGGGCACTGGAACTGCTTGAACGGGTCGAAATTCCCGCCGCCGCCAGCCGCCTGAATGCCTACCCCCATCAACTCTCCGGCGGCATGAGCCAGCGGGTGGCGATTGCCATGGCGATTGCCGGCGAACCCAAGCTGCTGATTGCTGACGAACCCACCACCGCCCTAGACGTGACCATTCAGGCGCAGATCATGGCGTTGCTGCTCGACTTGCAGCGCCAGCAGGACATGGCGCTGATTCTGATTACCCATGATCTGGCCGTGGTGGCGGAAACCGCCCAGCGTGTGTGCGTGATGTACGCCGGCCAAGCGGTGGAACTGGGCAAGGTGCCCGAGCTGTTCGACGCACCGGCGCACCCCTATACCGAGGCGCTGCTCAAGGCCATTCCCGAACACAGCTTGCACGCCACACGCTTGGCCAGTTTGCCCGGCATAGTCCCGGGCAGTTACGACCGGCCCAGTGGCTGCCTACTAGCACCGCGCTGCCCCTATGTGCAGCCACAGTGCCTGAACCAACGCCCCGAGTTGCTCGCCAGCGACCTCGGCGCGGTACGTTGCTTCTTTGCCTTGAATCAAACTCACCTGGAGCCGGCGCTATGACTATTGTGCTAACCGCCCGCGACCTGACGCGCCACTATCAGGTGTCGCGCGGGCTGTTCAAAGGCCACGCCACCCTGCGCGCGCTGAATGGTGTGTCCTTCGAACTAGAGGCGGGTAAAACCCTGGCGGTGGTCGGCGAATCGGGCTGCGGCAAGTCCACCCTAGCCCGCGCCCTGACCCTGATTGAGCAACCGACCTCAGGTTCCTTGCAGATCGCAGGACAAGAAGTCACGGGGGCCAGCAAGAGCGAGCGCAAACAACTGCGCCGCGATGTGCAGATGGTGTTTCAAAGCCCTTATGCCTCGCTCAATCCACGGCAAAAAATCGGCGACCAGCTGGCCGAGCCGCTGCTCATCAATACGCCGCTGAGTCGCGCCGAACGCCGCGAGAAAGTCCAACTGATGATGCAGCAAGTGGGCCTGCGTCCCGAGCATTACCAGCGCTACCCGCACATGTTCTCCGGCGGCCAACGCCAACGCATCGCCCTCGCCCGGGCGATGATGCTGCAACCCAAGGTACTGGTGGCGGATGAGCCGACCTCGGCGCTGGATGTGTCGATCCAAGCGCAGGTGCTTAATCTGTTTATGGACCTGCAAGCGCAGTTCAACACCGCCTATGTGTTTATCTCGCACAACTTAGCGGTGGTCCGGCATGTGGCCGATCAGGTGCTGGTGATGTACCTCGGCCAGCCGGTAGAAATGGGCCCTAAGGAGTTGATTTACAGCCGCCCTTTGCACCCCTATACCCAAGCGCTGCTGTCGGCCACGCCGAGCATCCACCCCGACCCGAGCAAGCCGAAAATTCAGCTGCATGGCGAATTGCCCAACCCACTCAACCCGCCCAGCGGCTGCGCCTTTCACCAGCGCTGCCAGCACGCGACCGCCCTGTGCAGCCAACAAGCACCGCCATTACGACCGCTCGATGGGCGGCAAGTGGCCTGTCACCACGCCGAGCAACTGAGCCGTTAAGTCGCGGCAGTAACACTTATCAAGCCTCGATTGCCGAGAAGCCGGAAGGTCTCTTGGATGTGCTGCAAAGCGTCGGCTTGCAGGTGATTTGGCGCGATAACCAGTCGGGCTGCAAAGGCACCTGCGAGTGGGTTACTCAAGACGATGTCAGCAAGGACACTGACCCCAGGCTGTGCGCCAGCGGTGAATGCCATGATGAAATTCTGCTGCAGAACCTGCAGGGCTTTATCGACAACCTGCAGCAAGACACAGTACTGCTCATGCACCCAAGAACAAATCGTCAGCGGCTACGACAACAGCATCTTGTATGCCGACCATGTGCTGGCAACCCTGATAGACCTATTGATCCTGCTCGACGGCCGGTACTGGCAAAGGTGCACAGCCGTTAAGGGCGGCTAAACCACAGCGAGCGTGGCGGTTGTAGGCCGTCAACGCCGGGCAAAGCGGCTTAGTTGTACATCCGCCGCTTGGCACGCCTCGGCAAACTGCGCACTCAGCAAGTAGGCATATTCCGCTGCACGCGCAGGCCCGATAGGATCACTCGCATCCGTCGCAGGCAACCCCGGATGGCACATCAGCACGCTGTCGTCGCGACACTCGAGCAGCCAACGCCGCAGCAAACCGGCAAAGTCGGCTTGCGCGGTGAGCGAATACAAGCCGGCAAACCACGGCGTAATAGGATAACCACGGCGCTGCGCTTGGCCGGCAAAACCAGTACACAACCCCTGCAGCACTCGCGCCTTAAAGGCACTGTCACCGCCATCGGCAAGTTTGTCGGGCGCACGCAGGTAAGGTTTATCCGCCCCCGGCCAGCGCTGTTCGATGGCCGCAAACAACGCTGTGCGCACCACCGGCAAGGCATGTACATGCTGATGACCGTCGATGAAATCCGGCAGCTGACCAAAGTGCTCACTAAACAGGTCGATCTGCGCCAGCCACTGCGCGCACAACGCCTCGGCCGACAATAACCGCAACTGACTGCGCAGCAACCAGTAGGACAACGGCCGCGCGCTGGCGGTAAAGGGATGGGTCAGATTGAAGTGCAAGCCAATGTCGGCCTGACCAGCCAACTCTTTGAGCGCCGGGGCCAGCGCGGGCCACAGCGGCGACTGCGTCATCACGCTGGTGGCCGATAAGCGCCCGGCGTGCAGCAACTGCAGAATGCCCGCGCTAATACCAGGCGACTGAGCAAAGTCATCGGCGCACAGGGTTAAGCGCTTGCTCATGCGCTTGGCCTGCTGGAAAACGCCCACAGACGGCTCAACACAAAGGTCACCACGGCCACGCAGAACAGCACCAGCAGCAGCGCCATGCGGTAATCGAGCGGGGTAAAGCGCAGCAACAGGTAGTACAGACCTTCGTTGAGCAAGAAGCTCAAACTGGCCACGGCGAAGAAGCGTGGCAAGGTCTGGCTATGGGGCAAGTGCGCGGCCTCGAACGTCTTCAGCCGATGCCCCCAGTAACTCACCTGAAATGCCAGCAAGTAGGCCAACACGTTGGCCAGCAACGGCTGTAAGCCCTGCGGCACCAGTAATAGCACCAATAGAAAATGCACCAGCAGCGCGCTGATGCCTATCACCGCAAACCAAATCAACTCACGCGGCATGGCAGCTCTGCTCGCCTACCGCCATATGCGTGACCTGGCAGCTCTGCTCGACTGCAGCCATATGCGTGACCTGGCTGACCAAGTACGTCGGCCGCTGCTTCACTTCATCAAATATTCGCCCTATGTACTCGCCAAGAATCCCCACCGAGAGCAGCTGAATACCACCCAGAAAAGTCACCGCAACGACTAAGGTTGGCCAGCCGCGTAACGGATTACCGAACAACAGCGCGTTAGTGAACTCCCAACCACCGTAGCCGATCGACAACAATGAAATAACGCTGCCAAGCAACGTCCACAGCCGCAACGGCACATTGGAAAATGCGGTTAAACCAGTCAGGGCCAGCTCCAGTAAACGCATGAAATTAAAACTGCTCTCGCCGGCGTGCCGCTCTTGAGTTTGCGTGGCCATCGCCAATTGGGTAAAACCCACCCAGTTGTATAAGCCTTTCATAAAGCGATTGCGCTCGGGCATTTGCCGTAAGGCATCCAGAACGCAGCGATCAAGCACCCGGAAATCCTGACTATTGGCGGGAATCTTATGCCGTACGCCGGTGTTTAACAGGGCGTAAAACACCTTGGTGAACAGCCGCTTGCCCGGTCCTTCATGGTCACGATTGGGCCACACGCTGTAGACCATGTCGTAGCCAGCACGCCACTGACGGAGGAACTCTGGAACCATCTCTGGTGGGTGTTGAAAGTCACCATCAATCAACACCGCGACATCACCCTTGGCCTGATCGATACCGGCGGTGAGGGCGACTTCCTTGCCAAAATTGCGCGACAACTGGATCAAGGTTACCGGCAGCCCGGAAGTCTCTGTCAGCACGCGCTGCACGGTGTCATCGCGGCTACCGTCATCGACCACCAGCAACTCATGGCGATAGCCTGCCGCAGTCAGCAACTGATGCAGGGTTTGCAGCATCGGCACTATGTTCTGCGCCTCGTTGAATGCCGGAATAATGCAACTCACCAGCGGATCAGGCGCCCGTAATTTGGCGCGCTGTTCGAGGACAAACGGCAGAATTATGGTTTCCTTCATGGCTGCGCCCTCAAAGGCGGCGGCGCAGCAGTTCGCTCGCGCAGCAGAATCACCTGATCTTTCATCACCGCAATAGTGGCGACGGGTTGAAAACGCTGGAATAACGCGACAGGAATCTGCGCTTGGTCTTTCTGCCTAACCACCAGATAGGCCGGACTCGACCCGGCAATTAACGTCGGTAATTGCTCGGCATCGTCCGTGGTGCGCATCCGTCCACCGGAATAGAACTCGGCAGAAAACTCACGGCGGCTGTTCCAGTACACCAGGGCGCTATCGGCGGCGGGCTGCTGCGCCGCCCAAGCCACAATCACGGCCTTTTGGGTGCGTAGATAACGCTCTGGATGCGCGGCATTAACCAGCATCAGCAGGCTAAAAATCAGCCCCGTGAGCAATGCCCAATAGGGTAAATAACTGCGGCCCTCGACTGTTCGAGCACGCTGCCAAAGCTCGGCAAACAACAAGGCCGCACCCGGCAACATCGGCAGCGAATAGGGGAAAATGATGTTGCCGGACAAGGTAAAGAACCCTAGCGTCATCAGACTCCACAGCAACAGGTAGAGCAACCAACCATCCTCATCGCACACCAAGTCGCGCAACTGCGCGCGCTTACGCCACAGCCAGAACGGTGCCAGCAACGACCACGGCAGCAGCGCCAACCCGGCAAACAGCCAGATCATGCCGTGCGCGGTGTTATGGGCAAAACCGTACTTGTCACCATTCCAGCCGGGGTCGAGGAAGCGGCTGAAGTGCTCGCCCATGATGAAGTAATTGAGAAAACCAGGGGTGCGTTGCTCTGCCAACAGATACCACGGCAAGGCAATCGCTAACATCAGCACGCTGCCACGAATCCACGGCAGGTTAAACCAGAGGTTCTTCCACTGATTACGCAACAACACCCAGAAGAAAATCGGCAACCCCGTCAGCACTATAGCCAGCGGCCCCTTGGCCAGCAGGCCCAAGCCCAGCCCGACGAAGAACGCATAGCCCCAAACACGCTGGCGTAACACCAGCGCATGCCAGAACGCTACTTGGCTGAGGGTGACGCAAAATAGCAGGGCCGGATCGGTCATAACCGTGCCGGCGGCGCCAAAAAACAGCAGACCACCGGCCAGTACTAAGGCCGCCGCCAGCGCCATGGGCCGGCCACTGTGGCGCCGTGCAACGGCCACCAGCAACCACAGGGTGCCGAGCGAGAGCAGCAGCGCCGGCAAGCGGGCCGCGAACTCATTAACACCAAACACGCTCATGGACGCCGCTGACAACCAAAATGACAAGGGTGGTTTGGCCCAAAACGCTACGCCGTAATCATGCAACGGGGTGACCCAATTGCCAGTTTCGAGCATTTTGCGGGCGATTTCCGCGTAGCGCGCCTCGGTGGTGTCGGTCAGTGGCAGGTACCACATCATCACCAAGCGCACGACCAACAGCAGTAGCAAGACCCAAACGGCCGAGCGCTGCCAGTGACAACCAAGCGTTTTATGCATAAAAACCAATCGAACCTAAATTATTCCAATCGCAGCAGGCTGGCGCAGAAGCCAGCGGGAGGGCTGATAACCAATGTTCGTGTAAGCAGGCAAAGTTAACGCAGCAAGCCTGAATCGCAACTGAACAAGGCCACGACAGTCAGTAAACAGAGTCAATCTTGCCGTAACGCAACGTTTTAAAAGTCAAAAAAACGTGAGTTTGAAGGTGTTTTTTGAAAAGCTATCAGTCGCGAAAAAACTGATAGAACTCGCGCAACTCCGCCTGCGCATCGCTCAGGCTGATGGCGGTAAAGGCCAGCTCGTGATGGGCCGGCACTTGCGCCAAACGGCCCAAGTCCAGCGGATGCAGCCAACCCAGCACGGGGTAACCGCCCATGCTCTGGCGGTCGGCCATGAGAATAATCGGCTGGCCGTCGCCGGGCACTTGAATCGCCCCAGTACTGACCCCTTGCGACCACTGCCGCGCCGGCAACAAGGCCGGCGCCATCAGCGGCGCACCGCACAGGCGTGCGCCCATGCGGTTGGACTGCGGATTAAGCCGCCAATGCTGGGCAAAGAAGCTTTGCAGTTGATCCTCGCTAAAACTCAGGGCATCGCCACCGGTAATTACCCGCAGCAAGGGTCGCTGCTGGTAATCCGCAACAAAGCGCCAGGGTACGCTGGCCACCCCCGGCAATTGCGCCGGCATGCAGGCTAAACAGTCACCCACTTGCAGGGCGCGACCATCGCCATGCAGGCCACCGAGGCCTTCGCGCTGCTGGGTGGCGACGCTGCCCAGCAGCAATGGCGCGCGAAAACCACCGGCCACCGCCAGATAAGCGCGCTGGCCACTGCGGGCAAAACCTAATTGCAGTTGCTGCCCGGCACGCAGGGCAAAGCGCGACCAGCTCGCGCGGGGCTGACCGTCGACACTAATAGGCACATCCGCCCCGCACACCGCCAGCCAGGTATCCACTTGGCTGGATAAAATCACCCCACCCAAAGCCACTTCCAACAAGGGTGTGCCCCACGGGTTGCCGAGTAAACGATTGGCCCAGGCGGCGGCGGGCAAATCCAGCGAGCCGGCCGGCGACACGCCCAGATGCTGCCAGCCAACGCGGCCGCCATCTTGCAACAGGCTGAGCGGGCCGGGCTGCAGCACCTGCAAGCCCGTCACAGCTCGCCCCCCTCGGCCAGATAGCGCGCCTGATCGACCGGCACAAAGCGCAGTCGATCACCCACCGCCAAGCGACACGGCGGCGCTGCCTGTAGATCAAACATCGGCCACGGGCAGCGCCCCAGCAAGTGCCAACCGCCGGGGGAGGCCTGCGGGTAAATGGCGGTCTGGCGCTCGGCAATCGCCAAGCTGCCGGCAGGCACCAAGCTGCGCGGGGTGGCGCGTCGGGGCAAAGCTAGGCGCGCATCCAGCTCACTTAAGTAGGCAAAGCCGGGCGCGAAACCTATCACCCCGACGCGGTACTCAACCGCGCTGTGCAGCTCGATCACCTGCGTCACGCTAAGCCCGCAAGCCTCGGCCACCCTGGGTAAATCCTCGCCGGCGTACCACAGCGGTAGCTCCAGCACGGGCGCATTAGCGGCGAGTGGCGCGGGCTGTTGCAGCCAGACTTCGAGCAAGGGGGTGAGTTGCGCCACCAGTTGTTGATGATTGCAACGCAGCAGGTCGTAGTGCAGCAGCAGGCTGGTCCAACCCGGCACCACGTCGATTAACTGCACGCCCAGTTGCCCGCGCAAACGCTCGGCCAGTGCATTAATGCGCAACGACAATTCGACACTGGGCTGCTCGGCCAGCACCAGCAAGATGGCCTCGGCCCCGGCCGGCTCGATGCGGATCATGACTGCGCCTGCCACCCAGCAAAGCGCGGCGCGGCGCCGCAATAGCAGCGGCTAACAGGCCGTTGAAAAATGTAGCCCGCGATGGCAACGCCGCCTAGCCGAGCGCAGGCGCTTTTCAACGGCCTGGTAATCATTGCCCGGCGTCCAGCGCCGCACGCAAACGGCGCAGCACCGCCAGTGATTGCGGATGATCGCCGTGCACGCACAGGCTGTCGGCGCGCAACTGCAGCGCTGTGCCATCCAGCGCGGCAAAGGGCTGGCCGTGGGCGATGGCCAAGGCTTGGGCCAAAATCTGCTCGCTGTCGCTGTGCAGCGCACCGGGTTGGCTGCGCGGCGCCAGCGTGCCATCGGCCAGATAGGCGCGGTCGGCGAAGGCCTCGACCAGCAGCGGCACGCCCACTTCTGCGGCCAGCCGGCGCTCACGGGCATTATCGCCACGGGCCAACACCAGCAGCGGTAAATCGCGGCGAAACTGCGCGCAGGCCTGCAGCACGGCGATGAGCAATTCATCGCTGCCGAGCAGGTCGTTATACAGCGCGCCATGGGCTTTGACGTAACTCAACTGACTACCGGCCACCCGGCAAAAACCCTCCAGCGCGCCCAGTTGATAGAGCACCAGCGCGGTGACTTCTTCGCCCGAGCAACGCAGATGCCGACGGCCGAAACCCTGCAAGTCGGGGTAGCTGGGGTGCGCGCCGATTTGCACGCCGTGAGCCAGCGCCAGCGCCACGCTGCGTTGCATGGTCAGTGGGTCGCCGGCATGAAAACCGCAGGCCAAGTTGGCTTGATCGATTAACGGCATGGCATGGGCATCGTCGCCCATTTGCCAAGCGCCGAAACTTTCACCCATGTCGCAGTTCAACAAGATTGTATTCATGCCTGCAAGCTTAGAGCGGCTTGCCCCCGGTGCAAAGAGCAGGATGCGCATGGCGGAGGGCTTTTAGCCAATGCACTTTACCGAGGCGAGCAATTATCGGTAGGAGCCAGCTTGCTGGCGATGCTCTTGCGCTGGCCGGATCGCCAGCAAGCTGGCTCCTACAAAAGCGAGCCCCTGATCAATACACATCACGCCGATAGCGCCCGCTCTCCTGTAAGGCATCCACCTGTTCACTGCCGAGCACCTCGCGCAGCAGCGCATCGACGCCGCTGGCCATGCCTTCGAGGCTACCGCAAACGTAGATCGCCGCGCCCTCGGTCACCCAGCGTTGCAACTGTTCGCCGGCCATGCGCAGACGATCTTGCACGTAGAGTTTGCTCGGCTGGTCGCGGGAAAAGGCCAGATCCAGGCGGGCCAAGTTGCCACTGGCCAGCCAGCCCTGTAACTCGTCGCGCCAGTAAAAATCGTGCGCGGCGTGGCGCTCGCCAAACAGCAACCAGTTGCGCTGCTGACCGGCCGCGATACGCGCTTTGAGTAGGCTGCGCAGGCCGGCCAAGCCGGTGCCATTGCCGATTAGAATCAGTGGCCGGGCATCGCTGGGCAGATGGAAATTAGCGTTCGGCCGCAGCCGCGCCGCCAGCTCAGTGCCGACCAAAGCCTGCGCCGTCAACCAGCCCGAACCCAGCCCCAGCGCTCCGTCACTGCCGCGCTGCTGACGCACCAGCAACTCCAGCACGCCATCGCCGGGCACTGAGGCGATCGAGTAATCGCGCACGCCCAGCGCAGGGTTATTTTGCGGCAGCACCTGCAGCACATCGCCGGCCTGCCAGTCGCTCCCGGCGGGCGGTTGCAGCCGCACTAAAAACGTCGGCGCGCCGCTGCTAGCCAGATTCAAACACTCGCAGCTAAGCAGTTGCCAATCGCCAAACACCGGTTCTGTCACCACGGGCAAGGCTGCGCCGGTCAATTCGCACAACTGCAATTGCCAGGCAGCGATGGCCGTTGCATCGCCATTATCGACCTGTACCGGAGCGAACAAAGCTTGCGCGCCCTGCTCACCGAGCCACTGCTGGACCCGCGTGGCGAAACCACAAAACTGCGCGTACTGGCGATCACCCAGGGCCAGCATGGCAAAGCGCAGGTGCGACAAGCTCAGCGCTTGGCCGAGCAATTTGCGCTCAAAACCACGGGCGCTGTCGGGTGCCTCGCCATCACCGAAGGTGCTGACCACCAACAGTACCCGTTCGGCTTGGGCGAGCATGGCGGCGTTCAGGCGTGCCAACGGGCTGACCTGCACAGCAATCCCGGCGGCCTGTAATTGCCCGGCCGTCTGCCAAGCCAGCTGTTCGGCAAAGCCGCTTTGGCTGGCGAAACCAATCAACCAATGGCTGTCACTGGGCGCGACTGTTACGGCTTTTTTGGCACTGCCCAGCGCGCGTTTTTTACGCCGCCGATCCAGATACAGCAACCAGCCAGTAATACCAAACAGCGGCAAGGCGGCGCTGGCCAAGGCCATTAAAATACGTCCCGGCAGGCCAAAGTATTCGCCCACATGCAGGGCGTAAACACTGGCCAGTAGCTGCGCGCTGAAACTCTTGTCCGCATAGCGTTCATGCCGGCGCAGTTGACCGGTCAGCGGGTCGAGCGTGAGTTGATTAAGCGCCCGTGGGTGTTCGGCATCGGCGAGTAAATAAGCCACAGTCACCGGCTTGCCAGCCTCGGCCGGCAAGCGCAGGTTCCACGCGACCAACTGCGGGCCAGCGGCGTTTTGCAGGCTGTGCCAAATGGCGTCGTAATCGACCTTGGGTGGCGGCCCAGCAGGTGCTGGTTCACGCCCGCCACGGCGCTCGCCGGGCTTGCCGGCCTGCTGCCCGGCCGGTGCATCGCCAAGCAACTGGGTGACGCCCTCGCGATACCAGTCATACGACCAATACAGCCCGGTCAGCGCCGCACACAGATAAAACAACAAACACCAGGTGCCAAACACCGCATGTAAATCCCAGTTAAAGGCCCGGCCCTTTTTCGCCCAATCCAAGCTCAGCCATACCCGCCAATTCCACACCTGCCGAGGCCAGCGCAAGTACAGCCCCGACAGGCAGAAAAACACCAACGCCAAGGTGCTCGCAGCGGTAATTTGCTTGCCCGTGTCTCCTATGGCCAACCAGCGATGCAGTTGCAACATCAAGTCGAAGAAGGCCTTGCCGCTCGGCTGGCCCAGCAGCTCGCCGCTGTAAGGATCGAGATAGCGCATCGGCCCACGGCGCTCGCCGGCGGGGGGAGTAAAGAACACCCGCGCGGCCTGCTGCTCGCGGCTGTCGAGCCACAAGCCGGCAACGGTGTTGCCGGCCGCGCTTTCAGCTTTAGCCACCAGCTCAGCCGGCGCCAGTAGGCCGCTCTCGCGCACGTCTACGCGCAGCACCTGCGGATTTAACGCCGTCAGTAGTTCGCTCTCAAAGGCCAGCAGCGCGCCAGTGACGCCCATCACCATCAACACCAAACCGGCGCTGATACCGAGGCACCAGTGCAGCTGAAACAAGACTTTCTTTAACACGCTGACTCCTTGTGGCGGCGCTTAAATAGGGCGAACTAGCCGTTATTGGTACAACCGAGTTGCGGCTCTGGACAGCAGGTTGATAACCCACCTAGATACAGCAAGCGCAGTAACCCGTTGGGAGGTGAGCGCCCGTAAACACCAAAAAAAGAACGCATCGCGGGCGGCACGCTTGCGCCTTAACAACGCTTAAACATCCGCCCAGCGCCGTAGCAGGTTGTGATACACGCCGGTCAGTTGCACGCTGCTGGCATGCCCGGCACCAAGATCGCGATTGACTTGCTGGATGCTGCTATCGAGGTCAAACAACAGGCTGCGCTGGCCGTCGTCGCGAACCATGCTTTGCAACCAAAAGAACGAGCAGACCCGCGCGCCACGAGTGACCGGATTGACCCGATGCAAGCTGGTGGACGGATAGAGAATCATGTCGCCAGCCGCCAACTTGACGCTGTGCGCGCCATAGGTGTCTTCCACCATCAGCTCGCCGCCCTCGTACTCGTCGGGGTCGGTAAAAAACAGCGTGGCCGACAGGTCGGTGCGAATTTTCTCGCCGGTGCTGCGTACTTCACGCACGGCGTTATCCACATGCAAGCCAAACGACTGGCCGCCCTGATAGCAGTTAAACAGCGGCGGAAATACCTTGGCCGGCAAGGCCGCCGAGATAAACAGCGGGTGCTGACTCAGCGCCTGCAAAATCATCGCGCCCATGGCCTGCGCCTCTGGACAGTCTTGCGGCAATTGCAGGTTGTTCTTGGTCATCGCCGATTGGAAACCGGCCGTGACCTTGCCATCCACCCACTGCGCCTGCTGCAGTAATTGGCGGCACTCGGCGACTTGTGCGGGGCTGAGCACCGCAGGAATGCGTAACATCATTTTGTCACCCTCCAGCTATGCCAAAGCCCCGGCAATACCGGGGCTTGGCACACCAACGATTAGAAGCTGTAGCTGGCCGACAACACCGCGCTGCGGGCATCACCTGGCACCAGCGAGGAAGAGCGCTCGCCGCTGCCCACTGAGGTGCGTACGCGGTCGTAGTATTCCTCGTCGAACAGGTTGTAGACGTTGAGCTGCAGGTTCAGCTCAGTGTTGACCTGATACGAGGCCATCGCGCTGTGCAACCAGTACCCGGCGATCTTGTCGGTGCCGATGGTGGCCACGTTGCGCTCATCGACATACTGGGCGCCATAACCCAATTCCCAGCCGTGCGGCAGATCGTAGGTGTTCCACAGGCTGAACGAGCGCGGCGGCGTGTTGGCCAGGGCCTGTCCTTCCTGGGCAAAATCACTCGGCGCGGCCTTGATGATTTCGCTGCGCAACTGGGTGTAGTTGGCGAACGCTTCCCAGTTGTCGGTGACCTTGCCGGATACGCCCAGCTCGATCCCATCGACGCGCTGCTGACCGTCCAAGGTGTAGTTGAAGCCTGAACTAGGATCGACATCCAGACGGCCATTGGTCTTGTCGACGCGGAAGATAGCCGCGTTGACCGACAGGCGTCGATCCAGCAATTCCCACTTGGTACCCAGCTCGTAGGTTTCGTTCTCTTCGGGCTTGAGATCCTGATTGGCCGCATTCAGACCCGCACCATTACCCACCAACGACTCGGCCGACGGGTTGAACGAGTTGCCCCACGCGACATACACACTGCCGTTGTCGGCGGGTTTGTAGACCAGACCGACGCGACTGCTGAGCATGTCATCGCTGGACTCCAGCTTGCTGTACGGTGCCTGCACGCCCTTAGCGATATCAGCACTCTTGCCCTCGCCCTCGTAGCGCTCATGGCGCAGGCCGAGATTGAGCTCCCACTGCTCGCTGAGCTTGAGGGTGTCGAAAGCGTAGATGGCCCGATCATCCAGCTGCGACTTAGCGCGCCCACTGTCCTGCTTGTTGGTCGGCCCTGCGTAGTAACCCGGCGGGTTGTACAGGTCGAACAACTGGTTGGCCGCCCTGGTGTTGTAGCTGAAGGTGGTGCGGTCGTATTTCTCTTGGGAGATTTCCGCACCGGTCACTAGGGTGTGCTCGATAAAGCCGGTATTGAAGTGCCAGGTCAGGTTGGTCTGGTTGATCGCCAGCTTGGTGGTGTAGTCACGGCCATAAGCCGCCGGGCCGCCATAGGCAAACTTGCCCGCAGGCACAGGAATGGCCGGGGTGTTCTTGTTGCCGTCATGGTCATAGGTCTTGGTATTGACGTGCGCAGCGGTCACCACAGTGTTGCGCTGGGTTTCCGAGTAGCGGGCAATGTTCGCCAGGCTCAGATGGTCATTCAGATCGTGCTCGAACTTGACGGTGAAACTGTCCAGTTTGGTCTCTTCGGTATCTAGGTTGCGGAAACCGTAGTACTTGTCGCTATCAATCCCGGCCAAGACCTTGCCATTCAAAGCTGGCAGGCCGTAATCCGGCAAGTTGTCATCGGTCTGGTGCAGGTAGCTAAGGCTCAGGCGGGTATCCGTGTCCAGACCAAAGCTGACGGTTGGCGCAATGCCCCAGCGCTCGTAGTTGATCTCATCGCGGCCGGCCACATCATTTTCGTGGGCCATCAGATTCAGGCGAAACGCCGCGCCGTCGACACCGTCCAGTTGTTGATTGGTGTCCAGGGTCAGGCGCTGGTAGCCGGCGGTACCTAGGCCGCCGCCCAGCTTGGTGAAGCTGTCCAGACGCGCTTCCTTGCTGACCAGATTGATCGTGCCACCGCTGCTGCCCGCACCGGAGTACACCGAGTTGGGACCTTTGACCACTTCCACCCGTTCGAGGTTGAAGGTATCGGTGCGACTGGTCTGCGCGCTGTCGCGCAGACCATCGATGAGAATGCTGTTGTTGGCGCTGAAACCGCGAATATTAATGCTGTCGCCCAGACCGCCACCGCCTTCACCAGCGGCAAAGGTAATCCCAGACACGTTGGACAACACCTGACGCAGGCTCAGGGCCTTCTGCTCTTCGAGCATTTTTGCCGGGATCACCGTAATGGTCTGCGGGGTATCCAGCAGTGGTGCGGTGTACTTCGGCGAAGACGCCTGCTCGACCTTGTAGCTTTTTTCTTGATCCTGCTTGCCTTCCACCGTCAGGCTGTCCAATTTCAGCGCAGCTTTTGGCTCAGCAGCCAGGGTAAAACCGCTGGCAGAAGCAATGGCTAAACCGATAGCCGTGGCCAGTAAACGGCGCTGCGGCAGACGGGTGGAGAAGGTTTTATCGCGCATAGGAATCAATCTCAATTGGGATGCGGCGCGATTCTATTTGAGAATTAATGCTATGTGTGAATTATTTACGATTTATTGCAAAATAATTTCCCTGCCGCAGGAACTTTCGCGCAGCCCTACTATTAACAGCGCCGATCGGTGGCTCAGCGTGCCAACCGCGCCAGCAATTCTCCACGCACAATGCAAAAACCCCAGCAAGCTGGGGTTTGGTGACGCCGAGGTAGCGCTTACAAGAAGAACGATTTCAACGGCGGGAAGCCGTTGAATTCCACCGCGCTGTAGCTGGTGGTGTAGGCACCGGTGGACAACCAGTACATGCGGTCACCGATGGCTAGGTTCAGCGGCAGGCCGTACTTGTAGTTTTCGTACATGATGTCGGCGCTGTCGCAGGTTGGCCCGGCGATCACCACTTCTTCCATCTCGCCTTTCTTCTCGGTCCAGATCGGGAACTTGATCGACTCGTCCATGGTTTCGATCAGGCCGCTGAACTTGCCCACATCCACATACACCCAACGCTCCACGGCGGTGCGCGATTTACGCGCCACCAACACCACTTCGCTAACCAGAATGCCGGCGTTGGAAATCAGCGAGCGGCCAGGCTCGAGGATGATTTCTGGCAGGTCATCACCGAAGTCTTCTTTGAGGAAACGGATGATTTCTTCGGCGTAGGTTTCCAAGCTGTTGGTGCGGGTGATGTAGTTGGCTGGGAAGCCGCCACCCATATTGATCAGCTTGAGGACGATGCCGTCTTCTTCTTTCAGACGCTCGAAGATCACCTTAACCTTGGCAATGGCCGCATCCCACGCGGAGATGTCGCGCTGCTGCGAACCGACGTGGAAGGACAGGCCGTACGGCACCAAGCCTAAGTCACGGGCAAGAATCAGCAGGTCCATGGCCATGTCGGCCTGACAGCCGAACTTGCGCGACAGCGGCCAATCGGCGGTGGTCGAGCCTTCGGTGAGGATGCGCACATAAACTTTCGCGCCCGGAGCAGCCTTGGCGATATTGCGCAGGTCGGCTTCCGAGTCGGTGGCGAACATGCGCACACCCTTCTCAAAGAAGTAGCGAATGTCTTTGGATTTTTTGATGGTGTTGCCGTAGCTCATGCGGTCTGGGCTAACGCCGGCAGACAGCACCTTATCCAGTTCGTAGATCGAGGCGATGTCGAAACTCGAACCCTTGTCGCGCAGCAGTTCGATAACTTCGATGGCTGGGTTGGCTTTAACCGCGTAGTACACCTTGGCGAATTCGAAACCGGCGCGCAGGTCGTCATAGGCCTGGCTGATAATGGAGGTATCAATCACCACAAACGGGGTTTCGTGCTTATCGGCAAAGGCCTTCATTTTGTTGAAGGTGGCGAGCGGGTAATAGTCTTCGATCTTGATCGGCATGCTGGGCACTCCAAATGGGCAAAACACACGGCTAACCGTGCTCGAAAGGGGTGACTTCAATTAAGAAGCCGCGAACGCCTGTATCTGTATCCCCACTTTGGTTCGCCTACTTCTCAAGGAATGTTGCCGAGAATGAATCTCTCGTCGGCAGAATCTGTTCAAGGTCGTCGCTAGCGCGGCAGACATTGGCCAGATTCTCAGTGCTTGAGCCGCATGGATCGTTTCCAGCATGAGCGTTCGGGCGCGAACTTTAGGCACATGAGCCCTCTAGATCAATCAAAAACTGCCACTCCAAGGTCAATTAGTCGATTTAGTGCTTGACTGTTTTAGATTTAAAACATAGCGCTACAAAATGCTGCACATTCCAGGGTTATTGGCCCGCTAACCGGCCGCCGCTTGGCTAACGATTACCGCTATAATCGCCGCCATTTTTGACAAAGCGACTATCAGTCGACAGGTTTTCCGAGCATGAGCAAGCAGGCCGCAGAAGTCGCCAAGCGCCGTACCTTCGCGATTATTTCCCACCCCGATGCGGGTAAGACCACCATCACCGAGAAACTCCTGCTGATGGGCAAGGCGATTGCCATCGCCGGTACGGTGAAATCGCGTAAATCCGACCGCCACGCGACGTCCGACTGGATGGAGATGGAGAAGCAGCGCGGCATCTCGATTACCACCTCGGTGATGCAGTTCCCCTACCGCGAGCAGATGATCAACCTGCTCGACACCCCGGGCCACGAAGACTTCTCGGAAGACACCTATCGCACCCTGACCGCCGTGGACTCGGCGCTGATGGTGCTCGATGGCGGTAAAGGCGTTGAGCCGCGCACCATCGCCCTGATGGAAGTCTGCCGGTTGCGCGACACCCCGATCGTCAGCTTTATCAACAAGCTCGACCGCGATATTCGTGACCCGATCGAGCTGCTCGATGAGATCGAAGCGGTACTGAAAATCAAGGCCGCGCCTATCACCTGGCCGATTGGCTGCTACCGCGACTTTAAAGGCGTGTACCACCTCAAAGACGACTACATCATCGTCTACACCGCTGGCCACGGCCATGAGCGCACCGAAACCAAGATCATCCAGCACTTGGATTCCGACGAGGCCCGCGCGCACTTGGGCGATGAGTACGAGCGCTTTATTGAGCAGCTTGAGTTAGTCCAGGGCGCCTGCCACGAGTTCGATCAACAGGCGTTCTACGATGGTCAAATGACTCCGGTGTTCTTCGGTACGGCCTTGGGCAACTTCGGCGTTGACCATGTGCTCGACGCCATCGTCGACTGGGCACCAAGGCCG